>NZ_ASWH01000002.1:618425-927638 GCF_000407545.1 Enterococcus gilvus ATCC BAA-350 | reverse complement strand
ACACATAAATGCAAAAACAATCAATGCTTCTATTGATTTACAGCTTCCTTTCAGTACATAATATCCTCTTTTATGAAGGATGATTCATCTACCCTTAGACACTATTTTTTTCACAAAATTCTGAGAACATGACAATTAATTTGCTGATCTATTTAAACTCAATTCTTGATAGGGTAGAACAAACCATCATTAATTACATCAAATTTATCCACTATCCTCGGTTTTTTATTGTTTTTTTATTCAATCAAATTGAAGAAAATGATCGTAAGAATAAGGCAGTAGAAATAAGCAATCTTAACTAATCCTATTCTCTTAGTAATACTTTGAAAAACCAATAAAAATAATTTTTCTCTATTTATTTAGGTAGTTCATTTAGTTCACATTAAGAAATAAATTCTTTTCTACTGATTAGATCTTTCATAAATCAACTAGAGAAAAACTGTGGGTACCATTCAAAAACTGAATGGCATCCACAGTCTAAACTATCTATTTTTTTAATATAGTATTTCTTATGAACAGTTAATGAGCGCGTCTACTCCCAGGACATTACGCCATAACTTCCTGTAATTCCTTGCATCAATAAATTGTCTGCGTACCCTTCAATAAAGGTAGTTGCTTCTGCTTCTGATGAAAACAAATGCGCTCCCTTTTCAATATTTGTTGATTGGTCATCCCCTTCGGAGACGTAATACCACACGGTATATTGAACTTGCGGCTCTGGTTTTGGTGTTGGTATCGGAGCAGGCGTTGGGTCTGGTGTTGGAGTGACATTTATTCCCTCTCCATCATTAGGGGTTCCATTAGACGAATTTTCATTGTTTGTTGATCCATTCCCCTTACTATCTTCAGTACCAGATGGTTTAGATGCACCAGTATCAGTCGATTCAACAGTAGATGGATTCTGTGTACCCGAAGCAGCATCTGTAACCTGTGAAGGCTGACTGACAGATTCACCAATTGGTTGATTAGGTACTACCTTATCCGCTTCAGTAATAGATTGTTGATCCGTTATGACACCATTTTGATTTTGAACAGTCACTACGTTACCTTCAAACACCAACTTGTTTCCTGCATAAATCAAATTGTAATTTCCAATGCCATTCAACGAAGCCAATTTGTCCATGGCAATGTTCGTTGCCAATGAAATACCGCTTAACGTGTCTCCCCAGACAATAGTATATTCTTTTTTCCCTTCAACATCTTTTTTGATTTGATCAATTGATCGTGCTTCCCATTTACCATCAGCTGCGGATGCCTTAGTGGACTGTATCCCAGCTAATAGAATCCCACTCAGTACTACTGGACTAATAAGTAAGCTCATTTTCATTTTTTTGTTTAAAAATCGTTTTTTCTCCATATTCTTCTTTTTCATTACATTCTTTCGTCTTTCCATAATTTCCTCCTTGAAATCCTATTAGTACAATCTATTCAGTAATCCAAAAGAATACCTGGATTTGAATATTCTTTACTCTGTTATTGCTTCATTTCATCACTAAATAAAGATGGTTTTCTCCCATTTTTTCTTAATTGTTTACACAATTTCTCTGATCTCATTTTGTATTGCTCAAGACCCATTTTATAGTGCTCTGATTTGACTTTTTGAACAGTCAACTCATTTCTCATAAAGTAGTTCATCCGTTCTAAATCATGAATCTTTTGTAAAAGTATTCTTTTCTCTATTCCCGCTAAGCTTTCACAACTGTCTTGACAGTCTTCACAAATTGTATATGTTTCATTATCAACCATAGTCTGTGCTACTGAATAACTACCACACCATTCACAAGTCATTTCACTTGCGAGTTCAGCTTTGTACAAAATTTGTTGAACTTCAGATGACATATCCTCTGATTTTCTTTCAATTGAAATTATTAGTGCACCATCCACTCGCTTTACATTTCTAATTGAATGTCCTAAGTCAGATAATTCTTTTTCAGCGGTAATTAAAATTGCGTACCATCCTCGACCAATTTTGTAACCGAAGCGAATATACGAAAGATGCTTCAACGTTTCATAGTTGATTGCGTGTTGATTCATAAGTCTCACTTCCTTCTAGATCTATTCTTAATATATCTATAGTATACCAATCTAAAACCAGAAGTCAACATATAGTGTTTTTTATAAAGCGAAAAACAACACTATAGTTAATACAAGTGATAATTTAATTGCTATAGAATTAGAAGAAACAGATGGAACTGGTGGAGTATGGAAGAATTAGATGCAGCAAAAATTGGTAAAAGAATTAGAGAGTTACGGAAAATAAAAAAATTGACTCAAGAAAAGTTAGCTGAAATATCAGGAGTAAGCGTTGTATTAATTGGAACACTTGAAACTAAAGGAAGAAATATCTCTATTGAAACATTAGTTAAATTACTTGATGGACTAAATGTTAGCTTTATTGAATTTTTTTCTGCTTTCGAGTCAACTGAAAATGACACAGCAAACTTGATTGAATTACTTTCACGATCAAACAATAAAAAGGACTATATAGATGTATTTACCAAAATATTGAAAATGGAATCTAGTGATATTTGAATTGCTTTACTTATAAGTTCTTAATACGCAACTAATAACTACCGTTTTTTTATCCATTCAACCTTCAAACAGCTTGCTCGAGTGTACTGAGAGAGCTGTTTTTTTACTCTTCAGCTTTTGCCCCGTCTATTATTCTTGAAAGATCTTCGAGTTGAATATCCTCTCCTTCAGTTTCAACAAATTGTAGCGTGACTTCGACATCATAGGGAGACTCAACCTCTGAGAGGTTAAAAGATTCCCTGTCGCTATCGAATAATACCGTCTCTTCTTCTTCATCCAAGATGTCTTCTGAGACTGTTTCTTTGGATATAGGATAGAAGTTGAGACAGATTTTGAGAGAAGGTAAACTAATCTCAAAGTAAGGTGTCTCGTTATGCCAAAACGCTACACAAAAGAATTTAAAGAAACGATTTTAGAGTTGCACAAACAAGGAAAATCAGTACGACAATTATTCTTAGAATATGAAGTTGGATATTTTACTATTACTAAAGTGGGTTCAAGGTACAACCAGAATAAGTCCTGCCGGACTTACTCCCGACGAAGCTAAAGCTTTAAAAAAACAATTAAAAGAAAAAGACGAGGAACTCCTTATCTTAAAAAAGGCACTCGGCCTGTTGGCAAAGAAATAGAAATCATTGAATTCATAAGTCAAGAATGCAAAGCAGACCATCACAGTGTGTCAAAAATGTGTCGTCTGCTGGGCATATCTAGAGCTGTGTACTATCGTAAAATTAATCCGACCCTCTCCAAAAGAGCTAACGAACAAGCTTTGTTGGATCGTCGAGTCCTCCGTGTCTACCACGAAAGTGGTCGTGTCTGCGGTGCTGGGAAAATTCATTGAATACTCGCACAAAACTATTCAGACTATCGAAAAATCAGCATGAAATGTATTCAGAGATCAACGAGGCGTCAAAAGATCCAATCTATTGTCATTAAGAAATTCAAAGTAGGTAAGCCTGCCAAGATACTCTTGAAAAACTATCAAAATTTATTGAAACAAGATTTTTCCACTACTAGGTTGAATCAGAAATGGGTAGCTGATATCACATACATCCATACGTTAGACGATGGATGGTGCTATCTTTCAACTATCAAGGACCTTCATTCAAGAAAAATTATCGGTTATCACTTTGATCGTAATATGACGACTGTTATTGTAGGAAAAGCCCTTGAGGACGCTGTTTCAAATAGAAATGTTGAAAATGGGCTGATTTTGCATACCGATTTAGGGTCGCAGTATACAAGTAATGAATATAAAGAACGGCTGAAAGAATTAACTATCACCCATTCCTACAGCCTTAAAGGCTGTCCCTACGATAACGCAGGAATTGAATCATTCCATGCATTATTGAAGAAAGAATATGTGTACCAACGACCAACATATCAAACTTTTGAAGAAGCAAGGCGACAAATTTTCAGTTACGTTCAAGGATTTCATAACAACCGCAGAATTCACAGTGCTTTAGCCTATCTGTCTCCGGTTGAATTTGAGAAAAAGATACTGGCTGCTTAACATAAAAAATCTCTCGTAAAAAGTGTCTTAGCTATTGACTCTAATCCAGCTACCGAGGGCACAGACGTCGTGGACACGTCTGAAGAGCAAGCGGCTTCTGAGACATCTGCTGCGAAAGGACCTGTATTTTCGACAATCCCGGGAGCTAATTCGCCAATTCGCCAAACGTCATTAATAGTACCTGCACCACCCATCGGAAATGAACACCTCGCATCTGGTACGAGCCAGATGCCCCCTCCCGTGGCTGTGGAACAGGCCCCTTCGATACAGCAATCAGAACCGCCGCCTTCACCCTCACGCAGTCGAAGAGGCTTGCTTTCTCGACTGCTCCGCAAGAAACAGTGGGAATAACTCGCCGTATAAATAGGCGCGTCTCTTTGAACGGACATCTTTTTACGCAGGGCTCATCGCTCTTGGCAGCACCCCCACTGTGAAAGGAGGTAATCTGCTTGAGCGAACTGACCCGCTATCTACTCGCCCCGATCGTCATGGGCGTGATCGTTGCCCTCTTCAACCATTGGCTGAGGGGCCGCGATCCATAACGAAGCTGCCTGCGTTTTTTTATCTTATTGCCGCAGGTATTCTTCATAAAAAAAATGATGATCCCTTTGACAGGAATCATCATTTTTTGGCTGCCTTTTTTTAAATAGAAGGCGGCTATTTTCTTATAGATAGATCGAGAAGAACATCAGCATCGCACCCAGCATCACGAATAAGTGCCAGACCACGTGCATATACCGGCGGTTTTTCATGCTGTAGAAAAGCGACCCTACGGTATAGGCGACACCGCCTGCGACTAGCAGCAATAACCCCTTCAGCCCGACACTGTGGTACAGGCTTGGCAGAGCGATCACGACGGCCCACCCCATCACGTTATATATAATAGTAGAAAGCTTCGACACCGATTTGACTTTGCTTAGCGTCAGGCTTTTGTAGACAATACCTACGATCGCCGCCAGCCAGATCACACTCAGCAGCACGATCCCGATCGTCCCTTTGATATAGAGCAGGCAGTAAGGCGTGTAGGTCCCTGCGATCAATAAATAGATGGAGCAATGATCGAAGACTTGAAAGACTTTCTTGGCTTTCGTAAAGATCAAACTGTGGTACAACGTCGATGCTAAGAACAGCAGCAGCAGCGAGACCCCGTAAATAATGAAGGACACATAATGCAGCTCGCTAGTGGCCTTCCCCAACAAAAAAACAAACCCAATAATGCTCAAAACGACGCCCACTCCATGCGTCACGGCATTTAATACTTCATTTGTGATTAAATATTTTCGGTTGTACTGTGTCTCCATTTCGTTATCACCTCAGTTGATTTATTAAAGATACTATATCATGGTTAACAAGATAATTCAATCTAGTTTTTAAAACTAGATGTTAAATTTACCCTAAGATAATGCCGTTATCTGCTAACTTGTACCCAAAAACCAACAAGTCTCCTGCATAAATCTCTGCTTCCTTTGCCTCATTCAATACCTTGATCAACCCTGCGACGGTCAATAGTTCCTTTGGCTGCTTCGTCAAAAGGATCTTTCCTTCTTCCACCTTCACCTCGATCCGATTCGTCAGCTTTTTCCCATCGGCAATAAAAACATAGGTATACGAAGACAACTGCTTCAATTCGCCTTCCGCATCTACTTGAATGGCCGTCAATAAATCTTTGGCTTTCATGACATCCCCTCCTCTTTTATTATAACGTAAAACAAAACGATCGCGGGTTTTGTTATAATCGAGGGACTAAAGGATTCGGGAGTCTCCCACTCCTTAGAAAACTATGTAAGGAGAGAGAAGATGTCTAAACAGATTACGCGCTTTTTCAGCTACTATCGTCCCTATAAGAAATTATTCCTATTAGATTTTACCTGCGCAGTTTTTGCGGGCTTATTGGAGCTGGCCTTTCCTGTCGCGGTCAATCAGGTGATCGACAAAATCATGCCTAAAGGGGAGTTCCGCACGATTTTGCTGGCTTGCTTTGCCCTTTTGCTGTTTTATGTACTGAATACGGTGCTGCAATACATCGTGGTCTTTTTTGGTCACAAGCTGGGGGTCAATATCGAGACGGATATGCGGCGGGAATTGTTCGCCCACCTTCAGACGCAGCCCTATGAATATTACGACAATCAAAAAACGGGGAAGCTTATCAGCCGCTTGACGACGGATCTTTTTGAGATTTCCGAGGTAGCGCATCATGGGCCGGAGGACGTGTTCATCACCATCATGACCTTGCTGGGGGCATTTTTACTGATGCTTCAGAGCCATGTGAAGCTGGCATTGGCGACCTTTGCGTTATTGCCGCTGATCACGCTGGCGCTCGTGTTCTTCAATAAGAAGATGACCTCGGTCAATAACCGGATCTATGAGGACATCGGGGAGTTTAATGCGGGGGTGGAGGCATCGGTGAGCGGGATTCGCGTGACGCAGTCCTTTGCCAATGAGGAGCATGAATTTCATCGCTTCGGCGGGTTAAGTGACGCGTACCGCAAATCGAAGATCATCTTTTATCGTTTGATGGCGGTCAGTTCTTCCTATAATTACTTTTTGATTCGCTTGATCAATTTGTTCACGCTGATCTTTGGTTCGTACTACGTGATTCAGGGCGAATTGACGAATGGGCAGTTTGTCGGGTTCATCCTGCTGGCCAATGTCTTTGTCCGACCGATCGAAAAGGTCAATACCATGATCGAGAGCTACCCAAAAGGGATCGCAGGGTTCACCCGTTTGACCGAGGAGCTGGACAAGCAGCCGGCCATCGCGGATCGTCCGACGGCGCAGGCGGTCACCGAGCTGTCTGGGGACATTCGGTATGATGACGTGTCCTTTTCTTATGCGGACGGCAAAAAGGTGCTCCACCACATCGACCTCCACATCCAGCCGGGAGAAACGGTGGCGTTTGTCGGGCAGAGCGGCTCTGGGAAGACGACGCTGTGCAACCTGCTGCCGCGTTTTTACGAGGTCACCGAGGGGCGGATCACGATTGACGGGATGGATATTCGCGACATGACGCTGGCTTCTTTGCGGAGTCAGATCGGGATCGTCCAGCAGGATGTCTTTCTGTTTCCCGGCAGTATTCGGGAAAATATCGCCTATGGCCGTTTGGAAGCCACGGAGGAAGAGATTCTGGCTGCCGCTTCGATGGCTCATTTGGATGGCGTTTTCGCCCAGATGCCGGATGGGATCGACACCCAGATCGGTGAAAGAGGTGTCAAGCTGTCTGGCGGACAAAAGCAGCGGGTCGCCATTGCTCGGATGTTTCTAAAAAATCCGCCGATCTTGATTTTGGATGAAGCGACCTCTGCGTTGGATACGGAAACGGAGCAGGTGATCCAAAAATCGCTGAATACCTTGGCAAAGGGACGGACGACCATGATCATCGCCCACCGCCTCGCGTCGATCAAGCATGCCACACGCATCATCGTGGTGAGCGCAGATGGGATCGTCGAACAAGGCACCCACGAAGCCTTGATGGCAAAGGGCGGCGCCTATCGCGCTCTGTATGACGCACAATTCAGAAGCTAACAAAAAGTCTGTCTACCACCCCATACGCGGTGTGTAGACAGACTTTTTTTGCATTTTCGTTAACTGCGGTCCAAGCTTTTCGCCACGGTATTGCCTAAGGACTGTACGATCTGGACCAAGACGATCAATAGGATGATCGTCGTGTACATCACCGCCGGCTCGTTTCTTAAAAAGCCGTATTGGTAAGCGATGCTCCCTAGTCCGCCGGCGCCGACCAAGCCCGCCATCGCGGTAGCGCCGATCAGCCCGATCATGGCGATCGTCAAGCCGCGAATGATCCCGCCTCGTGCTTCTCTCAGCAGCACGCCGCGATAGATTTTGTGACGGGTTTATTGACACGAAAATGACCAAGATTTTAAAAAATGAGTCACTAAAAATAGTGTACAGAAACGGACCATTTTCTGTACACCTGAATACCATTTTTTAGATTACAAAAGTTCATCATGGCTTCCTGTTCTTGTCATAGTTAAGATAATATTTTTGTCATCAATCTTATAAATCAATAACCAGTCTTTATCTAAATGCAGCTCTCTATAGCCTTTCCAGTTTCCTTTTAAAGCGTGATCTTATATTTTCTTCTTAATTGTTCTTGATTATTTGTGACGAGCAACTTAACTACTTTTTCTAACTTTTTCATATCGTAGTGTTTTTTCATCATTCTTTTGAAATCTTTTTTGAATATGGACGTGTACTCAATCTTCAGCATCTAGCTTCTTCATTAATTCTTCTACTGAATCAACCTTTGTTGTCAATCCGTTTTCAACTTCATAGCGAGCGATAACATTCTCAATGGGTTCTCTACTTGGTTGGAAAGGTAAACGTTGTTCTCGCACACTTTGCTTTAAAAAGATTGTAACAGCTGTAGTTAAATCCATTCCCATATCGTTGTAAACTTCTTTTGCTTGCTCTTTCAAATCGCCATCAATCCGAATATTCAGTCGTGACACAGTCATGAAATCACTTCCTTCCTTTAGAGAAAGTATACCATTTTGTGATTACGTTGGCAGCACATTGGGATATGCGGTATTCTATTCTTAGTTCTATCTTATCGTTGGAAGTTGCTGCCTTAGCAAGCAACAATAACAATCCTTCACTTGCGGTAGTAACGTACTTATGATTTTAATTGATTGTTTATTTGATACTCGTTTTGTTCAGTTGCAGCAGGCGTCCAGTTCTTTTTTTGAGTATCATTTTTTTCGATACCATCTGCGATCATTAATAGACCGTTCACTCCCCATTCTATCCTTTTCAACCAACAGATTCGAGTTAATTACGACGCACAATTCAGAAGCTAACAAAAAAGCCTGTCTACCACCCCATAAGCGGTGTGTAGACAGACTTTTTTTGCATTCTCGTTAACTGCGGTCCAAGCTTTTCGCCACGGTATTGCCTAAGGACTGTACGATCTGGACTAAGACGATCAATAGGATGATCGTCGTGTACATCACCGCCGGCTCGTTTCTTAAAAAGCCGTATTGGTAAGCGATGCTGCCTAGTCCGCCGGCGCCGACCAAGCCCGCCATCGCGGTAGCTCCGATCAGCCCAATCATGGCGATCGTCAAGCCGCGAATGATCCCGCCTCGTGCTTCTCTCAGCAGCACACCGCGGATGATGTGGAAATGACTGATTCCCATAGCTTGATACGCCTCGATCACGCCGCCGTCCACCTCCAGTAAGGACGTCTCCACCAAACGGGCCAAATACGGCGCTGTATAGATGATCAGCGGCAGCAAGACCCCCTGCACTCCGATCGTGGTCCCTACCAGAAATTTCGTCAACGGCAAAATCAGAAACAATAGAATAATAAAGGGCAATGATCGCAGCACATTGATGACGCTGTTTAAGATTGAATAGAGGGGAAGATTGCTGTTTAGTCCTCCAGGGCGCGCGATGACTAGCAAGACTCCTAGTGGGATGCCAATCAAAATAGACAACCCCAGCGCGACACACACCATGACGAGGGTCTGCCCCAACCCTTCAAGGACGACCTGCCCCCATTGACTCCAAAATGCACTCATTAGATAACCTCCTCGATTAGGACCCCTTGGCTTTTGATGTAGGTTTTGGCGGACTGAAAATCAGCTTCTGTCCCGCCGTCAAACTGCACCAGCAACTGTCCATGACGTTTTTCTTTTAAATACCCGATGTTGCCGCTAAGGATGTTCGGGCTCAATTGGAAGTCTTTCGCTACTCGAGCCAACACAGGCTCCGTGGCTTCCTCTCCGATAAATTGCAGCTGGACGAGCCGCCCGCTGCCCTTATAGGCCGCTAAGACCTCTGCTGGGACGTTGTAGCCGTCGTTTGCTCCAATGAATCGCTTCGTCGTCTCTTCTTGCGGACGGGTGAAGAGATCGATCACTGGACCTGCCTCCACGATTCGGCCATCCTCCATCACCGCCACACGGTCACAGATTCGCTGCACCACATCGATCTCGTGGGTGATCAGAAAGATCGTGATCCCCAGCTCCTGATTGATCTTCGTCAATAGCGTCAGGATCGACTCGGTCGTTTCCGGGTCTAACGCACTGGTGGCTTCGTCAGACAGAAGGATCTCCGGTTCATGGGCTAGGGCGCGGGCAATTGCCACCCGCTGCCGCTGCCCGCCAGATAATTGCGCCGGGTAATTCTCCTTGCGATCCGTCAAGCCGACAAGGTCCAAATATTTCTCCACCCGTTTGGCGATGACGTCCTTTGGCACCCCTTCTAATTTCAGCGGTTTGGCGATATTTTCGTAGACGGTCGCCGTTGACAAGAGATTGTAGCCTTGGAAAATCATCCCGATCTTTCGTCTAATTAACAATAATTCTTTTTTGTTAAGCTCTCGTAAATTTTGACCATTGATCAAAATGTCTCCTGTGGTGGGCGGCTCTAAAAAATTGAACATACGGATCAGGGTGGATTTCCCTGCCCCTGAATAGCCGACAACGCCGAAGATCTCCCCTTTTTCAATCGTCAAATCCACGTCTTTCACCGCTTCGATCCGGCGTTTTTTCTGCTGAAAGACCTTGGATACCTTTTTCAGTTCAATCATGCGACCTCTCCTCCTGTTTAAAACGCTGGTACAACCGAACCTTTAAACTTCTCTTCGATAAATTTCTTCGTTTCGTCTGAATAATAGTATTTCTTTATTTCTTTGATGATCTTGTCGTCTTTGTTCTCTGTCCGTACCGCGAACACGTTGTAATTCGGGTTGTCCTTCAAAGGTTCATGGTAGATGGCGTCGTCGTTGATCGTCAGCCCCGCACCAAAAGCGAAGTTCGTGTTGATGGCTGCGGCGGTCAGTTCTCCTAACTGTGACGGGATCTGAGACGCTTCTAATTCGACGATCTCAATGTCTTTCGGATTCTCTGCAACGTCGTTCTTCGTTGCTTTGACCTCAACCCCGTCCTTCAGCTTCAAGACACCAGCTTTTTCAAGCAATTTCAACGCCCGATACTCATTGGTCGGGTCATTTGGGACACCGATCTTGTCCCCCTTTTGAAGTTTACTTAAATCAGAAATCTTTTTAGAGTAAACCCCTAATGGGAAGGCGACTGTTTTAAAGGCCTGCTCGATCTTGTAATCCTTGTCCTTCACCTGCTGCTCTAAAAACGAAAGCGTCTGGTAGCTGTTGCCGTCCAGATCCCCGTCATTCAAAGCTGTATTCGGGGTATTATAATCATCAAAGCTCTTGATATCAATCTCGATGCCGTCCTTTTTCGCTTGCTTGGCGACCTCTTCTAAAATCTCCTGATGGGGCCCCGAAGTCACGCCGATCGTGACCTTTTTCTCATCTAGTGGTTTCGCTTCCCCCTTTGATCCGCAGCCTGCCAATACCCCGCTCACGGTCAATGCCGCAACACCTAATAAAATTGCTTTTCCTAGTTTTTTCATCATCATTTCCTCCTGAGTTGTTTGTTTCGGATGCTCCCGCAACGAATCGCACTTACACACGCCTTTAGACGCTCCTGTTTAGCTGTCTAATGCTTGCCTATCCTGCGAATCGCTGCTGGGCCATCCTGCATTTTGCCAAAGAAAAAAAGCCCGCCCTCCCCCCACACTATGTGCGGGAAAAGGACGAGCTTGCTCGCGATACCACCTTCATTTGCAACAGTCTCACAACTATTGCCTCAACAAGTACGATCATACTTGAGCGTTGTTAACGAGCGCTGCCCCGTCAGTACCTACGTATCGGCACTGCCATTCAGAGACCATTTTCTAAATCTGCCCACATATCCGCTCTCACCTGCCCGGACTCTCTTTGATGCGTTTCGATCTATACTTTTCTCTTCATCACGTTTCTTTGTTTCGCAAATTGATAAATCGTATCTTACAGGTCAAAAAGAAAACTGTCAACACTTTTTATCATCAAAAGCACATTTGAATTTCATTTTCACAAAGCATAAACTAGTTGAAATCTCACTTTTACCAAATTTTTGAGCAAGTGAGGAAAAAATCGTACGTTCATCCATTCAGGAGACCATGTTTCCTACGTTCAAAAAAGGAGTTGATTCAATGGATATCACCACGGAAGTGCGCCCTGGCGCCAATCGCTACGTTAGCGGCGAAGGCATTCTTCAAGACCTTCCCAGCTATTTCGTCGGATTTAAAAAGATCTCTATTATCACAGGGGAAAAATCCTCTGAAGCATTCAGAAAGTATTACCGCCAAGAATTGCACTATCCTACCTATCGCTATGACGGGACCTCTAGCCATGAAAATGCGGTCGCCCTCGCAGAAGAGATCGAGCAGGCCGAATTGATCGTCGCCATTGGGGCGGGGCGTGTGATCGACACCGCTAAAATGGTGGCAGAAGAGCTCAACGCCGAGCTTTTAGTGATTCCGACGCTCATTTCAAACTGTGCGCCCTTTACACCTATCGTTGCGGTTTACCGTCCCGATCGGACCTTCAAGGCGATGGGCTTCATGACGCGCGCGCCCTTCCTGACTATCGTGGATTCAAAATTCTTACTTGCAACGCCGAAGAATTATTTTGTGGCAGGTGTCGGTGATACCTTGGCGAAATGGTACGAGATTGAAGGTATCACACGACGACTGCCAGAAGACGAAAAGTCGGCTTATGTCAGTCTTGGAATCGCCTGTGCCAAAGCCATTCAGGAGCTGCTTTTAAAAGACGCGATCCCCGCGATCGAAGACCTTCAAAACCGCAAAGCCTCCCCTGCCTTTAGTCGTGTTTCCGATGCGATCATTGGTTTGGCAGGTGAAACCGGCGGATTTGCTGCATCCTTTGGACGATCCGCGGGCGCCCACGCGATTCATGACGGCCTCTCCTATTTAGAGAGTACCCACGAGCAGCTTCATGGGAAGAAAGTCGCTTACGGTATCTTGGTGCAATTAGCCCATACGAAGGACATTGAAGAGATTATTACTCTGAGACCCTTCTATGAAGCCGCCGGTTTGCCGATGAAACTAAAGGAATTAAACGTGCTGGATACCTCTAAAGAAGCACTGACTCCTGTCATCGATCATGCCGCTTCTGCAAATGAAACCTTCAACATGGTCGATCCCGCGATTACCTTTGACGACATTTATCAAGCGATCCAAACCGTCGAATCCTTATAAAGTTTACCTTAAAGTATAACTATTCAAAAGTTTACTTTAAAAGCCTAGAGAAATTTTTCTAGGCTTTTTTTGCGGTCTACTTTTATATTTTGAAGTTTACTTTAAATTACATGAAATGAAAAGTTTACCTTAAATGAATCCCTTTATGAAGGTTCTAATTGAGGTTTACTGTTAATCTTAGTATGAGTAATCATCGCTAATAAGTTTACTTTATTTGTCATCATTTAGGTTTACCTTTTATATTGAAGTTTCCCGTATTAGATGTGTTGGACTGTTGTGTAATTCAGTTTACTTTAATTGATTCATCAAAGGTTTACTGTAAATGTTTCTCTTTAAATTGCTTTAGTTGCACTCCATATTTTGAAGTATACCTTATTTAATTAAGTTGCAATAGACAGTTTACCTTAAATATTTTGTTTTAAGTAAACTGTATTTACGTATGATAAAAGGTTTACTTTAATAATTAGAGGTTTACCTAAACAAGTTGTATTTGAGTTTACTACAATAAAATACGTTTAAGTTTACTTTTTATGTTTAATGTTTACTTTAATTTAACCTCAAAAAGTTTACCTTATTGTTTGCAATAGAGTTTACTTTATTTAGATTCTATTTAAGTATACTTTATTTTCGCATCACTTATTAAGGTTTACCTTTGAATACTAAGTTTACTTTAATAAAATGATATACAGTAAACCTTATCTTATAGAGTATACTTTAAACTACGATAATTTCTAAATGACGTTTACTTTAACAAAGTATCAGGTAAACTCCAAAAGAGTTAAAGTATACTTTATTTAAGTACAATCACTAGTATAACAACAATCTTATATTCTAGAGGTTTACCTTTATCTATATAGAGTAAACTTTGATTGCGTTAAACGTTTACTCTATTATTTTGTTAAGGTTTACTTCTATGTATTAAAGTAAACTTTGATTCGATAGACTAGGTTTACTTTTATTCCGTATAAAAAGTTTACCTTTATTATTGATTGCAGTTTACTCTAATAGTAATCAATACGGTTTACTTTAGCTAAATCCTTATTTATAGTTTACCTCATTTTAACTATTTGTAGTAAACCGTATTGCTATTTAGATTTTTATATAGTAAACTTTAATTGAGAAATTAGGATTGGAGAATGTGTATGGCTAAAAAAGCTGAGACCTATGTTGTAGGAAATTTTAAGGGGGGCGTTGGTAAATCGACGACCGTTCAAATGCTTTCATTTGAGAGTGCCTTCCGAAAAGATCGAAAAACACTCGTGATCGATTTAGACCCTCAGGGGAATACCAGTGACGTGCTGTCCTTAACAGCAGAAAATTTTGGGAACAAGGAATTACCAGATGAATTTGATGCGACGATTTGGGAAGCGGTTCGTTCAGGGGACATTCAATCGTCTATCTATAATATCATGCCGAATTTAGATTTGATCCCAGCGAATATCTCATTTTCTGATTTTCCAGATTATATGATTGAGCGTTACCCAGGGGACAAGCTCTCTCAATTCAAATACATGGAAGAATTGATCGAACCGCTGAAGAGCATTTATGACGTGATCTATATCGATGTGCCTCCGACGATCAGCACGTATTCAAATGCGGCGATGTATGTGGCGGAATACGTTATCGTCATTCTGCAAACACAAGTAAAATCCTTAAAAGGGGCCCAAAACTACATTGATTACATGAATTTCTTCATTGATCAGTACGACACAGACCTTGAAGTTGTAGGGATCGTGCCCTTCATGATGCAAAAACGGGATTCTGTTGACCAAGAAATCTATACCGCAGCAAGAGACATCTATGGTGCCCATCTGTTAGACACAGTCGTGCTAAATCAAAGCCGTTTGAAACGCTATGATGGGTCTGGAATTACCTATGATATCAACAAAAATGGCAAAGTTGAGCAGTGGGACAAGCGTGCACACGAGGTTTTCGTCAATATTTTGGATGAAATTGATGAACACCGCCTCATATTGAGCGGTGAAGAGTAGGGGAGACGTTGAATGGCGAAAAAAATGAAGCTAGATTCGCTTTTAACGGCGAACAAAAAAAATAAGGGCATTGAAAAAATGTCTGAATACTCCAATCAAGACAAAGAGGAGAAGAAGCCCAGCTCTCAAGACCTCTTAGCAAACCGAACGCTGAGTCCAGAAACGGACTTTCGGCGCTCCGCACTTCATGACGAATCGCGACACTTAAATGAACGAACACCTATAATAGAAGAACATCCGTCGCAGGCACATGATACCGAGGCAGGGAAGAGGGGACGGAAGCGTCAATACTACGATCCTCGTCTGAAAGCCTTGGAAATGCAAAAAATCTCGGCCCGAACCAAGATTCGGATGCAAAATTTGATCAATGCGAAGTTTGACGGCTACACGCCAGACAAGATGATCGACTTTTTATACGACTATTATCTTGAAAAAGGGCTCTCCAGAGACGACCGAAACTTCCTGAATCAGCTTGAAGAAGCCTCTATGGAGGAGTATAAAGAGAAGCCGAAGTATCAGAAATTATTCAAAGAATTAGAAAACAATGAGAATTAAATACAAAAAAAGTAAACCGTAATGCTCTTTATCTCCTGCATTATGGTTTACTTTTTTTAAAGTTATTCAGTATTTCAGTTTACCTTTATTATCATAAGTTTTCTTTAAAAGTTTACTTTTGAAAAACGGATCGCTTCTTTCCGCGAGCTGTGGATAACTATTAAACGCCTTATCCACATTACTTTTTATCCACATTCTTGTTTTGAACAGGGGAGTCGATTGCCTTATTTAGAGTTTACCAAAACTACTTTTATATCCTTTAATAAAGTAAACCTAAATAGTTTTTATTCTTGTATTATAGTAAACCTTAAAATTCTTTATAAACATATTAAAAGTTTACTCTAAAAAATGTTGTTTGGAAATCGCTTTACAATAGGGTTTCAATCCATTATTCTAGATATGTAGAAAAAAACGAAAAAAAAGAGTCTAAAGATTTGGCGATCTTTAAACTCAAAGGTTTGAGCTAATTTTGGCGAATTAGCCTGTCACATTTTAGATAAACGTTTAAGGGTTAGAAAAATTGGTGTTTGCCTAACCTCTATTAAGTATACCATATTTTGGTAACTTTCTCAATCCTCTATCTGGTGACAGTATCCATTCCTTTAAAACTTTCGCTACGCATTTGAAAGTATCTATAGGAGGTTCTTTGTCATGTCCACAAGCTTAGACAATACCATGACCGCAACGAATTTGCCCAACGGCAATTATATCCCCATCGATTTGAATTTAATCAATAATCCACAGTATAAAACGCTCTCTATTGAAGCGATGATGCTTCATGCCTTGTACACGATGCGCATGACGTGCAGTATCTATAATGGACAAAAAGACGGAAGTTGGCTTGATGAAGCTGGTCTTCCTTACATCTATTTTTCCAATGAAGAGGCTGCAGACTTGTTGCGGGTATCGGAACGCAAGATCACTAATTTGAAAACAGACTTGGCAAAGGCTGGCTTGATCCAGGTTCTTCGTCACGGACTGAAAAATTATCGGATCTACGTTTCTAATCCCAAAGCACCTGAAAAAAATGTCGTCGTTCAATTGTCCTTCAAGAATTATACCCGCAGCAAAACGATCGTACCTGTGGAAAACGACACACCGAAAAAAGCAGCGGAGTTATCCACTGTGGATAGAGAAGCAAAATCTGCGTCTCCGAGCTCGCAAGATTTGCTTACAAGTACACAAAAACAATTAGCAAAACAAACCACAAGAGCAACAAATGTAACAGGCACGTTGCCAAAAAATGACGTTGTTTCGTTGGATCAAAATCTGATCGACGGCTTGGCGGCTCGCTATGCCCATGTCTTGCCACAACAGGCGTTCCAACGGTTTCTCCCTTTCTGTAACGGGGATTACCGCAAGGCACGCTGGTTTGTCGACACGATCTTCAAGGCGAAGTATGCCAGCACGCAACAGTATATTCAGGCAGGCTTGCCGGCAGAGGCAGAGGTTCTGACCTTTGAACACAATACGTATTTCAAAACAGACATCGGTGACGCGATCGCAAAAGCCATCGAGCAAATGTACCGCTACAAGACCGTCCGAAACCCAGAAGGCTTCTTCTTTGCCTTCATGAAGGGCTTCTTTACGGAAAAGACACGTCAATACCTGGTCGATCATTATGAGCTGACGCCAGACTTGAATCGGACCCTGTCCTCTGTTCAACAGACGCTGCAGAAGAAAAATGCGTCTTCTTTGCTGCAAAAATCAGAAAAAGTAGTGAAAAAGGTCTCCTAAGAGCCACAACCTTTGTTATAATGTAGCGGAGTCTATCAGAGAAAGGTTAATGTTATGAATAAGTTTAAACTCGCACTTTTTGGCTACAGTGGGCTCTTAGGCCTCGCGGTGGGGGTCATTGTAGCTTTGTTTATGGGATTTGCGGAGATCGGGCATCAGCTTTTATGGCAAAAGCTGCCTGCGTTGATCGGAAATCCGCGCTTTTATCCTTTGATCCTTTGTACCATCGGGGGTGTGGCGATCGGCTTTTTTGTGAAAGCATTTGGGCGATACCCGCGCACCCTGCAGGAATCCTTTACGGAATACCACGAAACACAACGAATTGATTATCATGATGGAAAAATCGTCCGAAATTTGTTGGGTTCCTTGATCGTCTTGCTTTTTGGCGCAAGCTTGGGACCTGAGGCGGCGTTGATCGCGATTATCGGCGGCTTGGTGACATATGTTGCAGACAGGCGAAAGATCGCGGAGAGTCAGCGCACAGATCTGATCGAGTTTGGGATCGGCACCTCTTTAGGGGTGATCTTTATGACGCCGCTCTTTGGGGTCGGACGTTCGGTGGAGCGTGACGATTGGCAGGTCGTGACAGAAAGCAAGCTGAAGAAATATGTCTTGTATATTTTTACGACGTTTACTGGATTTATCGGGTACCTTTTGGCGTATGGTCTGTTTCCGAATCAGGAGCAGGTCTTCGCGATCCGCAGGCTGGAGGGGAGCTTTACGTGGCAAGGTCTCTTGCTCGTTATTCCCATGATCGTATTGGGCGCGTTGTTCGGCAAGTTCTTTCTAGTGCTTCAGGACAAAAGCGACCAGTTGAACCAGCGGATTCGCAATCCGATTCCTTTAGCCATCTTTGCGGGGATCGTATTGGGTGTTTTAGGAATGATCTCTCCTTATTTCTTGTTTTCCGGGGAGCATAATTTATTGTCCTTTACTCGTCAGGCGGAAACGATGAGCTTTCTCATCTTGCTGCTGATCGGTTTTGGAAAAGTCGGGATCACGATGTTCTGCTTGGCCTGCAACTGGCGCGGCGGAACGATCTTCCCCATGATTTTTGCCAGTATTGCAGTAGGCTTGGCTTTTGCCAATCTTTTTCCTTATTCGCCGGGCTTATTGGTGGCTGTCTTTACCGCCAGCGCCTGTGCCGTGATTTTGAAGCAACCGTTGGCGACGGCCTGCTTGTTCCTATTGCTGTTTCCTGTGGAGCTGTTCCTATGGATCTGGTTGGCAGGGTATCTGGGCAATCTGTTTTTACAGCGGCTGCCTTTTTTCCACGAAGAGCAAACCATCAATACCTTCAAGCTGCCTGAGCTTCCAAAGCGGACAAAGGCACCTAAAAAGAAAAAAGAAGAGACCTCTGTGGCAAAAAGAGACGTTTCAGAATTAAGAAAAGCGGCGGCACGTAAACAGGCTGCGGCAACAGAAACGCAACCAAAAGTAGCGGAACCGAAAAAAGAACTCTTGGTACGCAAAGACGTTCAAAAGGACGAACGGAAGTCCCGTGAGACCCCGAGAACTCAAGCTTCGCCGCGTACAAGAGAGCTTACGGACGCACCGCGAACACGTTCGAGTCGTCACAAAAGAAAATAACGAAAAGGGGAGACCGTCGAAGGGGCGATCTCCCCTTTTCTTTTTTGTCCTTTTTTTGAAAGCGTTGACCAACGTTCCTCTGACTGCTACTCTATGTTATAGAAGAGGAGAACCTCAAAATAGAAAGGAACGTGTGACAATGTTAAACGAAACAAAGATCCGTGCGTATTTGGAAAAAGAGAAATTGGATGCTTTTTTTATTGCCAAAAGAGTGAATGTTCGTTTTACTAGCGGTTGGACAGGAGACGATTCATTCATCCTGCTCACACAAGAAGGCCAGTATTTCTTGACCGATCCACGCTATACTGAACAAGCGGCGATCGAAGTACCGGACTATGAGATCATCAATTGGCGCTTGCCCGGAAAGACTGTGGGGGACACCGTGGCGCGCTTAGCCAGTGAGAAAAAGATAAAAACGATCGCTTTTGAAGCGGATTATTTAACCTACGATATGTATGCGGATTTTTCAGCGAAAACACCTGCGGAATTTGTTCAGGCAGGGGGCGTGATCGACCGTATGCGTGCGATCAAATCACCAAAGGAAATTCAATACATGCGGAATGCCTGCGAGATTTCTTGCCGCGCATTGGAACGACTATTGCCTGAGATTCGTGTGGGCGTGACAGAAAAAGAGTTGGCGGCCAAGCTTTCCTTGTACATGGTGCAAGAAGGGGCAGACACCCAGCCCTACGGCAATATCCTGATTTCTGGCGCCAACACGTCGCTGCTGCATGGTATCCCATCGAAAAAAGCGATCGAATATGGCGATTTCGTCCTTATGGATTTTGGCTGTCAATACGAAGGCTACATGTCTGATATGACTCGAACAGTGGTCGTCGGTCAAGCGTCTGACAAGCAGCGGGAAGTCTATGAGCTGGAGAAACAAAGCCTCGAAGCAGCAGAAGCAGTGATGAAAAACGGCGCGGCGGTGAAGGACATCTATCAAGCCTCTTTGAAACCTTTGGAGGGAACGGATTATCCGCAATATACGTATCGAAATATTGGTCACAGTATCGGCCTGTTTGTTCATGAATTGCCTTACATCGATGAACAATATGACGATGTTTTGGAGACCGGCATGGTGATGACTATCGAACCGGGAATCTACATTCCAGATTGGGGCGGCGTGCGGATCGAGGATCAAGTGCTGATCACCGAAGACGGCTATGAAAATATGATTCGTCTTTCCCATGATTTGATTGAATTATAAGCATCAGATAAGCTATACTAAGACGACGACGGCAGCGGCTGTCGTCGTTTTTTACCGTAAAAAAATAAAAACGTTTCGCTAATCCTATAGGTATAGGATTTGTGGAAACATTCAAGCAAACCAATCACGACGCATCAGAAAAAGGGGGAGACCGATGGATGAACGGGAAGCATTTGATCTTGTCTACGATATTGGCGAAACACTGCTGAAAAACGGGGCGGAGATCAAACGGATCGAAACGACCATTCACCATATTGCAAAAGCATTGGAACTGCAAGAGTTTGACAGCTTTGTTTTGATCAACGGAATATTTATGACTGCACGTTTGAAGGATCAAACGGTCCAGGCCCGTGTGCGGGACGTGCCGATCTCGCCTATCAACTTAGGCCGCATCGAGCAGATCAATACACTGTCTCGACGACTCGCGGAAAAGCGGCTAAATCCAGAGGAAGCCAACCAATGGCTGCAGGAGATCAAGCAGCAGACCTTTTCCTCCAATCCGTTAAAAATTTTCGCCTATGCCTTCGGGAGTGCCAGCTTCTGCTTTATTTTTGGCGGAAGTATCTGGGACACGATGGGGGCGCTGCTTTTAGGCGTGATACTCGCCTGCTTTACGATGTATTTGCTGCCGAAGTTCAACATGTCAGACATTATCTTGACCATCACCAGCAGCGGCTTCGTGAGCATTCTGGCCTGCCTCTTCGTTCATTTCGTGCCGATCCTGCAATTGACCAGCTTGATCACCGGCGGCATCATCTCGCTTTTGCCGGGGGTAGCCATCGTGAACGGCATCCGCTATTTATTTGACGGCGACTACAGCTCCGGCTGGGGCCAAATGATCAATGCGCTTATCACGGCTCTGTGTGTGTCCGTCGGCGTGGGGCTTGTTCTAAGAGTTTTCAGCATGCTGTAAACGATAAAATGATTTTTTTCTGGAGAAAGGAGCGGCTTATGATCACTATTTTGTTCCAAATTTTAGCAGGCTTTCTAGGAACGATCTCTTTTGCGATCCTGTTTGAAGTGCCGCGACGCTACTACGTCTATTGCGGCATGATCGGTGCGTGCGGGTGGTTCATCTATTTGCTGATCATGCAATTTTGGGTGGCACCCGTCACGGCAACCTTTATCGCCTCCCTTGTGTTGATCTATCTTTCACGAGAAGCCTCGTTTGCCCTGAAGGCACCAGTCACGATCTTCTTAATTTGTGGTATTTTTTGCCTCGTTCCTGGGATGGGAATTTACAATTTTACGTATAATTTCTTTATTGGCGACTCGATCAAGGCTGCACAAATAGGCGTACAGGTATTGAAAATTGCGATCGCGATCGCTGTCGGGATCACCGCGGGGTACGAATTATCACCAAAATTTTTCTATTCTTATCATAAAATGCAAAAGAATAAAAATTCATTCTGATGAATATGGTAGAAAGTCGTTTTGTTATAATACAGAACGGCTTTTTTGTTTGTTTTTGATTGGATAATTTAACTTTTTTTGTCGACAAACGTTATTGAAAAACCCATTATTTTAATGGGAATCCAAATTTTTGGTAGAGGTGAACAAAATAAAAATACCAGAGATATAATAGAATTTTGCGGATTTTTTTTCGAATTATTCCAAATAGAAACCGCTTTTCAAAAAAATGTTTAAAGAAATGTTTAAATTGGGTAAAAGATATAGTAAACTAGTGGAAGCGGATACGCTGTGACACCTTCGATTTTCTTTGTCGAAAGCTTGAAAACTAAATAGTTTTATGGTTATTTTAAAACTAGTGACAGGTGAATAGTTACACAAATCAGTATCCTTGTGCTCAAACTGTTGCATAGCAGTTGAGGTCCTCGAAATCAATTATTAACAGCTACGTGAGAACAGAGCTGTTTTTAATAATGCCGTCAGGCAAACAATATCAATAAAAGGAGTGGAACATTTTGAAAGAACGTCGCGTTGAAAGAGTCATCGAAAAAATGAATGAGCAAGACTATGGCCAATTGTTAGTTTCAGATCCAACAACTATTTTCTATCTAACTGGTCGCTGGATTCATCCTGGTGAACGTCTATTAGTATTAGTGATTACTCCAGAGAACAAGAATACCTTGATCGTCAACAAGTTATTCCCGATCGAAGAAGATCTAGGTGTCGAAAAAGTATTTATTGATGATACAGACGATGCTGTGAAGAAAGTGCTTGAATATGTGGATACGGACAAAAAAATCGGTATCGACAAGAATTGGCCAGCCCATTTCTTATTGCACTTGTTAGAGCTTGTTCCAAATGCCAAGTTAGGAAATGGCTCTGAAGTGACGGATGCCGTTCGCGCAATCAAAGACGAAGAAGAAAAACAATTGATGCGTGACGCACAAGCGGACAACGAGCTTGCGATCGATCGCCTGAAGAATTTGTTGCCGGAAGAGCTTACTGAAGCTGAAATGGCGGACAAATTGGGTGAGATCTACAAAGAATTAGGCAATACAGGGTTCTCTTTTGATCCAATCGTAGGATATGGAGCGAATGCAGCCGATCCTCACCACGAAACGGATGATTCAAAAGTGAAGCCAGGGGATTCAGTGATCTTGGATATTGGCGGGATCAAGAATTCTTATGCTTCTGATATGACCCGTACGTTCTTCTACAAAGAAGTTTCTGACAAAGGGCGCGAAGTCTATGAAACAGTCAAAGAAGCGAACCAACGTGCGATCGATCTAGTAAAACCAGGCGTAAAATTATCAGATATTGACGCGGCAGCCCGCGATTACATTACTGAAAAAGGCTATGGCGAATACTTTACGCACCGTTTAGGCCACTTCATTGGAATCGATTGCCATGAAACTGGAGACGTTTCAGGCGCAAACGACAATGTTGCAGAAGTCGGAAATGTCTTCTCAATTGAACCAGGAATCTATATTCCAGGCGAAGTAGGCGTGCGGATCGAAGATTTAGTGATCGTGACCGAAGACGGATGCGAAAACTTGAATCATTATTCGAAAGACTTGGAAGTCATCGGTTAGGAGGCCAGACGTCGTATGAAAATCGAAGAAGGATACATGCCTTATTTAGGGCATCAGACTTACTACCGCATCGTTGGTGAACAAAGCGGTAATAAGAAACCATTGATTGTCATGCATGGCGGCCCCGGATCAACCCATAACTATTTTGAAGTCCTTGATGAAATGGCGGTCGATGGCCGCCAGATCATCATGTATGATCAATTAGGTTGCGGGAAATCTGCGGTGCCTTCTCAGCCAGAGCTTTGGACGGCTGAAACATGGGTCAATGAATTAATCGCATTAAGAGAACATCTAGGATTGGATGAAGTCCATCTATTGGGTCAATCTTGGGGCGGCATGCTGGAGATCATTTATGTGTGTGACTATGCACCTAAAGGCATCAAGAGCATGGTCCTTTCAAGCACTTTGCCTTCAGCCAAGCTTTGGGCACAAGAACAACATCGGATGATCAAATTCATGTCCGAAGAGGATCAGGCAGCGATCGCAAAAGCAGAAGAAACAGGGGTCTATGATGATCCAGCGTATCTTGCAGCCAATGATCGTTACATGGTTCGCCATGCTGCGCCTGTATTCACTGAAAACGATCCAGAACCTTTACGACGGAAAAAAGTCGCAGGGACAGAAAGCTACGTTACAGCTTGGGGACCGAATGAGTATTCTCCAGAAGGAACACTCCACGGGTACGATTATACCGACAAGCTGACGGACATCACTGTTCCAACACTTGTTACGAGCGGCACAAACGATTTGTGTACACCGCTAGTAGCAAAAACGATGTACGACGCGATTCCAGGAGCAAAATGGGAGCTGTTTGCCTTCAGCAGACACATGCCTTTTGTGGAAGAACGTGAAAAGTATATGAAACTTTTAGCGCAATGGTTAGACGCGAACGATTAATTTTTTAAGAGAAAGAAGGAATGATAGTGGAAACAACTCCAGTAAAAAATAAGAAGCCTTTTGGGTTTTATGTCTGCGCACTTGGCTTTACCTTTGAGCGGTGTGCGTTTTATACCGCGAAATACATGTTGGCGATTTGGATCGCAACAACGGCTGCTTCTGGCGGCTTAGGTATGACCAGTGCACAAGGTGTGCAAATATCTGCTTGGTTCGTTGCAGCGACGTACATCACACCAACCTTTGGCGGATACATCGCCGATTATTGGCTAAGTCCTCGCTTATGTGTGGCAGCCGGAATGGTTATGATGGGTGCAGGCTACATGTTGGCTTGGCAAGCAAGTTCAATGGGCATGGTATGGTTGATGATTATTTTGGTAGCACTGGGTACCGGATTATTCAAAGGGAACCTATCGGGTGTAAATGCCTTGCTTTTCAGTGATGAAAAAGAATTGAACGAAGCCTTCTCGATCCAATACTCATTTGTAAATATTGGGTCATTTATCGGAACAACATTCTTAGTATTATTAATTAAAAATTACGGCTTTAACTTTGTATTTATGATTTGCGGTGTGTTATTGCTAATTGATGCTTTGTGGTTTATTTTGAACAGCCGCTCATTAGGCGAAGCTGGTAAAAAACCATTTAAAGTGGATCAACGCCAATTCGATTCTGCTGGTAAAAAAGCAGAGGGTGCCGTAGATACAAAATTAACATCTGGAGACAAAAAACGTATTGTCGCAATTATTTTAGTAACATTGTTCTCAGTTGCGTTTTGGACCGTTTGGTATTTAGCATATATGCCAGCATACTTCTACTTCGGATACGGTGATGGTGCCGGATTTATCGAGCGTGCCAACTGGGTTATTGGAAGCTTCAAGATTCCTACGTCTTACTTTGACTCAATGAACGCACTGACGTGTATCGTATTAGGCCCACTCTTAGGTCGTTTATGGACGAAGCTTGCTGCACGTCCGCAAGGCGATATGAGTATGTTTAAGAAAACAGCTCTTGGTATGATCTTAGTTGGAATCTCTTATGTCGTAATGGTACTTGCAGATATGATCGGAAATGGTCATACAGGCATTTTATGGTTGGCATTAGTTAGTTTATTGATGTCCGTCGGCGAAATGGTCTTCTCTCCACTTGGAAATTCATTTATTGCCAAATTAGCTCCTGCTAAATTAATGGGACTGTTATTAGGTGTTTGGACCATCGCGGTGTTCTTCTCACAAATGATTTATCCTGTGATTTATGCAATTTTGGAAACCGCTGATCCAGCGAAATTCCAAATGGGTTATGGGGTCTTAGCCGCAGTAGTTATTGTGCTGGGAATCATCCTATGGTTTGGTAGTAAATCATTAGACAAATTAGAAAGCGCAGAATAACTACGCGTGATGCGATCAAACGCTCATCCTTTGAATAGAGGATGAGCGTTCTTTTTGTGTTTTATGTGAAGTCGTATACATATAAATGTATCGAATGAAAGCTAAGTCGATCGATAAAAAATGTCTATATAATGGAAATGAGTGATTTAAATGCCTTATATTAAATAACGATTTAATAAAACACTTAGTTTTGTGAAATAACTGAATATAAATCGTGATTTTTAATGTATATGTTGATTGTCGACTATCGACAATTGTTAATAAAGCTTGTAAAATCAATAATTGTGAGCGTTTTTAGGCAAATGCCTTAGATTAATGAAAATTCAATTAGAGAAACCAAAAAAATGAACAATTCATAAAGATATTTGTCAGAAAATATCAAAATAAACAGGAAACGACCTTTAATAAGCTAGATGATTGTGCTATCATTTACATGAACTACGGGTGGCTGATTTGCTCAAGTTCGAACAAACGAAAAAGCGAGGAGGTGAAACAATTTGACACAAATTCTTATACCATTAAAACAACATGTCGGCGCTCCTTGTAAAGGAATCGTGAAGGCAGGCGACCATGTCCAACGCGGACAACTGATCGCTGAGCCGAACGGGTTAGGTGCAAATATCCATGCGAGCTTTTCTGGAAAAGTAGTTGATGTAGACGGTGACAACATTGTTCTCATGATCGATGAAGAGCAGGATTTCTCGAAATATCTGCCTATCCCTAAGACAGAGAGCAACGCGAAAGCTGTCGAGGCTGCGGGGATCGTTGGTGCTGGGGGAGCAGGTTTCCCTACATTCTTAAAACTGGCGTGTGATATTCCAGAAGGAACCTTTATCGCAAACGGTGCGGAATGTGAAGCATTGCTGGCTCATAATGTGAAACAAATGAGCGAGCACATCGATCAATTGATTCGCGGGATGAAGTATTCCATGGAAATGATCCATGCTCCTAAAGGTGTGATCGCTGTAAAAGGCAAGCATCGGATGTTAGTGACACGCTTATTGAAGGCAGTGGACAGTGAGCCAACGATTGACGTGTATCAATTGCCGGATATCTATCCAGCAGGAGATGAGCGAATGATCGTTCGTGAAGTAATGGACATTGTGCTGGAACCAGGCCAGCTTCCAACAGAAGTTGGTGCAGTGATCGATAATGTGGAAACGATCAAACGAATCGCGGAAGCTATTGAAGATCGCAAGCCGTTCATTGACAAAGATGTGACCGTCTCTGGTCGCGTAAAACAAAAAGAAACAGTCTTCGTGGATGTACCGATCGGAACACCCGTCAAGACATTGATCAACAATGTCGGCGGTTACGTCGAACCACATGGCGAGATCGTTGTCGGCGGACCTATGACGGGACGAAGCGGCGATGAAATGACACCGATCACGAAAACAAGTGGCGGTGTGTTAGTCGCAATGCCATTTCCACAAGAAAGCCGGAAAGTCGGTTTGCTGATTTGTGAATGCGGCGGTTCTGCCGAACGCATGACCGAGATTGCTAACAACATGGGCGCGGAAGTTGTCGCTGCTGAAAGATGCAAGCGGATGGTAGAAGTAAATGGAAGATATAGATGTGCCCTGCCAGGTATTTGTCCAGGCCAAGCTGCAACTGTCATGTCCTTGAAGAAACAAGGAGCAGAAGTAGTATTGACTGGCTCCTGTTCCGATTGAACGAACACCGTTATGGGTGTAGCTCCTAGGTTAGGAGTTCCGGTTTATCATCATACAGATCATGTGCTGCGGGCAGATGGGCATAGACTATATCGTAGATTACCTACAAATTAATTTTAAAAATTAGGAGGATTTAACGAATGTCTATTACAGCAGAAACTGCTAAGGAACATGCCAAAGACCCTGCCGTATTATGTTGCCGCGCGGAAGCGGGCAAAGTAATCGCACCAGATGATTTAGAAGATCCAGCGATCTTCCCAGATTTAGAGGATTCAGGCTTATTAGAATTACCTGATACGACTCTAACAATCGAACAAGTACTTGGTACGACATTGAAAGAAACAACGGATGCGTTGGTTCCATTGACAAAAGAATTATTAGATGGTGTTTCTGAAGTCACGGAAGAAGCAGCCGAAGAGGAAGCTCCTGCAGAAGAAGCAGCAGCGCCAGCTCCGGTGGCTCCTATCGCGCCAGTCGCACCTGTTACGCCAATGGGCGGACAAACAATCAAAATCCATATTGCAGAAGGACGCGGGATCGATCTAGAAGTACCGATGTCTATCGCCGGTCAAATGGGTGTTGCACCAGTCGCACCAGCGGCTCCAGGTGAAGCAGCAGCGCCAGCACCAGCGGCAGAAGCACCAGCTCCTGAAGCAAAAGTAGAAGAAAAAGTGGTTCGTTCCGTTCGTCGTGATCACATGAAGATTGAAAAAGTGGTCTTCGGTGAGGAAACAAAGATCGAAGGAACAACTTTGGTTCTGCGCAAAATGGAAGACATGTGCGAAGAAGCAGCGGAACTAGAAGAACTAGTTGAGAGTGTGACTTTTGAAATCATTACACCAGATAAATATAACGAATATAGTGAAACGATCATGGACGTACAACCTATCGCTGCTAAAGTAGATGGCGCAGATATCGGCCATGGCGTTACTCGTGTGTTAGATGGCGTAGTCATGGTTCTTACAGGTACAGACGCAAATGGTGTACAAATCGGTGAATTCGGTTCTTCTGAAGGCGAATTGGACCGCAACATCATGTGGGGACGTCCTGGTGCACCAGATAAAGGCGAGATCTTCATTAAAACACAAGTAACGATCAAAGAAGGCGCGAATATGGAACGTCCAGGACCATTAGCCGCTCATAAAGCATCAGACTATATCACACAAGAAATTCGCGAAGCCGTGAAAAAAGCGGACGAATCTCTAGTGGTAGAACATGATGAAATCGTACAAAAACGTCGATTTGGTAATAAACGAGTGATCATCATCAAAGAGATCATGGGTCAAGGTGCGATGCACGATAACTTGATCATGCCAATCGAACCAGTTGGAACATTGGGCGCAAAACCCAACGTTGACTTAGGAAACTTACCAATTATTTTGGCGCCAACTGAAGTATTAGATGGTGGTATCCATGCATTGACGTGTATTGGACCTGCATCAAAAGAAACGTCTCGCCACTATTGGAGAGAACCATTAGTGCGTGAAGCGATGGAAGACGAAGAAATCGATTTAGTCGGTGTAATGTTTGTAGGTTCTCCGCAAGCAAATACTGAAAAATATTATGTTTCTAAACGTTTAGGTATGACGGTCGAAGCGATGGACGTTGATGGCGCGATCGTTACGACTGAAGGATTTGGTAACAATCATATCGATTTTGCTTCGCATATTGAAGAAATCGGCAAACGCGGCATTAAAGTTGTCGGAGATTCTTACTCAGCAGTACAAGGTGCGTTGGTTGTTGGGAACCCAGAAATGGTCGCGATGGTCGACAACAACAAATCAATGCAAGGGATCGAAAACGAAATCTTGTCGAACAACACACTATGTAAGGAAGACGCGATTCGTGATTTAGCAATGTTGAAAACATTGATGGGCGGCGGCACGATCAAAGCAGCCGAACGTAAATGGAACCCGAATGTAAAAGCGAACAACATTGAGATCATCGAAAAAACTACAGGCAAGAAGATTGACCTTGTAGAAAATGAGCAAGTCTTGCCTAAGAGTAAAAAACGCCAAGAAATTTACGAAGTAGAATAAGGTGAAATAATGGATGGAATGAATAAACTCAAATATATTTCGACGGAACAAATGTTTGAAGGGATTATCGTTGAACTTCATGATGCCAGTGTGACGATCGACTTGAAAGGTCGATTAGGTCAGCTTAAAATACCTCGTCGAATGATCATTTCTGAATACAATTTAGAGATCGGTCAAGAAGTTGGGTTTTTAATGACTTATCCAGAAGTTTTGGCAGAAGAACCGGATGAACATTATAAAACTGCTATTTATGAGCATGAGCGTCGCCGGGCCGAAGCCAGAAAAAAACGTGAAGAAGCAAGAGAGGAGAATTAACACATGGGCTTAACAGTCTTTGAAGGGTTACAGTCAGAAATTTTTGTGCCGATTACGCCAAAATCTGTCTTTACCCCTGTGAAAAAAGAGCTTAAAGAAATGCGTGTGGCATTAGCAACTGCTGCCGGCGTACATTTGAAAACAGATAAACGATTCAACTTAGCGGGTGATACCACGTACCGCGAAGTACCAGATACAGCTAAAGTAGAGGAATTGATGGTTTCTCACGGCGGGTACGACAATGCCGATGCAAACCGTGACATCAATGCGATGTTCCCATTAGATCGTTTACATGAACTAGCGGCAGAAGGATTCATCAAAGAATCTGCACCTGTCCACTATGCTTTCATGGGCGGCGGCGGAGACCAGGACGCATTCCACGATGTAACTGGACCAGAAATCGCACAAAAATTAGTAGAAGAAGACGTCGATGCTGTCGTCTTGACCGCTGGCTGAGGAACCTGTCATAGAACTGCCGTGATCGTGCAGAGAGCTATTGAGGAAGCGGGAATTCCTACTATTTTAATCGCCGCGTTGCCACCAGTTGTACGCCAAAACGGGACACCACGTGCCGTTGCTCCGCGTGTACCAATGGGTGCGAATGCCGGTGAACCACATAACATTGAAATGCAGACAGGTATCATGAAAGATACTCTGGAAGCACTTGTAGCAATCGAAACGCCAGGGAAAATTGTTCCTTTACCTTATGAATACATTGCCCACGTCTAGAACATGAGGCGGATGGATTAAGTATTCAGCGTCGAGAAATAAGACGAAAAGCCTAAAAATCGTTGCGGTTATTCGCTTATTTCTAAGACGCTGCTTATTCAATCGCCGTTTATATTGGAAGTAGGTGTGAATAATGCGAGGCGAAACGCTAAAAATCAAAGTGTTTCATATGGAAGACGTCACCAGTGGCGACACCTTCCGTCTTGAACCCACTCGTTTGCAGATCAAGCAAAACTTTGACTGCGGAGACGCCGCTATTCAGAAGCTGACGATTCGATTGCTCCCACCGCATCAGCATAATGTTGAGACCAACACCATCATGGATATCCTTCCGATCTCCACGAAGGTGCTGGGCGCGCTGGGGTCTGGGATCACGCATACACTTACCGGTGTTTCAGTCGTCATGACTGGGGCTATTGAGGATGGAGAACAAATGCATGAATTTGGCTCTTCTGAGGGTGTATTGCGTGATCATTTAGTATTGAATCGAGCAGGGACGCCTAACGCAGAGGATTACATTCTTTTGATTGATCTTCTAGCGAAAAAGGGGACTCCTTTTAATCGTGAGCTCTGTCTTAAAATGTTTGCGATCGTAGACGACTATATCCAAGAAATTCGCGAAAAGCTGAAGATGCTGGAAGGAAAAGAAGCCTGTGAGACCCATGTCTACGAAGACAAGACCAATCCAGGCAAGCCGAAAGTGGCTTTGGTGAAGCAGGTGGCGGGGCAAGGAGCGATGTACGATATGCTTCTTTATCCGAATGAACCTAGCGGCTTCAAAGGCGGCTGTTCCATCATCGACATGAACAATATGCCCGTCTTCTTGTCAGCGAATGAGTATCGCGATGGGGCGATTCGTTCGATGGTTTAACGTAACTAATGGATAGGTGGTGGTGGTATGGGGATCGGCCCATCAACCAAAGAAACATCTTTGCATCATTTTCAAGACCCACTGGTGGATCTGTTAAGCAACGATCCTGATATCGATTTTCAAGGAGTGGTTGTCGTTGGGACGCCGCAAAGCAACGCCATGAAATACCTCGTTGGTCAGCGTACGGCTGCATGGCTGGAAGGGATGCGCACGAATGGTGTGATCGCTTCGACCGATGGCTGGGGGAATTCAGATGTTGATTTTGCGAACACTTTGGAAGAGATCGGCCGCCGAGAGATTAGCGTGATTGGACTCAAGTTCATTGGTACACAAGCGAAGTTTGTTGTAGAAAATGACTTTACCACGCACGTTTTGGATTTCAATAAATCAGAAGCGGGGATCGAAACAGAGGTCGTTGGTGAAAATACGATCAATCAGCGAGATGCTGTTAAAGCGCTTGCGTCGATCAAATTGAAAATGCGAAAAGACAATCAAGAAATACGATAACTGTTTGAAAAAATAGAAATAGTGGATGAAAAAATCATTCACTAGTACGAACAAGGGAGGATAATCATGAAAGTATCAAAAATGATCTCAGCAATCGACACACATACAGCAGGTGAAGCTGCCCGTCTGATCATCGGTGGAATTCCTAAATTCCCTGGTGAAACAATGGCTGATAAGAGAGCCTATTTGGAAAACGAAGCAGATGACCTTCGTAGAATGTTGATGCTGGAACCACGAGGACACCGCGATATGTTCGGCGCCTTCATTACAGAGCCTGTTCACAAAGAAGCAGACTACGGTATCATTTTTATGGATTCAGGCGGCTATTTGAACATGTGCGGCCACAACACGATCGCAGCGATGACTTCAGCAGTAGAACAAGGCTGGGTAGAGGTCAAAGAAGGCGAACGTGAAGTCAAAGTGGTTCAAGATACACCAGCCGGAATCGTTCACGGAACGGTCCATCTGGATGAAGATTATTCAGCAGAATCTGTGTCATTTGAGAACGTGGAATCATTCCTTTATAAAGAAAACGTCACAGTTGATGTTCCGGATATCGGAGAATTGTCGATGGATATCTCCTTCGGCGGCAGCTTCTTTGCGATCTTGCCAGCCGCATCTGTTGGTCTGGAGATCAAACCAGAGAACGCATCGAAATTCAATGATCTTGGGATGATCATTCGTGATGCAGTGAACGAACAAATCGACATTCAACATCCAACATTGTCGCATATCAAAACTGTAGACCTTGTGGAATTTTATGGTCCAGCAACGAGCCCTGATGCGACGTATCAAAATGTGGTGGTCTTTGGTGATGGACAGGTAGACCGCTCGCCATGCGGAACGGGAACCAGTGCCAAGCTTGCGACATTATACGGCAAGGGCGAAATGAAAGTCGGCGACACCTTCGTGTATGAAAGTATTCTTTGCACGAAGTTTAAAGGGGAGATTGTGGAAGAAGCTGAAGTTGGCGGATACAAAGCAATTATTCCTCGCGTAAGCGGTTCAGCGTATGTCACAGGATACAACTCATTCTTGGTTGATCCGAAAGATTCCTTGAAGGATGGATTCCTTTTAGGATAAAGATGAAGGAGGGGTAATATGGTAACGATTTTAGTAACATTATTTGCGGTGGTTCTAGCGGCACAAGCGGCTGGGATGGTCATTGACTTCTTGAGACACAAAGGCGACGACGGTGGCGGCTCATGGGGCGGCGGACTTGGGATTGGTTTTGTAACGAACTTTTTGGATACATTGGGAATTGGTAGTTTTGCCCCAACGACATTGCTTTTTGATGTCACCAAACAATTGAAAAACCCTCGTCATTTACCAGGAACATTGAACGTGGGACATGCGATCCCCGTATTGACACAAGCGATTTTATTCACGACGACAGTTGCCGTCCAACCATTAACGTTGGTTGCTTTGATTGGTTCAGCGACAGTTGGTTCGTATATCGGTTCAAACTTTGTAACAAAATTACCAGCTAAAAAAGTCCAATTGTATATGGGTGTTGCGTTGATCGCAACGGCGATCTTGATGGCTTTGAGACAGTTAGGGATGATCGACATCTTGGGTGCTGATAATACAGCGACTGGGTTGAGCGGTATCCGTTTGATCATCGGTGTTGTTGGAAACTTCATCTTCGGTGCGTTGATGACTGTTGGCTGCGGCTTGTACGCACCATGTATGGCTATGGTTTATATGCTTGGGATGAGTCCATTAGTTGCTTTCCCGATCATGATGGGATCTTGTGCAGGCTTGATGCCCGCAGCAAGTATCAACTTTATCCGTACAGGCGACTACGCCCGTAAATTGAGCTTAGGCTTAGGGATCGGCGGCGTTGTCGGTGTATTCATCGCCTTTACCTTTGTGAAGAGCTTGAACCTGGATATTCTAGTATTCTTGATCGTATTAGTTGTTCTTTATACAGGCGCAACGTATATCAAAAAAGGCTTGTCAAAAGAACCTGAACAAAAAACAGCGTAAGTGCTATCAAAACTACCTGCTTCTTTCGAGCAGGTAGTTTTTTTATGCTGGTTTAGAAAGATAAAAACAGCGGGCCGTTTTTTATTTCCCGCGCGTCAGGGGCCAGCGATGTTGCGTCTCAGAATTTCTTGACGATTGGAGAGGTCATTGGATCGAAAAAAAACCGTCTGAAATGCAAAAAAGTCCCCAAAAAAGAGTTCGTATAAAAAACACGTGACAAGAATCACGAGAATAAAAGAAAATTCTTTATGCAATCGCTTAACACGAGAGAAAAAGGCGTATCTTATTCTTAACAAAGAGAGACGAAAATTTACATAGAGAAACAAAAAACAAACTGTTATAATAGAACACGTGAAGGATGGTGAAGAGGATGGAAACAGTCCAACAATTAATCGTCTGCGGCGGCTGTAATGCAAAAATTGGACCAGGAAATCTAGGGGAGCTCTTGGCAGATTTGCCGAAAGCGACTAGTGAAAAACTACTGGTGGGATTTGATTCAACTGACGATGCTGCTGTTATTAAATTACGAGAAGATCTGGCGATTATCCAGACATTAGATTTTTTCCCAACGATGGTCACTGACCCGTACCTTTTCGGAAAGATCGCGGCGGCCAATGCGCTGAGCGATGTGTATGCGATGGGAGGCGAGGTGCTTTCAGCATTAAATATCGTCGCTTTTCCAGAAGAAAAGGATTTAGGGATTCTAAAAGAAATTTTGCGGGGCGGTGCGGAGAAGGTGCAAGAAGCAGGGGCGATCTTAGCCGGCGGGCACTCGATCCATGATTCGTCTGTTAAATATGGTCTTTCTGTCACAGGAACGATCGATCCAACGAAGATCTACCAGAACAATACGTGTCAGCTAGGCGATCATTTGATTTTAACGAAGCCTTTGGGCGTGAGCATCATTACGGTGGGCTACAGCGCAGAGGAAATCAGTGAAGAGGCATTTGTGAAAGCGACCACGAGCATGGAGACCTTGAATAAATATGCGATGGCGATCATCCGCAACTGCGAGATCAATAGCTGTACGGATGTCACCGGCTTTGGATTGGCGGGGCATCTCCATGAAATGGTGAATGGTCAGTACAGTGCAGAGATCGATTCGGCACGTCTGCCATATTTTGAGGAAGCTTACCAAGGGGCGAAGGAATTTATCTTGACGGCTGGCGGCCAACGCAATCGGAATTATATGGAAGACAAGATCGATTTCCAATTGAATGATTTTGGGATCGAGGAATTGCTCTTTGATCCGCAAACCTCTGGTGGATTGCTGGTCAGCGTACCAGCCGATGAAGCGGCAGCGCTAGTGGCGGAATTACAAGCAGCCGGGATTCCCGCACAGGATTTTGGTACGATCATTGAAAAACAAGACAAGGAATTGATTGTTTATTAATCTCTGCTTGCAGCAGATAATAACGATAAAAAAGAACGGAGTGAACCAAATGTTCAAAATCGATGCATTAGGAAAAGCGTGTCCGTTACCGGTGATTGAAACAAAGAAAGCGTTGAGAGAACACGATGTCGTGGAAACCTTAGTGGACAATGAGATCGCGACACAAAACTTAAGAAAAATGGCGGAGCAGCTTGGCTATATTTATCAGATGGATCAGGATGCGCCGAATCACTACAAAGTGGTCATTTCAAAAGGAAACGCGGACCTGATCGATGACGAGGAGCCGCAGGTCGCTGAGGCGATCGCAACCGTTGACGATTACATCGTCGTGGTGGACACTAATGTCATGGGGCGTGGTTCCGATGAATTAGGGAAAAACCTGTTGAAGGGCTTCATTTATTCCTTGACGGAACAAGATGTACTGCCTGAAAAAGTCATCTTCTATAATGGCGGCGTGCAATCCGTCGTTGAAGGGTCTGATTCGCTAGAGGATATTCGGGGGTTAGCGGAGCAGGGTGTGGAGATCTACGCTTGCGGCGCGTGCCTGAACTTCTATGAGTTGACCGCGGCTGTCGGTGAGGTCACAAATATGTACCGAATCGTAGAAATGATGCGTCAAGCACCAAAAATCGTGAAACCATAAGCCAAACAAACGCATTACCAAATAGTAAAAACGTACAAGTTGAAACGAAAGAGCATTTTTCGAAGGAAGAATGACTAGTTGATCATGAAGGAGCAGTTTTTATGCAAACATACGGAGTTGCGTTGTTTTATTCGACCCGTGAGGCCATGAAAGCTGAGGAAATCGCGAAGAAAGCCCAACTCGCTGTTCGAATCATTCCCACACCGGAAAAGATTCATGCCAGTTGCGGCTTTTCTTTGAAATATCCGCTGGCTGAAGAGGCGTCCCTGACCCTTTTGCTGACAGAAGCGGAGATCGTTTCGGAGGGCTTTTATCATGCGTCTCAAGAGGGCTTGAAGACGGACTATGAATTGATTCAGAAAGGATGACGGAATGGCAAATATAGTGATTGGAACGGCAGGGCATATCGATCATGGCAAGACGACCCTGATCAAAGCCCTGACCGGCATTGAGACGGACACCACCAGTGAGGAAAAGAAACGCGGGATGTCGATCAATTTAGGCTTTGCTTATTTGGACCTGCCGAATAACAAACGCGTCGGGATCGTGGATGTGCCTGGGCACGAGAAATTCATCAAGAACATGGTGGCTGGCTTGCCGGGCATCAATCTGGTTTTATTGGTGATCGATGCGGCAGAAGGGATCATGCCGCAAACAAAAGAACACATCGATATTTTGACCTTGTTGGGCATTCGTGAGTTCTTGTTGGTTTTGACCAAAGTGGATACGGTCGATCCCGAATTAAAGGAGCTGGTGGTCGAGGATATTCGCGACCAGTTGGCAGATACGCCTTTAGCTGACGCGGAGCTGATCGAGACCGATGCGGTGACCGGAACGGGAATCAAGGAGCTGTTGGCAACGATCCAGGCTCATTCGGAAGAGGTTCAGGAGCGTTCAGGCAGCGGGTCCGCACGGCTGAACGTAGACCGCGTGTTCAGTGTCAAAGGATTCGGGACAGTCGTGACCGGTACCTTACTGGATGGATCGGTGAATGCGGGGGACGACCTGTATCTTTATCCAAGTCAAAAAAAGACGCGGATACGAAACATCCAAGTCCATGAGACGGATGTAAAAAGTGCACAAGCCGGGCAGCGGACGGCCTTAAATTTAGCCAACATCGCCACCGACGAGATTCAACGGGGGGATGTTTTGTCGGTATCAGAGAAATTGGAAGACACGTGGATGCTAGATGTCAAAGTCACCTGTTTGCCAGAAGTGGAAACCGGCATCGGTCTTTGGGACCGGGTTCGATTGTTAGTCGGTACCCGTGAGGTGATGGCGCGGACCGTTCCGTTAGGGGTTGATTGGATCGGGCCGGGGGAAGACGGCTTCTTACAGCTCCGCTTGGAAGAGCAGGTAGCTGTCAAAGAGCGCGATCGGTTCATTCTGCGGTCGTATTCGCCGATGCATACCATCGCTGGCGGGGAGGTTCTCGATGCGGCGCCTCATAAACACCGCCGCTTCAAAGTAGAGATTCTTGAAAGCCTGAAGGCCAAAGAAGACGGCAGCTTGGATGAATTGATCGCTGATTTTATGGTCAATAAAAAGCAGCCATTTACAAAGGAAAAAGAGCTGCAAGAATATTTAGGCGCCGAAAAAGAAGAAATTCAGCCTATCTTAGCAGAAATGGTCGCAGACGGTCGGGTGATGGAGACGAAGGTCGGCTATCTGGCACAAGCGAGTTATCAAAAGCTTGCAGAGCAGGCAACGAAGATTTTGTCGTCGTATCATAAGCAATACCGGCTGCGGTTTGGGATGCCGATCGAAGAATTCCGTTCGCGGATGCGAGGGGTTCTTGCTGAGAAGGAAATCTCTACCTTGATTGCTTTATTAAAAGCAGACCTTGTCAAAGAAGCAAACGACCGACTTGCTTTGCAGACCTTCGATGTTGTCTTTAACAGCTACCAGCAGGCGGCGAAAGAAAAAATCGAACAAACGCTTGCGAAAAATGGCTTCACCCCGGTGAAAAAAGGAGACTTGTTTAGCTTAGACAAAAATGCGGAGGAAGTCTTGGAGGCGTTGAACGGAGACACGGTCGTCTTTTTGACTCATGAATATGTGCTATTAGGCACGGTATTTGACCAAGCGGTGAAGGTGATCCAAGACACGATCACGGCTCATGGACAAATGACGCTGGGAGATTTTCGCGATTTGACGGATTCTAGCCGGAAAGCCTCGATGCTGATCCTAGAGTATATGGATAAACAAGGGATCACCAAACGAGTGGAAAATTACCGCGTATTAGGCTAGGACACGAGTCAGAGAACGAAGAAAGAAAGGAGGGCAGAGGAATGGGTATTTATTTGGACAATGCGGCCACGACGGCGCAAAAGCCGTCTGTTGTAGCAGAGGCGATGACAGCGACCCTTACAGGTGACTATGGGAATCCTTCACGCGGTGCCCATGGGTATTCCTTAACAGGGTACCGTGTGGCAGAGAAGGCACGCAATCAAATCAAAGCGCTGTTTCACGCCGATCAGCGGTATGAGGTCGCCTTTACCAATAATGCGACGGTGGCTCTGAATGAAGTCCTAAAGGGCTTGATCCAACCAGGCGATCATGTACTCACGACTTCTTGGGAGCACAATTCGGTCTTGCGTCCGCTGTACCAGTTGGAGGCACAGGGCGCACGTTTTGATGTGGTCTCCAGCGAAGCCGTGACCGGACGTCTACGTTACGACGAGTTTGTTGCAAAGGTCCGCCCTGAAACGAAGGCGGTGGTCTGCAATCAGGCCAGTAATGTCACAGGCAACCTGCTGGATCTCGAATGGGTCAAGGCTTTTTGCGAAGAACGAGGCCTCTATCTGATTCTCGATGCGTCACAAACAGCGGGGGTCGTTCCCATTGATCTGACTGACGGAAAAGTCGCGGCAGTGTGCTTCACAGGGCACAAATCCTTGTACGGGCCACAAGGGACTGGCGGGGTTTGCCTGTTGAAAAATCTTCCGCTGGAACCTGTTCTCACAGGTGGTGACGGGATGCAGTCCTTTTCAAAGGTTCAGCCGAAGGAATTACCGACGTTGCTGGAGGCTGGCACGTTGAATATTCCCGGTTTGGCAGGACTGGCGGCGAGTGTCGAGTGGCTCCAAATCAACGAGAGCGACGGAGCGTTAGGGGATTATTTTTCCAAAGGATTACAGAATATCGAGGGTGTGACGGTGTATGGAGCCTTATCCGATCCGCGAGTGGCTGTCTTTTCCATCAACATCAAGGATGCAGAATCAGCATTGGTGAGTGATATTTTATGGGAAGAGTACCGCATCGCGACACGACCGGGGTATCACTGTGCGCCCTTGATGCATGACGCGTTGGGAACGGCGGATCGCGGAACCGTTCGCTTGTCGCTGTCTCACTTTACGACGCAGTCTGAGATCGACACCGTCTTAGAAGCGATTCAAAATTTGGCGTTACGCTAGGAAAGCAGGTGACCTATGTCAAAAGAAATTCAAACTATTTTAGCCAGTCTGCCTTCAGTGGATGTCTTACTGAAGCAGATCGATCCCGTCTATCCTCATGGGAAAGCGAAGGAGGCGACCCAAGAAGTCGTTGCCCGTCTGCGGGAATCCGTGGTGGAGGGCACACGGAAAACCGTGATTGACCGAGAAGAGGTACTGGCGATGATCCACAAGCAGCTAGAGGAAAAACAATTTTCATTGCGGCGGGTGATCAACGGGACAGGAACCGTGATCCATACAAATCTAGGACGTTCTTCCTTGAGTAAAGCGATCCAAGAACAACTGCTGGCGACCAGTTTTAATTATTCAAATCTGGAGCTGGATCTTGCGAGCGGCAAGCGGGGCTCGCGCTACAGCCATTTGGTCTCTATCGTGAAGAAGCTCACAGGCGCAGAAGATGTCTTGGTCGTGAACAACAATGCAGCGGCTGTCCTGCTGGTTCTGAGTACATTGACGCAGGATAAGGAAGTGTTGGTCTCACGGGGCGAATTAGTAGAGATCGGCGGGGCCTTCCGAATCCCTGACGTAGTGACCTCCAGCGGCGGAACGATCGTGGAAGTCGGCACCACCAACAAGACCCATTTGCGTGACTATGAACACGCGCTGACAGAAGAGACCGGTGCCGTCTTGAAAGTCCACACGAGCAATTATCGAATCGTCGGATTTACGGAAACGCCGAAGCTGACGGATTTAGCAACGCTTGCTCATGCCAACGACTTGCCGCTGATCAATGATTTAGGCAGCGGGCTGTTGATGGATATGCGGCCATTCGGCTTGCCTTATGAACCGACGGTAAAAGAAGTGCTGGATCAAGGCTGCGACATCGTGACCTTCAGCGGTGACAAGCTGTTGGGCGGACCGCAGGCAGGGATCATCGTTGGGAAAAAAGAATACATCGAAAAGATGAAGAAAAACCAACTGCTGCGCGCTTTGCGAATCGACAAGATGACGCTGGCTGCACTAGAAGCCACTTTGGCGCTATATTTAGATGAAAAAGAAGCCTTAAAAACAGTTCCAACGCTGCAAATGATCAGCTTAAGTGAAGAAGACTGCTTAGGAAAAGCCGCAGAGCTTGCGGCGATGCTGCAACCAATCACTGAATTGAGTATAAAAATCGAAAAAGACAGCAGCACGATCGGCGGCGGTTCGTATCCAGAACACTTATTGCCGACGTATGCAGTGGTCTTGAGCTGTGAGAAATTCTCCCCAGACGAGCTGCAAGAGAGATTAAGATTTGCTGTCACCCCGATCATCAGCCGCATCAAGGACAACTGCAATTTCTTAGATATGCGAACCATCGCCGTCGAAGAATTCCCGATGATCCAAGAATGCTTGCAGGAAATCTTCGGATAGTGTATTGGGTTAGTATAAAGGAGTAAACATGAGTCAACCACAAAAACAATTGGTCGCCGTGTCGCATTGTGTTTTGAACCAAAATGCCGTGATCCATGGGTGGGAACGGGCACGGGGCGCCTTTCCCTTCGCGATCGAACTCTTGCGTCGCGGCATCGCGCTCATTCAATTGCCGTGTCCAGAATTTATCGTCTTAGGCGGCGACCGTCCACCGATGACCTACGAGGAATACCACGAGCTGCCGGACTTTCGCCAGACGTGTCAGGAGCTGCTGGCCCCGTGCATCCAGCAGATTCAAGCCTATCAAGCAGAAGGCTATGAATATCTAGGGGTGATCGGGATCAACGAAAGCCCAAATTGCGCCATCAGCGGACAACGCGGCGTATTAATGGAAGAATTTTTTAAAGAATGTCAAAAAAGACAGATTGCGAACAATTATTTAGAAGTGCCCACGTGGTACGAAGAAGAGGAACAACGAGAATTTAATGACTCGTTGCAGGTATTTTTAGAAAGAGGAGTGAAGAAATGAATAGTAAGGCAAAAGTGATCGCCATGTGTGCCATTGCGGTCGGATTGAATGTTGTGTTGGGTGAAGCTGTCTCCATGATGAAGATTCCGCTATTATTTTTAGATACAATGGGAACGATTTATATTGCGGCGAATTTTGGGATGGGCTACGGGATTTTGACCGGAGTAACGACGAATTTGCTGATGGGACTGTTTAGCGGGCCGATGGCGATCCCCTTCGCTTTAGTGAATGTTGCGGTCGCTATCGTCGTAGCGTTATTGGCGAAAAAGGGATTTGGCTATAAGGAAGCGTTGATCGCAGGGATATTGCTGGCCGTTATTTGCCCGATGATCGGTGCACCGATCCGATTGGCCTTGTTCGGCGGCTTTACCGGCTCAGGCACGGACGTGGTCATTATGGCGCTCAGGGCGTCTGGCAAAGAAATGATCAGTGCGACCTATTGGGGCGCGGTCATGGGAAATATCGTCGACAAGATCGTTTCCTGTTTACTGGTCGCATGGTTTATCAAATTGCCGCAGATGAAGCGTTTTGCTGTCAAATGAGCGTGAATGCCTTCTACGGCTGAGGGACTTAGCCTAGAACATTTAAAATGAGTGGGTTTCGACGGAATTGGTTGAAGCTTGCTCATTTTTTGTTGGTCAGAAAAGAATTCTTTGCTGCCGGTTTCAGGTATGGTATTCTTTAGTGGACGAAACACACGAGAGGAGGGAATTTATCAATGGTCTGTGTGTCAAAAATAACGTTGAATGAAGATCGCTTACGTTTTCATATCAGCTTTTGTCATGCAATTGCTTTTAAATCAGTGGTCAAGGGAGAAGTATGCTCAAAAACACTGACAATAAAAGAAAATACATGACCATGTGGTAAAATCCTGAATTTTTAGACGTTTAAATGATAACAGGGTCATGTTTGGAATATCCAAACATGTTTTTTTATTTTTCCCGTGGTCTCGACTAAGGGAGAGAAACACGATGTTGATTCAAGCAAACATGATCACAAAAAAATTTAGTACGAGCCCTGTTTTTGAAGGGTTGACGCTCGCGATTTATCCAGGCGATAAAATAGGCTTAGTAGGAATGAATGGCTGTGGCAAGAGCACGCTGCTGCGCATATTGACAGGCGAAGAAGGGATCGAAGCTGGAACTGTCGCGCGGCGAAAAGGAGTGTCGATCGGGTATGTTCCTCAAACATTGGCCTACAGCGAGACGAGTGTAAAAGACTACTTGTTCAACAGCTTTGAAAAAGTTGCCGCTTTACGCCAACGCTTGCGAAAAATCGAGGAAGCCATGACCGATCCGCAGGCAAATTTCGAGGTGCTGCTGCAAAAATATGGGCAGTTGCAAGAGCGCTATGAAGAAGCCGGCGGATATACATTAGAGGATCGGATCGCTGCTACGATGAAGGGCTTAGGCATTGAGGGAAAATTTGAGGCATCCCTTTCCTCATTGAGCGGAGGGCAGCGTGTCCGCGTTGAATTAGCCAGAGTATTGACAGAACCAGCAGACGTTTTGCTTCTGGATGAGCCGACCAATCATCTGGACATTGACGGCATTCATTGGTTAGAAAAATATTTAAGCCACAGCAAACAGGCGTATCTGGTGATCTCCCACGATCGGGTATTTCTGGATACGGTCGTGACGCGTATTGTGGAGATTGAAGGGGAGCAAGCCGTCAGCTATCCGGGAAATTATAGCAACTATGCACAACTCAAACGCGAAAGAATCGTGTTGCTGCAAAAGAATTTTGACCTGCAACAAAAGGAAATCCAACGGCTGCAGCGGATGAGTCGCCGGTATCGCCAATGGGGTCAGGAAAGCGATAATGAAGATTTTTTCCGTAAAGCGAAAGAAATCGAAAGACGAATAGAAAAATTAAAACACGCGTTGATCACACCGCCAGAATCTGGCAAGAATCGGTTGCAGCAGGTCACGCAAGCCAATCGCTCAGGAAAAGAAGTTCTTGTGGCTGAGGAAATCGGCAAGTTTGTCGGCGACCGCTTGTTGTTCTCAGATTCAACCTTCATGATCTATCGGCAAGAAAGGTTGGCGTTGACAGGCGCGAATGGCAGCGGCAAATCCACGTTGATCCGCTGTCTATTGGGAGAAACTTCGTTGGATGAGGGCACGATTCGATTGGGTGCGAATGTGAAGATCGGCTACCTTCCCCAAAAACTATTTTTTGCCAACCCCAAGCAACGTCTGCTGGCCTATGTGCAAGACGTGCTGCCAGAAGAACAAAAAGCGCGCCGAACACTGGCGCAATTCGGTTTCTTTGCGGAAGATGTGACGAAACGAATCCAAGACCTTTCTGGCGGCGAACAAATGCGGATCTATCTATTGAAGCTTTTGCAACAGAAAATCAACTTTTTGATTTTAGATGAACCGACGAATCATTTAGACATTGCCGGCAAAGAAGAACTCGAAACAATCTTAGTCGCTTATGAAGAAACGATTTTAGTAGTCTCCCACGACCGGTATTTTTTGCGGAAGGTCACAGATGGGCAGTTGGCAATCACGGATGGAAGCATTCGCAAGCACACGTTGCCAGTTATAAAATAGCGTTGGACCAGCAGTCATGGAGCGTGGCTGCTGGTTTTTTTGCGGGAAATGACTGAAATGACAAAACTGTTAGGTGTTTTTAGGCTCTATCAATGGTTGATTTTGCAGGAAGTTTGTATAGTAGGCGTAGAAAGAAAAAAGGAGCAATCAGTGATGAAAAAATTTTTGATTGGTTTGATTAGTTTAATCGTTCTCGCCTATGTAGGCTTACAAATAGCAGATAAAGTTGTGAAAAGCGGGGATGATTACTACGTTCAGATCACCACAGACGGGAAACGTCTCAACGAGAAAGACGATAGCGGCAATGATTTCGTTGATTATAAATATGAATTGCCTGGCTATGACAAGGAAGGCAAGAAAAAGGACTTGGATTTCAACGCCAACAAAGATCGTCCATTGCGACGCGAGGCCTTTCTTAAAGTAACGTGGAACAAGAGCAAAGGGGTCACTTCCTATGAAGAGGTCCAACAAAAGGAACTGCCCAAAAAAGCAGCAGAAAAACTAGGCGTTTAATATTCTGCCAGAAAACAGGTATAAACTTTCAGCATTTCGGTGCTGAAAGTTATTTTTTAAATGAATGTAGGAGTGATAGCATGGAAAAAATCGTAACCGTCGATGCCGTAAAGAAAACCTACGGCAAAGGCAATCAGAAAAAAACGGAAGCCTTAAAGGGCATTTCATTTGAAGTAGAAAAAGGAGAATTCGTCGGGATCATGGGCGCATCAGGCTCAGGAAAATCCACGCTGTTGAATTTATTAGCGACTTTAGACAAGCCGACAGAAGGACAAATCAGCATCAACCAAGACGATGTCACTAAATTGTCTGGCAATCAATTGGCAGATTTTCGAAGCCGCGAGATCGGCTTCATCTTCCAAGACTTTAATTTATTAGAAAATCTAACGGCGGCGGAAAATATCGCTGTGCCCTTGTCCTTGCAGGGCGTGAAGGCTAAAGAAATCCATCGACGGGTCTCAGAAGTCGCGCAGCGTTTGTCGATTGACGGGATCTTAAACAGCTATCCTGCACAAATCTCTGGCGGGCAAAAGCAACGTGTGGCGGCAGCACGTGCCTTGATCACACAGCCGACGATCTTGCTTGGGGATGAACCCACAGGAGCATTGGATTCAAACAGCGCTCGGGATCTGTTGGACACGATGGAGGAATTGAACCAAAAGGACCAAGTATCGATTCTCTTAGTGACCCACGATCCCTTCTCAGCCAGCTATTGTCAACGAATTCTCTTCATTAAAGATGGCGTGATCTATCAAGAGGTGAAACGAGAAAATCAAACGCGGGAAGCTTTTTATCGTCAGATTTTAAGTATTCTCGGGAACTTGGAACAGTAGGGGGTGCCGTTCGATGCTTTTAAAATTATCACTTACTGGGATCAAAGGACGTCTGCGTGATTATATCGTTTTGTTCTCCGGCTTAGTCGTCGCTTCAGGAATTTTTTATATGTTTGAAGGTTTGGCTACAAATACGGCCTTCTTAGAAAGCAACTCCATGGTCAAATCGATCGTGTTCATTTTTCATTTAGGAACGGTCTTGCTGTCGATCATTACCTTTGTCTACATTCTGTATGCCAATTCCTTCTTGATGACGATGCGCCAGAAGGACTATGCGATGTTCATGATGCTTGGGGCAAAAGGACGCAAGATCGCTCAACTGATCTTTATTGAGACGTTTGTGGTTGGCGTCAGTGCTACCATCGTTGGAACCGTGCTGGGCATTGGATTAAGCAGTGTCGTCCAGCAATTATTGGTCAAACAGTTGGCGATCAAGATTACCCATTTCACGGCCGTCAGTTCGTCGGCAGCGTTGTTTACATTGATTTTTTTCACCGTCATTTTTCTGTTGGCAGCCTTTGTCAACGCCATGACGATCGTGAAAAAACCGATCCTGACATTGCTGCGAGCAGGCGAGACACCGATGCCGGCAAATCGCAAACCGTTTACGCTGCTGTTAGAGGTAATTGCGGGCATCGCGTTTCTGGCTATCGGCTATTTCATGATGTCACAAGTCATGACCTTGGCGTTTTTCGCCTTGATCACTGCCCTGATCACGATTGTTTTAGGAACGTATTTTGTTTTCCATTCGATCCTGATCTTCGTTTTAGACCTGTTGAAACGTCGGGACAGTATCGCGTTGAAAAAATTGAACAATTTCACACTCTCGCAACTAAGCTTCCGTATCCAGGATTACACGAGGATTTTATCCATGGTGGCGATGCTCTTTGCTCTTGCATTAGGAGCGATCACCGTTGGGTTGGGCTTCCACAATGAGATCATGAAAATGACGGACGCCACTTCAACCTATGATCTTGTGCTGAACAATGGGCAGGAATTCACCGCGTCTGATTTAAAAGGGCTCTCGACTTCTTCCGATGTGGCGTATCAGCAAAAAGAAGACCAGGATACCGTTTATTACGATCGGGAACAATTCAATCAAACACCTTTCAAAACCAAAATATTTACCTCAAACCGTCAAACAAAGACGGTTGGCTTTGATGGGGAGAAATTAGCCAGCGATGTCACTGCGTCAGACCAGCTCCGAGCTTTGGAATTGCCTGAACAAAGTGCCAAGAAGCATGAATTTGTCTCCAATCAAGAATTTGCGGCGTTGCCGGGAAAAACAACGGAATTACGTCTGATCACGGTGAAGGACTTCGAGAAAGACCGAGACGCCTTGACAAAACTAGCCAATGAGAACTTCCAAAAAAATCCGACATTAGACAAGGATATGGGAGGCATGAGCCAAAAAGCTTTGGTCTATGAGCTATACAACGCCTTGTTCTCAGGCTTTGAATTTATGGGCTTCTTCTTAGGGATCGCCTTTTTGACGATGCTGGCAAGCTGCCTGATGTTCAAGATCTTGTCAGGAGCCAAAAGCGATATCCAACGATACAGCATGCTGGAAAAAATCGGCGCACGCCAAAAGCTCTTAAAGCAATCCATTCGCAAAGAGATCGGCATTCTTTTCTTAGTCCCAGGACTGTTAGGGGTGACCCACGTGCTCTTTGGACTGCAAATGTTCAACACGCTCCTAAGTGATCCCTACAGCAATCTCTGGCTGCCATTCCTGATTTTCTTCGTGCTATACTTTGTCTATTATTTATTGACAGTGTGGATCTATACAGGAATCGTGATGAAACGCGAGGGGTAACAAAAATCCGGCAATGCCGGATTTTTTGTTATTTTATCCCAGTTTCTTAAGAATGTGAATTTTTTATGTCTTTGAAAGTGGGTAAGGGACGCTACAAAAAGCAAGTATATCGGGATTTTTCTTTGCATTTTGAACGTAAAAAAAAGTTTTACGTTCAAAATGTAAAATTGAGCGATGAAGCTTAATTTAAAATGCATTTTTTTAAAATCTGCTCTATAGTAGATACGGACAATTTAATAGAGAAAGAAGTGTTCCGGATGAACCGGGTAAAAAAAGCTTTTAGCAACCGCTGGGTGATTTTACTGACAGCGAGTGTGCTCTTTTGGGCGAAGACGATTTTAGCCTATTACGTAGATTTTTCATTAGGTGTAGAGGGGTCCGTTCAAACCTTCATTTTGTGGATCAATCCAATCGCTACAACCTTGTTGATGTTTGGCGTGTTTTTGTACGTCAAAAAGTTCAAGCCGGCTCTGGTGGTCTTGTTCTTGATGGATCTGTTGAACACCGTGATCCTCTATTTGAACGTGATCTTCTATCGTGAATTCACCGATTTTGTGACGATCAAATCGATTTTAGGCTTTTCTAAAGTGTCGCAAGGCATCTCCGGCAGCTCCTTTGCCTTGATGAAGCCCCATGATGTGTTGTACTGGATCGATTTGGCAGTATTTTTAGGGATTCTGATTTACCTCTTTGCCAAGCGCAAAGAAATCGTCAGCAAGCCTGCCAAAAAAACCGTCGCCATCGCAGTGAGCTGTTTGGCCGCGTTGACCTTCTCAATCAACCTATCCATGAGTGAAGCCGATCGGCCACAATTATTGCAACGGACCTTTGACCGTTCCTATATTGTAAAATATTTGGGATTGGACGCCTTTACCGTGTATGACGGCATCAAGACGGAGCAAACGAACAGTGTGCGTGCCCACGCTTCAAGCAACGGATTAACGGATATTTTGAAATATACCAAATCCCACTATGCGGCGCCTGATCAAAGCAAGTACGGGATCGCGAAGGGAAAAAATATCATCGTGATCCATTTGGAAAGCTTCCAGCAATTTTTGATCAATATGAAAGTGGATGGACAAGAAGTAACGCCGTTCTTAAACAGCTTAGAAAATGACAATAAACAAACACTGGCCTTTGATAATTTCTTCCATGAAGTCGGCCAAGGGAAAACCAGTGACGCAGAAAATATGCTGGAAACAGGTACGTTTGGGTTGCCGCAAGGTTCGCTGTTTACACAACTAGGCTCGGACAATACGTTCCAGGCCGCTCCAGCGATCTTACAGCAGCAGGCAGGCTACACTAGCGCCGTGTTCCACGGAAATGTCGGCAGCTTCTGGAATCGCGACCACGTCTATAAAAATCTCGGTTATCAAAATTTCTTCGACCGCTCCTACTTCAATCAGTCGGATGAAAATCTGGGCTACGGGATCTTAGACAAGGATATGCTGAAGGAGACGGTAGGGCATCTAGAACACCTGCAACAACCGTTTTACTCAAAATTCTTGACTGTTACCAACCACACGCCTTATTTGACGGATGGAAAGAACTTTAATTTCCCTGCATTGAAGACGGGCAACAGCACTGTCGATGATTATGTTCGGACAGCGCATTACTTGGATGAATCGCTGCGCCAATTCTTTGACTATTTAAAAGCGTCAGGCATTTATCAAAACTCGATCTTTATGATTTACGGCGACCACTTTGGGATCTCTGACAGCAACAATAAAGACCTCGCAAAGGCAATCGGAAAAGATTCTACGACTTGGGATAAATTTGACGATTCTCAAATGCAGCGGGTGCCATTGATGTTCCATATCCCAGGCTATACAAATGGCGGTATCCAACATCAGTACGGCGGGGAGATCGACGTTTTGCCCACTCTCCTGCATTTGATGGGAATCGACAATCAAAAATACATTCAATTCGGAACCGATCTGTTTTCTCCAAAACATGATCAAACCGTGGCTTTCCGTAATGGTGATTTCGTTTCACCTGCGTATACGGAATTAGGCGGCGACACCTACGATACGAAGACGGGTGAAAAGGTCGATCCTCAGGCACTGGGTATCCAACCTCAGATCGACAAGGAACAAAAGCAAGTCAAGCAAGCGCTGAGCCTGTCCGACAAGCTGAACCAAGAAAATCTGCTGCGCTTCTATACTCCAGAAGGGTTCACGCCTGTTGATCCGAAGAAATACGACTATCACGATCTGGATAAAAAGAACGCGGAGATCGAAAAAGAGAAGGGCGGCCAATCAACCAGCCTTTACTCGAAGAATGGCAATAAAACGACCACAGCCCTTTATCCACCGATCCAATAGTTTCCAACTGTAAAGAAAAATCAAAAAATACTTTACAAATATAAAGCCAAACGCTGAAAAACTTTCCAAAAAGAAAGTGCCGCAGGGTTTGGCTTTTTTCATGTCTCATTAAAGAAGAAGGAGTCTAATCCCCGCAAGGCTATCATTAGGTAAGTTAGGGAGGCCTTTGGTAAAATAGAGAGGAGCAAAAAAAGAAAGGTGAGGCAACTATGGCAACCTTGGAAAAGTTGATTCCAATTATTTTTCATCCAATCGTGCTGTTATTGGATATTTTATCGATCTGCATTATTTTGTACGGGGCGGTTTTTTCATTTATGAAGCTGCTGCAGCGAGGAAAAGAATCCAGCCAGTTATCTACGCTGCACAAGATCAAATACATTAAAGCCTATCTGGGCAGCTATATACTTTTAAGCCTAGAATTTCTTATCGTCGCCGATATTATTGAAACAATCATTAATCCGACATTCCAAGACATTCTCAAGCTAGGATTGATCGTCTTGATTCGGACCACGATCTCCTACTTCCTAAACAAAGAAATCAACGAATTCTCCGAGCAGCAGCAGTAGAAGCGGTAAAGGCTTAAACCAATTAGTTAGTCATTTTTTAAAAGAAAGAAGTTTCTCAGAGAGGGGAAATTCTTTCTTTTTTTCTTATGAAATTGTTATTGATTCCCCTTTGAATGAATGGTATGATTGTTTTGTTTCGGGAGTGGATGGGTTCTGGTGTTCCCTCTGGTCTTCAAAACCAGTATGAGGAGTTAAGAGCTTCTTGGGTGGGTTCGATTCCCACACATTCCCGCCAATATGATTATTATGTCCGACAAACATTGATACAGAGCGCTTTCTGTTAAATGTTTGTCGGATTTTTTTGATTTCAGTTGCATTTAGTTTAATTCTCAAGATAGTGCATCATACTGGTTTTAATCAAAATGGTAGAATGTTAGAAAATATTATTTTCTGTTTAACAGGTATTAGAAATGCAACAATGCATAATTCTATGATTTTTGATTGCAGATTTAATAACAGTAATTTTTCTTCTCAACTTATAAGTTATTTAGAAAATACTACAGGGATAAAAAACATTGATTTTGAAAGCATAGTAGACTTTTTAATACTGCTTATATTTTTAATGAAAAAGCAGCATACGACAAAAACGGAACTGAACCGCGTAGTATCACAGTTTGATAAAAAAAGAGAGCTACTATATTCATCTATTCCGATGAAAGCATATAGTGAAATATTAGGAACAGATGCTAGGAAGAAAATAAATGGGTTAAAAGAGTATATTTCAAACGGCTAGAATTTTTTACTTTACTCTATAAATAGCTCATGGTACCATTAATATACCAAATAGCGGTGTATTACTTCGGTTTGCACCTAAAAAAGTCGGATGCGTCCGGCTTTTTTTCTTTGTTTTTATCATACTGAATGTTTGGAGTTTATTGAAATACGCCTCACAGTTAAGTGAAATTGAATAAGAATTGTTGATTTTTAAAGCCATGATAAATCCGGTTAAACTCTACATTTAAACCCACACATTCCCGCCAATATAAACGCTACATCCGACGAACGCTATTCCAGAGAAGATCTGTCGAGGGGGGCGTCGGATTTTTTTATTCTCCTTCCTCAATTAATCGTTCGTGTTTACGGTAAAAGGACTAAAAACAGAGAGAAACGTCAACGGTTTTTTTCGTTTGAATGAGGAAAGATACGTTGTCGTGTTTGGGAACAGTTCTTAAGAAAAAGAAGCAAAACTTAATGTTTGAAACAATTAATTCAGGAAATGTTCATGTTTTTTTGCTTTTACTATCTATCCGTGATATAGTAACTGAGTAATACTTTGATATGTGACTAGTTGTTTATCTAGCTTTTCTAAGATACTTTTTTTTACACGTCATTCTTTATTACAAATAAACACACTTGATGTGTAATTGGAGGTACTTTATTATGAATAAAGGTACAGTAAAATGGTTTAACGCAGACAAAGGTTTTGGTTTTATTACAGGTGAAGATGGCAATGACGTATTTGCTCATTTCTCAGCTATCCAAGGCGACGGATTCAAAACTTTGGACGAAGGCCAAGCAGTTTCTTATGATGTAGAAGAAGGCCAACGCGGCTTACAAGCTACAAACATCACAAAAGACTAATTTGTTTAATCGACAGATAACGAAGAAGATCGGAAACGGTCTTCTTTTTTTCTATAATTATTTGAAGGAGGATATTCACATATGGCAAGCACCTATGGATTCAAATCTCCACAACCCTCATCGTTAGGGGAACGCTTCTCGATCGGTCAAGAAGTATTTTTCGAATATAACCAGGAAACGCAACTAGGGATTGTAAAGAACAAGCTGAACAATTCTGCGATCGTAAAAATAATTAAAAGTGAAACCGAAGATTTAATTGATTTCACAACGGTCATTAGTTACGGTGATCTCGTCGAACCTATTATGTAAATAAACACCGACCTTCGCAAACGTGGAGGTCGGTGTTTTTCTTTTCTATTCAAAAAATTCAAAGACGCCTATCGTGCCATCTGCCCGAAAAAGGATGCGGTAATTTTTATAGGACAAGCCTTCTTCATACATTCTTGCGTAGACTCTGACAGCATGCTCGAAGGCTCTTTTCGTGATCCCTAGGTAATCGGCGCATTCCCAGACCGCCGAAAAATGTTCCTTATGGCAGTCAATGATATCCTGTGGCGTGACGACCAATGTGGCACCGACGTCGCGGGCCTTCTGCTCTTGCTTTCGTTTTTCATTCGTATCTTGACTGGTGATATCACCAACACTCGTCAAATAGTGGGCAATTTCTTCTGCGACTGTCTCTGTCAATTCTTCAGGCGACTGTCGCGGGTTCAAATAAACCTGATCATCAATGCATAGGCCCTTCAATCCGTCTGGCATAGCAGGCTCAAAAGTATAATCGATCCCTTGAAAGTCAGCCATCAATTTCTCTGCTTTATCCATCTCATCAATCCTTCTTTGCATGCTTCAGCTTAATAAAATCAATGTAATTTAAGATATCTTCCATTTGTTCTTCTGTGACCTCGTCATCGATATGCGCAGCAACGGTCAGTTGTTTAGAAGAAAAGGCCGTATTTTTTTCACGGCCATGTAAATAATCCAAAGAAACATGAAAAAAATCGGCGAGCTTATTTTGCGTCTCAATATCTGGTGTTCGTTTTCCCTGTTCATAGGAGGCGTAGGTAGTTTTGGCGATCCCGAGCTCTTTTGCCATGTCCATCTGGGTGAGTCGCGGTGTTCTTTTTCTCAAGGCTTTCAACTGTTGGGCAAACATAGGTGGTCACTCCCTTCTAAGACAGCATACCATAACTACGCCTATTTTTCGTATAAAAAGAGACGAAATGTGGACAAAAGAATTTACAGTGTACTCGAAATGTATTACCATTGACTTATAAAAAAGAAATTCAACCTACTTTTTAAAAAAGGCAGGTGTTCATTCATTTAGAAGATGCCTATCTTCTAAGTGTATTTGAGTTATTTTAAGGAGGGCTAGCGATGGAAAAATGGAAGAAAGACTATTTGAAAGGAATCTTGCAGGACTACCCGAACATGCAGGATTATTATTTAGAGCGAAGGGGAAAGCTGCTATTACATCCCACTGAAGCAACAAAGGTGGAAAATACTGACCCAGAAAGCAAGGATCTGTTGATCTCCATTTCATTGGATCGGCAGTTGATCAATCTCGAACGAAACCAAAAGATCATTTCTTATTGTTTGGAACAAGCCACCGGTGAGACGAGAGCGATCATTGAGGGTCTGTACATGTCAAAACAGCCAAAAAGAAATTTGGATCGTATGGCAGAGGACGTTTTTCTAAGTAAGCGGCAGGTGATTCGTTTGCGAGACCAATTTTTTGAAGTGTTAGCCGAGCATTTAGGAATCTAATGTCTTTTTTTTGGCAACAAAACGAACATAAGTTCGCGTATACTAAAGATAGATTTAAGAGAAAGGAAGGGTTCTTATGAGAGAGGAAACACGTGAGCGTTGTCAAAAGAGGGGATCTGGGAGCCGCCGATACGCGGGGCTTCTGTTCGGAAAGTGGGTGAAGCAGCATGGATGCACTTCTTTCTTCATTGCTTGAGAATCCAGAGAGCATCGGTTTTCCGATCCTTTTTGTTGTGTTATTGGTGTGGGTGATGAAACAAAACAACGAACGAGAAGACCGGTATCTGAACACCATTGACGAGCTGACCGGTTCATTGAAGCAGATCGAGAGGATGGAGCGGACGATTCGACAAATTTGTGAAACAATGGAACGAATAAACTAGCAAAAAACCCAGAAGTTTTGAAGCGACCGCCAAAGATTTCCCTTTTGACGGTCGCTTCCTGTGATTCAAACTTCTGGGCGTATTAAGATTGTTTTTCTGCTTTTATAATCAACATCATTGGTCGGCGCATTTCGTCCTTCATACCGGGAACTGCCATCATCGTTTCAGGCGGCATAGGTTCAACGATTCGTTGGATCTGGAACCCATTCGTCAACAAGCTGTCTAGATAGGTCGTCATTGTTCGGTGGTATTTCGTCACATCACTGCCGAGAAAATGGGCCGTGCGCTTTCCTTCGTAAAAATAATTGTCTACTGGAAAATGCGCGATCTGTCCTTTTTCATCGTAGGTCCAATCCTGTGACCCTTCCGCAGTAAAGATCGGATGCTCCACGGAAAAGACAAGCTGACCCTCTGGAACCAACCAAGTGGCGATGTGTTTGGCTAGCGTTTCAAAGTCTTCGATATAATGGATCGCCAGTGAGCTGATCACGATGTCGAAGCTGTTTGGCTCGAAAACAACCGTATCAAAGCTGTCTTTTATAAAGGTGACCGTGGAAAAGGTGTTTTTCTCGCGGGCAACCGCCAGCATTTTTTCCGATAGATCGACGCCAACGACGGATGTGGCACCATGCTCTGCGGCATAAAAACAATGCCAGCCGTAACCGCAGCCAAGATCCAGGACGCGTTTTCCTTCAAAGTCCGGCAATAATCCCTTTAACGTTTGCCATTCGCCTGCACCATCCAAGCCCTGCTTACTGCGGGCCATTTGACTATAGCTGTCAAAAAATTCTTCGTTATCATAAATGTTTGTCATTATAAATTCCTCCATGTAATTGTATTTGTCTTAAACTACATGGAGTACATCTCTTTTGTGTGCAATCATTTGTATATCCTCGCTTTCGTTAAATTTCGTTCATCCAATAGGTACGGTCGATCGGTTCAACAAAGATCTCGAACTCCGTGGACTCGCTTTCAATCATGTGCGTGACGCCATGAACCAATAAAAATTTATCGGGTTGTCTCAATTGCAAGGTGTCACCAACATGAGGAATCATAGAAAGGTCGATCGAACATTCTTCTTTTCGGGTGAGGATGTTTTTTAAGTTGGCTTTATACATATCCTTTCCTCCAATTACGCTGTCTCAACGTACCTAGTTTAACATATAAACAGGTAATGAACAGGGGGGGATTTTGTTTTCGGACAAATTCCAATTTCCGAGCAGGAAGGGACGTTGATAAGAGTTGGAAAATAAAAAAGCGTTCGTTTCCCAGCACGCAAAAAAAGACCGGCCTAGTAGGCAACGGTCCGCAAGTGAAAAAACAAATTCTATAAAGGATGGGTGTATACCCACAGTTAACTATAAATAGAAAAGGCTTTCTAGGCAACTTTTTTGCTCATAGAAAAAGCCGTCGCAGGGCAACGACGGCTGGAGTCCTGGGAAGGAACTCGGATAAACAAATGAACTACTGTTACCTTAACGGATAGCACAAAGAGATACAAGAAAAATGCTCAGAGGGGTGCAGATTATTCTTGAAAATTGAATAACACCTTTTTTTTAATTTTAGGCGTTAGAGGTGTGGAGAGAAACATACCGAAAATTTTCAAATTTGTAAAAAAATTGCCTTATCTACAAAAAAGAAATCGATTATTTATTTTAGTCCAAAAGACTGCTGCGAATAAGCTATCCGCTTTTCACTACGATAACTTTTGTTATCAACGACAAAGTTTCTTTCGTTTCACAGATCGTCTCTTTTCCTTTATAATTTAAGAAAGGAGGCGGTTACAATGATCAGCCACTACAAGAATATATTGGTCGCGATCGACGGGTCGAATCACTCTGAACACGCGTTTGATGAAGCGGTGAAAGCGGCGAAACGCCACGGAGCCAAGTTGAGTGTTATTTCAATCATCAATGACAATGAACTCTCCACCAGCGCCTTTTCCTTCAGCAAAATCTACGCGGCAGAAAAAGAACAGGTTGAAAAAGAGCTGTTGAAAAAAGTGCACGACGCATCCCTTAAGAACCTTGAAAACGTGGAGCCTTTTGTCGAGTTGGGCAATCCGAAAGAAAAAATCGTTGAATTTGCGAAGGAAAATGAGAGTGACATGATTTACTTGGGTGCGACAGGAAAAGGGGAGATTCGTCTCTCACGGATCGGCTCGACCGCAGCCTATGTCGTCAATCATGCCCCCTGTAGTGTAACCGTCATTCGGTAGAGCACCTATCTTTTATGAAGGAACGATCCAATACAAAAGTCAATAGAATATGAACAGCGGAGGAGTAGGTAGTATGATCAGCAGATATAAGAATATTATGGTTGCCGTGGATGGTTCCGACCAGTCGGAAGGCGCGTTTTTTGAAGCGATCGGTGCTGCGCGACGGAACGATGCGAGGCTGTATGTGGTTCAAGTGATTGATGATTCCAGTATTTTGATGAGCAGTGCGCAGCCGATGGATGATATTTTAGCAGAAGAGTCTCAGCAGGCCAAAAAGTACCTTGAAAAGCTGCAGGAACGAGGTCGTTACCAAAATATGGAGATCGTGCAATATATTGGGAATCCGAAAAAGGCGTTAACAGAAGAATTGCCTAAGCAGTATGCGATCGACTTGATTTATGTCGGCGCCACGGGGAAGGGCCGTTTTCAACGGCTATTGGTAGGTTCCACCAGCGGGTATATCGTGAATCATGCCCCCTGCAATGTGATGGTCGTAAGATAACAACAGGTTTTGGCGAATGCGTCTTCGTCAAGACCTTTTTTATGAACAAAAAAAGGCACCTACCGTGGATTCACAGCAGGTGCTTTTAATGCAATTTCGTGTCTTTCACTGAGATGTCACTCCTCATTCGTTTTAAGGAAATCATTTTACCGTTGCATCAGACGAGGCTAATGCGTTAGTTAAGTGATCATTTTTCCAAAACCACGAAAAATGAATCGGATCACCGTTGCATAGAGGTTGTTTCTACCAAACGGTTCTCTTAGTTCTTTTGCAATTCTTGTACCGCTTTTTCAATCGTTACACCCGTTGCTACATGGTTTTTGTCGTTCTTATCGAAAACGATAAAAAGGTTCAACTCTGTATCCAACGTGACACGGTATTGCACATTTTTGTTATCGAATGTCATAATCATTCTCCTTTCTTCTTGTCACGAAAGGCAACTATTACGCTGATAACGAAATTCCACCTATAAATATAACACGAATCGAGGGGAATTACTAACAAAAAGTTTGTAACCGCCATCAAAAAATTTAAACTTATTAAATCCTTAACTTTCATTTTAGAAAGCCTTCACAACATTTAAAATAACTTAATAATCATCTGATTTAAGGGGTTATCGTTGGTATATACCTTATTTATCCGTATAATTCCAAGTGGACTCTAATGATAGGTGATGACATGAAGAAAAGAAGAATAACTGTAGTGCTGATTCTGCTTGTAGTAATCAGCGGCGGTATTTATATCGCTAAAGGAAAGAATGATTGGACCGAGCTGATCGACCAAACAGAACAGGAAAAGAAGCTCGTTTTAGATGTGCCGTTAGAAAATCAATTTGACGGGGATGCCCTGGAAAATGGGTGTGAAGTGACGGCGTTATCCATGCTGCTGCGTTATTATGGCTTTGATACAACGAAAAATGAGCTGGCAGACGAACTGGATTATCAGCCGCTGTACACAGAATCTGGCAATTACGGCGATCCTCATTTAGGATTTGTCGGAGACATTACTGGAGGCGATGAGGCGATGGGGGTCGCGGTCGAGCCGATCGCAAAATTAGCCAAGTCAGTCGTAGGGGATGACTACCGCGTCGTGAGCTCCAGCAAAACCTCCTTTGATAAGATCATTGACGTTGTTGGCAGCGGAAAACCGGTGTGGATCGTCGCAACGGTGGAGTTTCAAGTGCCGACCGATAACGACTTTATGCTTTGGGAGACCGATCAAGGCAGCATGTATGTGACGCCTTTGATTCACTCCGCGGTCATTACAGGCTTCGATCGAGAGAAGGAAGTCGTGTATGTGAACGATCCATACGGGTACCAAAACCGTGAAGTTCCCTGGGACGATCTGAAAGAAATCTATGATCAAACCGACAAACAATCCCTTTATCTGGAAAAAATCTAACGCGAAACTACTTCTTTTTCAAGGAAGTGGTTTTTGTCTTCTCTAGGAGAAAAATGCGTACAAAACAGTCACACCTTGCTATACTAGAAGAAAAGGGGGAAGGCATCATGAAAGAACGTTACAGCAACATTTTAGCAGCAGTAGACGGCTCTCCGCAAGCGCACCAGGCATTGATGGAGGCGGTCGAGGCCGCACGAAGAAACAATGCACGTTTGTACATCGCACGAGTCATCAATAACAGCGGCATCATGCTCAATAGTGCGACGCCTGTGTCCCAGATCCTTGAAGAAGAGAAGCAGTATGCCCTTAACGAATTGGAAGAAGAGGCGGCGAAGATTGATTACTACAACAAGCAGTTGATTACGTGTGTCGGCAGTCCTAAAAAAGCCCTATGCTTCGATTTACCTGAAACCTATCACATCGACCTGATTTATATAGGCGCCACAGGGAAAGGCGCGGTCGAACGAGTGCTGGTGGGCTCAACCACAGACTATGTCATTAACAACGCGCCATGCAATGTGATGGTGGTCAAATAATAGGAAAAACCACAGCCAGCAAATTAATGCTGGCTTTTCCTTGACCTTGCCGTAACGTAAAGGTGTAGGATTGGTTTTGTCAGGAAGAAGTCATCACATTCACGAAGGGGAGAAGGGATCAAATGAGTTACACCATCAAACAAATCGCAGAACTTTCAGGCGTCAGTGCACGGACCTTGAGATTCTACGACGAACGCGGATTATTGAGGCCCGCCTTTCTAACCGAGGCTGGGTATCGGATGTATACGGACAAAGAAATTGATCGGCTGCAGCAGATTTTGTTGTACCGATCCATGGGGATTCCTTTAAAAACAATCAAAGAATTGATCGACCGGCCTGACGAAAAAATCCAAGATACCTTGATTCAGCAAAGAGACGAACTGATCCGCAAACGCGGAGAATTGGATCGCCTGCTGCAGGTCCTTGAGGACACCTTGGGGTATTACAAGGGAGAGATTCGAATGACAAATAAAGAAAAATTTGACGCCTTCAAGCAGCAACGACTGCTGGAAAATGAAGAGAATTACGGCACAGAGGTCCGCGAAAAATACGGAGAAGACGCCGTAGCCCATGCCAACCAAAAATGGCAGAACATGAGCGAGAAAGAGTACGACGAGTTGACCGCGATTGAAGGAGAGCTGACGCAGAAATTGTCTGCTTTTTTAGAGGAACAGACACTGCCAAGTCAGCTGGCGAAAGAAGTGTTTGAGCTGCACAAATCTTGGCTGCAATTTAGCTGGAAGAAGTATTCTGGCGAAGCGCACAAGGGAGTAGCCGAAATGTATCTTGCAGATGAACGGTTTACCCGTTATTACGATGACAAAAGCGGTGTCGGCGCCGCGGAGGCATTGTATCAAATCATTCAGTATTACGCATAGAAAAAAAGGATTGTGCTTCGGCTCAATCCTTTTTTGCGTCCAACAGGCGTAATGAGCGCTGTGCTTCTGCCAAGAATACCGTTTCTTGCAGCAACACAGCCTTACTTTGGGGAAAAGCGGAAAAACAAATAAGCATTTTCCATGGAATCAACGCATCTTTTCGATGGGTATGTTTTAACGATAAAAGCCGCTGATAATGGGCTTCAGTTGCTACCGAGGGATGATAAAAGGCCATGAACCCAAGAGCATCGATCAGCTCTCTCAAGGGAAACGGCGACAGTTGCTCAGCAGAATCAAGCAGCATCGGGAAAATATCAGGCGACATCCGACCCAACGAACGAGCGATCAAATCCCGTGGCAAAGGATAGGATTTCTTCTTTGACGGGGCGATCGGCGTTCGATGCTGATTGTGACCGATGTTATTCAGCAACGGAATCATCTCCCGTGCAGTCGCTTCACCGCCGCTCTCCAGCTTTGCGGTGATCGCTAATCGGGTATACAAAGCAGGCTCATGAATCAGCGCTCTTAATAAAATGTGTGTCGTGTCACAATCTAAAGGCAATAATCGTGCGGCAACCGTACGTTCGCAAGCATCTGTTGAGGCAAGCAACGCAATCAGGTCACTACGCGACAACCCTCGATACCGGGATAAATCGGCTTCTTCTACCCATCCTCGACCTTTTCGTTGAAGATCCTTGTTCATATCAGCAACTCCTTTTAAAGAAGTATACCAGAAAAATACCGTCGATAATTTTGTGTTTTATTTCACAAAATGATTGATTTTAAGAATCGGATATGCTATTATCAAAAAAAAGAAGAGGTGATGGGAATGACAAAAGTAGTTGCGAATCCTATGGAATTAAGAGATGCTATTCGTTGTGAGAAACAATCGATTTCAATCACAGGCGGCTTCGCCAAAATGATGCAGCCGATAGTGAGCCAGAAAGAAGTGGATGTAAACAGATTGGATCTGCCGACATTCGTAAAATTGGCGCTCGATCCTAGAACACTGGAAACATTAGCGACCGCGTACCAAGTAGCTAAGAAAAACGATACAAAAAATGTTGAATTAGAATATGTAAAAGGCTAATTTTTTTACCTGTGTTTGTGAAAAAAGTATCAAAGTGTAAAAAGTGTCTCTTAAGAAAGCAAAGACACCAGAGGGACGTACCCCTTTAAAAATGGTAGAATATCGATAAAATAATAGCTTTAATAATTTTTTTTGACAGTATTTAAATAGAATGAATACTTTTTCGAAATAAAAATATTTAGTAACATTCAGAATAAATTTGAAAATGTTAAAAAAACAATTCATAAAATCGCCAAAAGAAGAAAGAAATCTGTTAAAATGTGAATATGAGGAAGACCTCTCTCAATCTTTCTTAGCTAGTAGTATTTGACTAGCATCCCCTTTAAGCACCTTGACGTTCAAGGTGCTTTTTTCTTTTCTCTAAAAATGAGTCGTTCTAAAAAAAAGCGCTTCATAAACGCTGTACAAAAGGACCCTCCATTCGATACAATAGAAGAAAGGGGGACTTACCATGAAAGAATCATACAAAAGAATTCTTGTCGCAGTCGATTCATCTGAACAAGCACGACGCGCGTTTCAAGAAGCCATCGAAGTCACTCGCAGGAATGATGCCCACTTGTATATTTTGATTGTCTCTGATACCAACCATTTAGGTGCCGAGCCCTATGCGGTGGACCAAGTCGTCAAGCAAGCGCATAAAGCAGCCGGAGCAGTCGTAGAGTCCTTGGAAGAATTGATCCCAGAAGATATTGCACACACGACGATCGTCGATGATGGCAATCCAAAAGCAAAAATCGTTGCCTACGCAGAAGAGGAAAAGATCGATTTGATTTTGATGGGCGCGACGGGTACCGGAACCTTTTCACGTCTGTTACTCGGTTCAACCACTGCATTCGTCGTGAACAATGCCCCGTGCAACGTCATGGTCGTTCGCTAACATAGAAGAAGCCAGCACATTTTTGTGCTGGCTTTTAGCTTGCAGTTTGATAGGCTTGAATATCCGTCATAAGTTTGGTTTTTCCTATCACTGCATATTTTGCGATGATCAGTTGGTCCCGGGCATTTCTTCTCCCCGATACAACGATCGTCAGCCCATTTTCCACATCTGCGAGAAAATTCAACGAGTGGGTCGCAATCAAACAGTTGGTACCAGCAAGCTGAAAATAAACCAGCGGCTGTTGCGAAAATTGGATGATCTTCAACTTCTCTACTGTTCCCTTAAGCGATTCCATCAGCCGTCCTCCTCGTATGGATGCCTTTAAAAACAAGCTCATTATTTTTACGTTCAAATTGGAAATAAATATCCTTCTTCCGCCCAGTCTTAACAGCAGGAATAACAAAATAATCGCGATCTTCCGCATCCATCTTCGCTGTGATCTGATTCAAACATAAGGCCAGCGGCAAAGAGTCCTTCACTAAGGAATCATACGTGCGGTAAAAAAGTTCAACAGAATCTGGACTAATCATAGACATGGTCATCACCTCATACATAGTATACGAACATTTGTTCGATAAGTAAAGAAAAAAGAGAGCCTTTTTTATAAAACTACGCAAAAAAAAGAAACCTCCATGTAGTAATGGAAAGTTTCTTAAAAAAATACCTGTTTTACTAAAACAAAGACGATCGCCCAAAAAAGCAGGCAAAAGAGCAGGGCGATTCGGTATATGATGTGTTTGGGCTGTCGATAGAGCCAGTGGGACAATTTTTTCATAGCTAAATTCCTTTTTTATTCGTTGTGGAACGTCGATTGATTGACATGAAAATCTTTCTATTAAAGAGAGAAAAACGCACACCAGCAATTTCTGCAGGCGTGCGTTTGAAAAGCGTGGACGGTTGGAATCGAACCAACACCTCTGTCTTAAATGCGGACTACATCATTGAACGAGTAAAACACCAAGTTCATCCACGCTTATCAGTATAGCGAAATGTTCGATAGATTCAAAGAACACGCACGCTTAATTAAAAAATTATTATACTTTGACCTTTTTCAAGGACTCTTCGGAAAATTCTTTGGCAATCATCCACCCATAGCTTTCAGTAATCGCCGCAGCGGTGGAGCCATTAACGATGTTGCCGGCAACAGGAAGCTTGCCTGCTAAGAAGCGAGCCGTCATCTGCCCAGCCTTTTGCGCTAAAAACTGTGTCGCCAGCGCCTTTGCTGCGCCTTGCTCCAGCTTGACGTGGAACACTTTTCCTAAGGCGATCACCATCGCTGTCTGGATCGGCAATAAAACCGTGGCATCAGGGAAAGGCAATTGCGCCATCCCCGCACCGACACCGGCAGCGGCTGTGGAGGCACTATGAATGATGAGATGGGCTTTTCTTCGTTGTGTTTTATTCATCTCTGATTCTCCTTATTCGTTCTGTGAAGAAAGTGTAGCACCTTGATCAGAAAAGGACAATTTATACAACCTGCCTTAAAGCAGTTTTAAAGAATCATGTACTCACAGGCGTCCCTTGCGAAAGATTCCTGTGTTTTTTTGCGTAGGTTGTTGTAGAAGAAAATCGAGAGCACATGCTATAATGGGGGCGAGAAAAGCCTTCCTTGCTTGCACGTGTGCTGTCTGGAAGGTCGTGAAACGATGAAAAACTATCTGCCAACAAATGATTTACTCTTTAAAAAAATGCTCACCTCTGAAGATTCCGCGTCAATCCTAAAAAATTTTGTCAAAGATCTGCTCGGCTTGGAATTCAAGTCCCTGACCCCCAAGGAAACATACCACATCGATAGTTATAAAAAAGCCTTTGAAAATGTAGAAATCGGATTGACCGAGGTCGATATCTTGGCTATCACGGAAGACGGCAGCCACGCGACGATCGAATGCCAAATTCAACCGCATCAATACTTCCAAGAACGGACCTTGTTCTATCTCGTCGAAGCCTTCCGCGCTGCTTATGGCAACAGCGATGCCGAGACATTCATAAAAAAGAACAACTTTTCAACATTGCGACCCGCCTACGGAATCAATATCATTGATTTTCATTTATTCGATAAAGAACAAGACGCCCTGCAAATCTACCGTCTGCTGAACGAGAAAACCCATCAGCCATTTTTAGGCACCAAAAAAAGAGAACTATTTGTCCTTTGTTTCCTAAGTTTAAAAAATAAACACGTCGCGCCAAACAGCGCCTCTCAACACTGGCAATATTTCTTAAAAACTGGAGAAGTCCTACAAGACGCCCCATCCTACATTAAAACAGCAAAGAAGAAGATCAGTTATTACCAACTGAACAAGGAGGAAAGAACCATGATCATGAGAATCAATAAAGCCAAAGCCATCGATGACGCCGTGCGATCAACACAGTTGATGGAGGCGCTTGCGAAAAGGGACCGAGAGATCGCCCTCAACTTATTAAAAACGGACCTTTCAATCATTCAGATTTCAGAAGCAACAGGAATGCCTGTGGAAGACATAAAAAAACTGAAAGAGGATCAAAAGTAACCTTGTCCGCATCGCCAACGAAAGGAACTTCTGCTTATGAAAAATGCTAAAGCCAAAGCCATCGATGACGCCGTACGATCAACACAGTTGATGGAGGCGCTTGCGAAAAGGGACCGAGAGATTGCACTCAACTTATTAAAAACGGACCTTTCACTCATTCAGATTTCAGAAGCAACAGGAATGCCTGTGGAAGACATCCAAAAGCTGAAAGAGGATCAAAAATAACCGTGTCGCATCGCCAACGAAAGGAACTTCTGCTTATGAAAAATGCTAAAGCCAAAGCCATTGATGACGCCGTAAGATCAACACAATTGATGGAGGCACGAGAAGAAGAGCGCGCAAAAAATAAACAGAAGATCCGAGAGATCGTCCTCAACTTATTAAAAACAGACCTTTCACTCATTCAGATTTCAGAAGCAACAGGAATGCCCGTGGAAGACATCAAAAAGCTGAAAGAGGATCAAAAGTAACTGTGTAGCCAACGAAAGGAACTTCTGCTTATGAAAAATGCTAAAGCCAAAGCTATCGATGACGCCGTGCGATCAACACAGTTGATGGAGGCAAGAGAAGAAGAGCACGCAAAAAATAAACAGAAGATCCGACAGATCGTCCTCAACTTATTAAAAACAGACCTTTCACTCATTCAGATTTCAGAAGCGACAGGAATGCCTGTAGAAGACATCCAAAAGCTGAAAAACCGCGAACGCCATACTACTGAAAGCGAATAGAATTGGTTGTACAAAGATACTGATTGCTAGGAACGGGACTTAAAGAGGGGAAGTGAGAATCTCCCCGACTTTTTTAACGCTTGATCTCGGGGCTTATTTGGAGTGTCCTCAAAAAATAAAAAAACAAAGAGAAAGAAGTAGTTTTCTTTTTAGAATAGGGACCAGAATGATAAACTAAGGGGGAAAGAGGTGGCAAAAATGGTGGATGAATATAAGAATATTTTAGTTGCTGTGGATGGCTCGGAGCAGTCTAAAAAGGCCTTTGATGAGGCGATCAATATCGCAAAAAGGAACAAGGGGAAATTGACCTTGGCGACCGTGATCGACACGGCTAGTTTCAGTGGAACGACTGGGGGAAACTCGATTCCTTTGATGCAGGAAGTCCATGAGAAGGCGCAGAAAATCATCACGGATCTGGAGCATCATCGCGTGGCGGAGGAGCAAGAGGTTCATTTGACTTCGCAAATCATTGCTGGCAATCCGAAACGGGAAATCGTGGAGCTGGCTGAAAAGCTGGAAACAGATTTGATCGTGATGGGGGCGACTGGATTAGGCGCGTTATCGCTGATTTTTGTAGGTTCAACCACCGCGTACGTCGTCAATCAAGCACCCTGCAATGTGATGGTCGTAAAATAACAAAAACGTTTGGCCGTAGTGGTCAAACGTTTTTTTCGTCTAGCGTCATGAGCAGCTCTTCGCCAGTATCATAGACATACATTACTTTTGGAAATTCGATGTCGTCGTAGGCTTCGACATACGGGGCGGTGATGCCATCTGAGAAATAAGGCTCACTTTGGGAATAGACGACACTGAGTGTACGGGCCATTTTGTTTTTAAAAAAGTGAAAACGTTGCGGCGAAGTCAGCGGCAATCCCTTTAGCGGCCGCATGAAGATCATGTGCCAAATTTCCTGCTGCATATGCTCAGGGATCGCAGTGAAGGGGACGTCGCTTCTTCGTGTTTTTTTCGGTTCAAACAATTTCTTCACCCTCTCTTTGCTTTATCATAGCAGTTTTTTAATAGAAAAAAAGTGAAAATGCTCAAATTCCTATGATTTAGGTCGTTAAAACAGTTTTTTTGCCTTAAAAATGATAAGGTAAAAGGGAGTAGTTTTAGTTATTTAGCGCGAAAAGAAACGTGAAAACAGCAAATGAATGAGGGTGAAAGAACATGCGCTATGGAATTTTTTTTAATCCGAATGCAGGAGACGGAGATGCGGAGGAATCAGCAAAAAAAATGCGGGAGAAGTTTGAAAAAGCGGGGCACTCGGCAGACTTTTTAACGGCACCTGATGCGGAGAAAGCAATCAAGAAAGTGAAAGAGGCGATCGACGATTACGATGGTCTTGTCGCGATCGGCGGGGACGGTTCTTTGAACATCGTGGGGACAGCGTTTGTTCAGGCTGGAAAAGCCATTCCGTTAGGCATCATCCCTGGAGGAACGATTAATAACTTCGCGAAACGCTGGCATCTTCCAATGGACGAGGAAGATGCGATGGACGTGATCCTCGCGGGTCATCAACGGAAGGTCGGGATCGCTGCCTGCGACGATCGGCAGAAAGCCATTATCAGCTCCTTTACCTTTGGGTCCTTTGCGGATATCTCCAACGAAGTGCGGCAAAGTGAAAAGCGGAAATTCGGGTTGATCGTGTATCCGTTAAAAGCGTTGAAGCAAGTCGGGAAGGATACTTCTTATCCTGTCGAGATCACCGCAGATAATTACCACGAGAAATTGAAGGTGTGGTTTTCTTTAGCAACGACCACCCATTCGATCGGCGGCAGACCGTATGTCGATACCGATTATGATGAGCTTCATGTCAGCATCTTGCACAATATGCGTCTCAGAAAATTGCTTCAGCTCTTGCGTTTTGTATTTACGGGACGTTTAAAGGATTCAGATGCCATGACGTATCTGGAGACGAACAAGTTAGAGATCACGCCTTTGACGGATAAAAAAATCTATTCCCGCATCGACGGGGACAAAGGACCAGCATTGCCGTTAACCGTGGAATTTTTGGCAGATTTTGTGCCGCTTTATGTACCAGAAACACACGAATAGTACAAGCGAGGGGGGACAAAAATGGATAAGAATATGGAGAAGTTGTTGGCAAGTGCAGACACATTCACAATGATCACAATGGACAATCGCGGATTTCCCCATGCGATCGCTATTTCACCGCCGTTGGAACGAAATGGGTTTTACTATTTCAAATTTTATATCAATGGCGACGGGCGAACCGCAGAGAATATTCGGCAAAATCGCATCGGCAGCTTGTTTTGCTTCAACAAAGAAAAGCATGAAAGTATCGCGTTAAAGGGGTACTTGTTTGTGGAAGAATTGGTCGAGTACAAAAAATTGGCTGCGCAGCTCAATGAATTTCAAAAAGAGCTGGATTATGAGCATCCAGTCATCGCGGTCTTTGAGACCTTGAGCGTCAAGCATTATGAAAATATGCACGGTGAATTTTTGGATGTGCCGGAAAAATAACAAAAAGGGTCAACTCTTGCAGGAGTTGACCCTTTTGTATGTGGCTAGAGGAACGATCGTTAGTCGATGTTCGCTGAGACTGTACCAGAAGCTTTGGCTTTCTTGATGATGACAGCCAATACTAATGAGAAGATGATACAACCGATCCCCATCGCGATCGCATACATGAACATCATGTTGAAGCCGGTTTTTCCTGGATTATTATCCAGCCAGCCGCCGATCATGGTGTACATGAAGACATCCGGCAAATAGCCAAGACACGAAACGATTCCAGAAACACGTCCGGTCATTTCCACTGGGAAGCCCGCATCATCAATGATCGCGAAGTACTGACTGCGAACTACATAGATGAAGAACAAGCCGAAGATAAAGTTCACGATGACGGCAACCAGCATCCCTGCGTTGGCTGGCAATACTAAGAAACCAGCGAAGCTGAGTGTCAGCAAGGCTGCACCGCCGATGATTACCCGCAGACGAGACCCTAATTTATCCGCGATGATTCCGCCGATGACCCCGCCGGCAGCTTGAACTAAATAACGGATCGCGCCGAGCTGTGCACCGCCTGAGACAGACAAGCCATAAACATTGATGGCAAATGTATTGATGTAGCCTAAAATGCCATACATACTGTAGGCAAAGAAGACGATCGCTACTAAGACCCATGTACGAGGGATCTTCAGCGTTTTGAACATACCGATAACTACTTTAGAAAGAGGCTCTGAATGTGTTTCTGCTTCCGTGTCTTCAATAACAAACCAATTTAAAATACCAATGACGAAAACAGTGATCGCACAAACACGAATAGCCCAAGCGGTTCCTAAAACTTCATTTGAGAAGCGGACGAATACCGCATTCATTCCAACAACCAACAACCAATTCAGCAACCCGCGTAAACCTTCTTGCCAACCAAACAAACGTCCTTGCTCCGAACTGTCGCCCAACATCCGTGTGGCTTTGATGGCCGCAGACCAATACGTGATGATCGTCGAGATCCCCATCAAAACGAAGATAAGCCGGCTGATCTGAAAGCCTGGGAATGTGGAGAACCACCAACCCAAAACGCCTGTCACTAAGAATGAAACGGTCAACAACTTCCGTGCGGAGAACTTATCCGCGACGACTCCGCCGACAAAGTACGAAAAAGTCGCCATCGTCGCATATCCTGATGAGAGCATCCCCATCTGCGCGTTGGTCAGATCCATCGCTTTTTGAATCGGTACATAAAACGTCTCCCGAATGTACGGGAGCTGGAAAATGATTCCGGCACCGGCTGACAGTAGTAACAACGTTCCCCATTTTTTAACTGCTTCTCTGTTCATATAACACCCTCCTGCTTGTGAATTGTTCTACAAAAAAACAAAAAAGAAGCAACGCTTAAAAAAGCGTTACTTCTCTCTGGTCTCCAGTAACACCCAAAGTATAGAATTATATGAAAGCGATGTCAACGTTTTTTTTGAAACTATAGTCAACTAAATTGTCTTTTTTTTGAATGTTACGAAAGGAAAACAGTCAAAAAACGTTGCTATTTCAATAAAAGATAAGGGGTTTAGTTGCTTGGGAGCGATTGACGAACTTCGTATTTTCCCGTAGACTATAAAAATAATCACTTTCAGAGATGAACAGTGAATGGACGTTTTTTCTTCTCGCTGTAGCTGCTCACGGCGAATTTCTCATGAAAGAGTTTGTGAGGTATGGTAGAATGAAAGCGTATTAAATTACTTGGTAGGGACAGTAGACAGATGAAAAATAAAATTATACAAATGATGGAAGACAATCCATTGATAGCAGCGATCAATAGTAAACGCAGTTTTGAGAAAGCGTTGACCTGCGAAAGTGACATTATCTTCGTTCTTTATGGCGATGTTTGCAGCATCGTGGATATTGTCGACCAATTAAAAGAAGCTGGAAAAATCGTGATGGTCGATGTGGATCTGATCGATGGACTGGCGACCAAAGAGACGGCGGTTGATTATTTGAAGCGAGCCACAAAAGCAGATGGCATCATCAGCTCAAAGTCGATCTTGCTGCGGGCGGCGAATGCGCGGGGACTCTTTACAGTCCATCGGTTCTTTTTGATCGATTCAAAATCGTTTCACAATCTGCCTAAGCAGTTAGGAACGTCAAAGGCCGATGTCGTGGAGGTGCTGCCGGGAGCGATGCCCAAAGTACTTTCCTGGGTACAGGAGGTCGTGGATGTTCCGATCATCGCCAGCGGGTTGGTTTGCGACAAGGAGCTCGTCATGACTGCCCTGCAGGCAGGAGCAGTAGCCATTTCAACCACAAACATGGATGTTTGGGAAATATAAAAAATAGAAAACGGTCGTTGATGCTAAGAGGAGAGAGAAAAGCGGACACCAGCTTATTTGGTGTCCGCTTTTTTGTCTGCATACGGACCGATGGGGGGACATAAATGGAAATAACAGAATTCAGCATGGATCTTTTCTCGCTGAGGGGGAAATCAGCCATCGTCACAGGAGGCAACACCGGCATCGGGCGTGCCTTCTCGTTGGCGCTCGCGCAAAGTGGTGCGAATATCCTTGTTCCGAGCTTGATCGATGACGATGGGACGACGCAGAAGATTATTGAAGAGACGGGTTCCTGCTATGTTTTCATGGAAGTGGATTTGACAGATGAAGGGGTCCCTCAGCAGGTGGTAGAGCATTGTGTCGAGGTCTTCGGAACAGTAGACATACTGGTGAATTGTGCGGGAATGTATCTTTCTGAGGAGGTTCGTCACTTCGACCGTGCTAAATGGGACCCGATGATTCAATTGAATTTGACGGCGGCTTTTGAGATGTCTCATGAGGCAGCCAAAAAAATGATTCCGCAAAAAAGCGGCAAGATCATCAACATTTGTTCGCTCTTTGCCTTCTTAGGCGGACAGTCATCCCCAGCAAATGCGGCGGCGAAGCATGGATTGGTCGGGCTGACCAAAGCCTATTGCGACGAATTGGCGGGGCATAATATTCAAGTAAATGGCCTGGCGCCGGGGTATCTGGCTACGGATATGACGAAGCGGGATCGCGACGACCCTGTGACCAATCAAAAAGTTTTGGCGCATGTGCCCGCCAATTATTGGGGAGAGCCGGCGGATTTGATGGGGGCGCTGATTTTCTTGGCTAGTTCGGCCTCGAATTTTGTGAATGGCCATATTTTACCCATTGATGGCGGGTATTTGGTTCGATAATCTCTAGCCGCCCAGATTCACTGGCGGCCTAGTACATAATGGATGGAGGAAACAATGTATGATCGAGTTTGAGCAGGTTGAAAAAAGATATGGAGAAAAAGCAATCGCCGTCCACCCGTTTGATTTAACGATTGAGGATAATCAGTTTATTTGTGTTATTGGTACGAGCGGAAGCGGAAAAACCACCTTGGTGCGGATGATCAATCGCATGATCGAGCCGTCTAAGGGCAGTATCAAGATCAATGGAGAAGACGTTACGCAGCTAAATGAAGATGAATTACGCAGAAAAATCGGGTATGTGATCCAGAACATCGGATTATTTCCCCATATGACGATCAAGGAAAACATCATGATCGTTCCCAAGCTGTTGAAATGGAGCGAGGAGAAAAAGGCGGGGATCGCGGAACGCTTGATCCAGCGGGTGGATCTGCCGTTGGACTATTTAGAACGCAAGCCGAAAAATCTTTCTGGCGGGCAGCAGCAGCGGATCGGCGTGATTCGTGCATTGGCAGCGAGTCAGGACATCATTTTGATGGACGAGCCGTTCGGTGCCTTGGACCCGATCACCCGAGACGCGCTGCAGGAGATGATCAAAGGCTTGCAGCAGGAGATGAAAAAGACGATCGTTTTTGTCACCCATGATATGGATGAGGCGATCAAGCTGGCGGACAAGATCATTATCATGGACCACGGCGAGATCGTTCAATACGACACGGTGGAAACGATCTTGGAACATCCTGCCAATGATTTCGTAGAGGAGCTGATCGGAAAACGCAAGCGAAACAGCTACTACAACAATGAAATGACTGTGGCGGACTTGATGGTGCCCCGGGTCGAAGCTATTTCTATCAGTAAATCGATCACGGATGCGATTCGCCAAATGTCGGAAAAGAAAGTCGATACGTTATTGGTCGTGGACGATCAGCGATGCTTAAAAGGATTTGTGGACATCAATTTTGTAGAGCGGAACATCTCGAAGCTGAAGCCAAATACGTCTGTTTTTGAAGTGATGGGAAAAGACACGGCCAGCGTGAATCAAAACGATCGGGTCGCAAATGTGATCGAGCCATTGATCAATCACACCTACAAATACCTGCCCGTGGTAGATGACGAGGAACATCTGGTTGGGATCGTGACCCGTTCGTCCTTGGTTTCACTCGTACAAGAACAGTTGCAATAGGAGGTGATGGTATGAATTTTTGGTCTGAATATGGCAATGAGATTTTATTGAAATTTTGGGAACATTTCTATTTATCCTTTTTCGCGATTTTTTTAGGGATTCTTGTGGCGGTGCCATTGGGGGCGTTATTGACGCGGCTGTCTAGAGGATCAGAAACCGTGATCAAGGTCGTGGGCGTCTTTCAAACGATCCCGTCATTGGCGCTGCTGTCCATCATGATCCCGCTTTTTGGGATCGGAAAAATTCCGGCGGTCATCGCGCTGTTTTTGTATTCGTTGCTGCCGATCTTGCGAAATACGTATGTGGGCATCAAGTCTGTCGATGCGACTTATCTGGATGCTGCTAAGGGCATGGGCATGTCGCAAATGCAGCGGCTGCTGCAAATCGAGCTGCCGTTAGCGATGGGGGTGATCATGGCTGGGATTCGTGTGTCGACGGTCTATGTCATTTCATGGACGACGCTGGCTGCTTATATTGGTGCGGGCGGTCTGGGGGATTATATTTTCAACGGCTTGAATTTGTACCGGATGGACCTAGTTATGATGGGGACGATCCCTATCACGCTATTGGCGTTGGTCTCTGACGCGCTGTTGAAGCGTTCTGAACAAAAATTAACGATGGATCGAGGGTGAGTGAGCCGATGAAAAAGCGAAACGTACTTTTAGTGGCGATGATCCTTCTTTTTGGAAGTTTTATCATGCGCAATTTTTCTACCAAAGACGACACGATCACGGTGGCTGGAGGGGTGACCTCAGAATCACAGATCTTAGGCAATATCGTCGTGGAGCTTCTCCAGCATTCGACGAATAAAAATATTGTCTATCTAAACAATTTAGGCTCCGCCAATTTGATGCACGAGGCGATGCTGCGGGGCGATCTCGATATCGCACCGACGCGCTATACGGGGACGGATCTGATCGGGACCTTGGGATTGCCGACAGAAAAAGAGCCGGACAAAGCATTAAAGATCGTGCAGCGGGAGTTTGACAAACGCTTCGGCTTTGATTGGTTCCCAAGCTATGGATTTTCCAATCAGTTTACCTTTATGGTGACGCAGGAAACCGCAAAAAAATACGGGCTGAAAAAAGTCAGCGACCTGCAAAAAGTCGCCGGGAAAATGCGGCTAGGCTCTGACCAAACCTGGTACAAGCGGGAAGGCGACGGCTATAAAGGGTACACCGAGGAATACAATACGACCTTTCAACGGGTCTATCCGATGCAGGTGGGGCTGCTTTACGATGCGCTGGTGTCAAATGAATTGGACGTGATCTTGGGGTATTCGACCGATGGACGTGTGGGGAGCTATGACCTGGTGATGCTGGAGGATGATTTGAAATTCTTCCCGCCCTATACAGCGAGTGTCGTGGTTTCTGGCGAGACCTTGAAGGCATATCCTGAACTCAAGCCGATTTTATTGAAATTGCAAAACACGATCGACACGGAAACGATGCAGCGCCTGAATTATGAATCGGACAACGAGCTGCTGGAGCCGAAGATCATCGCGCGGCGCTTTTTGGAACAGCACAATTATTTTGAGGAGGGAAGCTGATGCTGGATAATTTGATGCAATACTTGAGTGAGAATTCCTCCTACTTGATCGCGCAATTTGGGATTCACGTCTACATTTCGGTGATTGGCGTCGTACTGACCTTTCTGATCGGCTTTCCATTAGGGATCTTGCTGTCGGAACGTCCGAAGCTCTCAGATGTTGTGATCGGCATCATCAATGTGATCCAGACGGTGCCGTCGATCGCGATGCTGACTGTTTTGCTGATATTGATGGGCTTGGGACAGAATACGGTCGTCGCTACGGTGGTGCTGTATTCGTTATTGCCGATCGTCAAAAATACGTATGTCGGGTTGGTCAATGTCGATCCGATGTATATCGATAGCGCCAAAGGAATCGGGATGAATCGCTATCAAATCCTGTACATGATCAAGATCCCGTTGGCGATGCCGGTAATTTTGGCGGGCATCCGTAATGCGCTGGTGATTTCTGTCGGGATCACGACGATCGGTTCCTTCGTCGGCGCTGGCGGTGTCGGGGATGTCATTTTGCGGGGAATCGCGATCACAGATGGCGCACCGATCATCATCGTTGGGGCGGTCCTGTGTGCCTTCATCGCGATCATGATGGATTGGCTGTTTGATTGGATCATGAAATAAGCACAAAAAAAGACCTCCGCAATTATTCATTGCGGGGGTCTTCTTGCGTCAGCTTGCGAATCACTTCTTCGATATACATCAATAAGATCGTTCGCGTCTTTTCATGCGACTTCAACTGCTCGTTCTGATGCGATTTTGTCAGAAAAATGATCTCACTGCTATCCAGGGAAAGGTCTGTATTTAATTCTTCCATCACCAGCAATGATTTTGCGTGGTGTTTTTTTGCTTCTTCAAACAAAGGATCGAAGTTGGCGAATTTTCCAGCGACGGAAAAAACCAACAGCAACGAATCCTCTGTCAACAGATCAGGAATCAAGGATGGCTGACTCACGCGAATGACATTTTTATTCAGGGTGAAATTTAGTTTGTATTCAAAGTATTCCATGCAAAAATTTGTCGGGCCATAGCCGAAGAGCAATATTTTTCCAGATTGCTGAATCAGCTCTGCTAAATAGTCGACGGATGCTTCATCAAAGTTTTCCATGAACTCTTTGATGCGGGCAAACTCACTATTCAATCGTTTCTGTTTGACCAATTCTTTGCCGGTCAAGAAGCGGAAATATTCTTTATACCCGGAAAAGCCCATCTTCTTTACCATTTTTGAAATCTTCGAAGGGGAAACATCGGCGAATTTCGCGGCTTCGGTGATGGTCAAGTTCGTCTTTTCTCGGCTTTCTTCTAACAAACGAGCATGGATAGTGCGTTCGAGCTCATTCATTCGATCCAACTGAATCTTCATCGCGGGGCCTCCTTTGTATCTTGACACAAGCATAGCACGGTCCTCTTCTAAAAAGCAAATATAAATCGGAAAATTTTCCTATAAATGCAAAAAAATTGAAAATAAATAGAAAATCTAATCAAATTTTAATGAAAAAGCGGATTCTTCACTTTATACTGAACTCAGGAAAAGCGCTTTCGAAAAAAAGATGAATGGGGTTATTTGAATGAGTTCTGAGACATTAGTGAAAGAAGCAATCATTAACGACGTAAAAAACATCGTTTCTGAGGAACAGGTAGTGACGGATCATGAAACATTGTACGATGCGGCCTCTGACCGTTACCGTAAATACATGAAAGCAAAAGGTGTTTTGGACAATCCATTGCCAACGGCGGTCGTTTATCCGAACAATCCAGAAGAAGTCAAAGAATTATTGATGTACTGTAATGAAAATGATATCAATGTGATTCCACGCAGCGGCCAAACAGCGACAGAGGGCGGACTTGAAAACTGGAAAGACTTGGCATTAGTGATCGACGGTTCTCATATGAACAAAATCTTAAAAATCGATGCGTACAACATGCAGGCGACGGTTCAGGCAGGTGTGCCTTTGCAGGCGTTGGAAGATGAATTAAGAAAAATCGGCTATACGACAGGGCATTCGCCGCAATCAAAACCGATCGCACAATACGGCGGCTTGGTTGCTACCCGTTCGATCGGACAATTTTCAACTTTATACGGCGGGATCGAAGACATGGTCGTTGGGTTGGAATGTGTCTTCCCGAATGGGCATATCTCACGCATCAAAAATATTTCTCGTCGTGCCGGCGGACCAGACATTCGCCACATCGTTATCGGGAATGAAGGAACGCTTTGCTACATCACTGAAGTAACGGTGAAAATCTTTAAATATTACCCAGACAACAATAAATTCTACGGCTATTTAGTGAAGGATGTAGAAGACGGGGTAAAAGTTCTCCGTGAAGTGATGGTCAATGGCTACCGTCCATCGGTTGCTCGGACGTATTCACCAGAAGACGCACGTCAACATTTCTACCATTTCTACGAAGGGCAATGTGTCTTGATCTTCATGGCAGAAGGACCTGAAGGCATCGTGGAAGCAACAGGCAAAGGCATTGAAGAAGCCGTTGAAAAATTCAAAGACGGCATCGTGAAGCAAGTGGATTCGCAATTGATCGAAAACTGGTTCAACCAATTGAACTGGACGCAGCAAACGATCGACGATGAGATCCAAGGCATGATCGACAATGACAAGCACGATGGCTATACGACTGAAGTTTCTGCGGATTGGGAAACCATCACAAAAATCTACAACAACGTGATCGAACGGATTCGCAACGAATTTCCTCGTGCGGACGATTTGACTATGCTGGGCGGCCATTCTTCCCACAGCTACTTGAATGGAACGAATATGTACTTTGTGTATAACTACGACATCAATTGCGAACCAGAGGATGAAATGAAAATTTACCACCATCCGATCCAAGCGATCATCGTTGAAGAAACATTGAAATTAGGCGGTTCGATGTGTCACCATCACGGGATCGGTAAATACCGGAACGAATGGACCAAAGACGAGCATCAATCGGCTTACTATATGCTGGAAACATTGAAAGAAGCGTTTGATCCAAAAGGAATCATGAGCTTCGGGAATATTTATCCAGTCCAAGAAGGCTACAAGTACCAAAAATAAACGTACATTTCACGGCAAGGAGGCTTTTGCTTCCTTGTCGGAGGGTGTAAAGAGAAGGGGTTTACTGTGAAAATCATTTGCTTAGTCAAATTCGTTCCAGACACGGAGAAATTTGAATACGATTATGAGACAGATAAGATTGATCGAGACGCATCAAAGCTTATCCTGAATCCAGATGATAAGAACGCTGTGGCCTTTGCGATGCGGCAAAAAAAACAGGACCCTTCTACTTCTATTGAAATTGTCACGATGGGCCCGATGAAGCTTGAAGAGGAAATGAAAGACTTTGTGCGCTTAGGTGCGGATCATGCCGTTTTGATCAGCGATCGCCGCTTTGCCGGCAGTGATTCTTTGGTAACGAGCCGCATCCTCGCACGGTATCTTGAGACGACGTCTTTCGACCTTTTGCTTACCGGCACCCACACTCTAGATGGCGGCACCGGACATGTAGGTCCTCAGATTGCTGAATTGATGGGGATCAATCAGTTTTCGACAATTGTTGCAATCCCAGAAGTGACGCGTGAATTTTCGATCGTTGAAGCGTTGCAGGAGGAAAAAACGTACCGCTTGAAGATCAAAAATCCAAGTGTTTTAAGTGTGACGCACCAAATGAATTTGCGGTTAGGGTTTGTTCGTTATGAAAACATCGGGAAAAATGTGGACGATCACTTTTCACTGGTGACCAACGACACGCTGCAATTGCCTCTTGATGCAATTGGCGGCAAGGGTTCACCCACGAAGGTGAGAAAAAATGTGGTCGTAAAAAGGGAACAGGTCGCCCATAAAGTGGTGAAGGTGGACGACGAAGGCATCGAGGAAGTGGTGCATTTTCTAAAGGAAAAGGGGTACGTATAATGTTCAAGGGACTCATTGTGATCGACAACGATCGGGTCGCTGATTCACTGGATCTGGTGGCCGTTGTGGAACGACTGGCAGGAGAAGAAGAATCCTTTATTTACGGCTTAGGCATCAATTTGTCGGAAGACGTAAAGGGATTGGATGCTGTGATCGCGGTGGATGCGCCGACGATCCAGTCGAAGGATAGTCAGTTAGTGACGACGATCATTGAACAGGTGCACAGAGAGTATCAATTTGACAGTATCATCCTTTTAGCGACAGAATTTGGGCGAATGGTGGCCCCGAGAGCGGCGATGCGTCTTGAGGTAGGATTAGTGGCTGATATTACCGATATAGAGGTCGACAAACGCGGGAAAAAATTGATTCGCCCAGCCTTTTCAGGCAACATCATGGCGAGTATCGTCTGTGACTCCTCACCGATCATGGCGAGTGTCCATCCCAATGTTTTTCACGCAGCAGATCAGACGAAGCGTCCGCAAAAGATCCCCTTTGTTCCGGTTGAATTGAAAGCGTCATCAATCGAAGTGTTAGAGGTTATTGAAAACGAACAAAGCGCGGTAGATATTCGGGAAGCCTCTGTCCTCGTCTCAGCGGGAGGCGGCTTCAAGCGACCCATTGAGGAGCTGCAGGAGCTGGCGGAGGAGCTGTCGGGTGCCGTCTCCGCGTCGAAGCAATTAGTCGATCGCAAGAAAGCGCCGAGAGAGATCCAAGTTGGTCAATCCGGCAAAACGGTCAGCCCCGATCTGTACATTGCGTTAGGTATTTACGGATCGACGCAGCACATTGAAGGCTTAAAAAACGTCAAAGAGATTCTTTCGGTGAATACCGATCTTGGTGCACCAATGAATTATTTAGCCAGCCTCGTCGTCCATGGCGATGCGGCAGAATTCGCACGAAAACTAAGTACCAGACTCAAGGGATAACCCCCAAGCGGGTGAAAAAACAAAAATAAAGGAAAAGAAGGTAGAAAAATGGAAATCAAAGATTTTAAAATGGACATGTTTCATATCAAAGGGAAAAACGCGATCGTCACAGGCGGAAATACTGGATTAGGCCAAGCATTCTCATTGGCGTTAGCAGAAGCAGGAGCGAACATCTTCATGCCTTCGATCATGCCGGATGATCCAGAATTCAATGCGGTGTTAGAAGAACGCGGTGCGAAAACAGCATACATGGAAGCAGACATCACGAAAGACGGCGTGTGCCAAGAAGTCGTTGAAAAATGTGTCGCTGAATTCGGCTCTGTCGATATTTTAGTAAACTGTGCGGGCATTTGCCCATGTGACGACGTCGTCAGCTACGGCCGTGACAAATGGGACCCAACCATCAACATCAATTTAACAGCTGCTTTTGACATGAGTCATGAAGCTGCGAAAGTCATGATCCCGCAAAAGAGCGGAAAAATCATCAACATCTGTTCTATGTTCTCTTTCTTAGGCGGACAATGGGCGCCTGCCTATGCCGCGTCTAAACACGGGTTGGCTGGGTTGACGAAAGCTTACTGTGACGAATTGGCACAATACAATATCCAGGTGAACGGGATCGCACCAGGCTACTTCAAAACACACGCAGCGAAAGCATCGATTGAAGATCCAGAACGCAGCAAATGGATCGTTGACCATACACCAGAAGGACGTTGGGGCGATGTGGCGGACTTGATGGGTGCCACCGCCTTCTTAGCATCTGAAGCGTCACACTTTGTGAATGGTCATATCTTAGCAGTCGACGGCGGCTTCCTCGTACGTTAAAGCCTGTTCCTTTTTAAGACTGAGAACCCTATTCTCAGTCTTATTTTGCCAGTTGAGGACGAAGAAAAAATGACGTGCCCTCAACGGATTAAAGGAAACGTTTCGTTGAAGGACATACTGCACGGGAAGCATTATATAATAGAAGAAAAAAATCAGATGGGCAAGGAGAGGCATATGGAAAAGAAATATATCGTTGGGATCGATGGCGGCAGCCAAAGTGCGAAGATCGTGATTTTTGATCTTGAAGGAAACATCGTGGGTGAAGGAAAAGAAGCAACGCGGCCTATGATTCTTGGAGAGGATGTTTTGGTTGAACATCCAGGCGACGATCTATGGGATGCGCTATGCAGCGCGTCAAATAAAGCAATGGATGAATTCGGTGTACGGAAGGAAAATATTGTTGGGATCGGGCTTGGGTTTATTCGCTGCTGCCGTGTCTTACTGAAAAAGGACGGAAGTCTAGCGCAGCCGGTCATTAGCTGGATGGACAAACGGACCTCGACCCCTTATGTTCATGAAAATCCAGAGGTACAATACGTCACTTCGACAAGCGGGTACATCACCCATCGTTTGACCGGCGAATTCAAGGACAATATCGGAAACAACTTTGGGCAATGGCCGGTGGATTACGAAACATGGGATTGGTCAAAAGATGAGGACGTTTTAAAGCAATACAACCTGCCAGAGGAGATGCTGTTTGAAGCGGTGAAACCTGGCGATCAGTTAGGAACGGTCACGAAAGAAGCGAGTGAAAAAACAGGTCTGCCAGAGGGCTTGCCGGTTTTTGCCACAACGAGTGACAAGGCGGTTGAAGCGTTAGGTGCCGGCTTGATCCAAGACACGAGTGCGGTGGTGTCGCTGGGAACATATATTTGCAGCATGATGATGGGCAAAACGATGCCGCCAAGTGATGCAGTGAATTACTGGGGGATCTTGTCTTCGATGCCCGGGCGTTACATCTATGAAGGATATGGGATTCGCCGCGGCATGTGGACCGTTTCATGGTTCAAGGATCTTTTAGGCGAAAAAATCAGTATTCGTTCAAACTATCAAGGCATCAGCGAAGAAGAATATTTGAACGAGCAGGCAAGTAATATTCCAGCCGGCAGTGACGGGCTGATGACGAAATTGGATTGGTTGGCGAATCCGTGGGAACCCTTCAAGCGCGGCGTGATGATCGGCTTCAATGCCCATCATGATTATCGCTACTTGTATCGTTCGATTTTAGAAGGCATTGCTTATACCATGAAAAACAATGTGACGAACATGACGGATGAAATGAACCATCCTATCGATGAAGTCATCGTGACAGGGGGCGGCTCCAACAGCGATCTTCTGATGCAGATTTTTGCGGATGTGTTCAATTTGCCAGTCAAACGAAATGTCGTAAATGGCAGTGCCAGTGTCGGTGCAGCGATCAATGCGGCCGTTGGCTTGGGAATATATGAGAGCTATGAAGAAGCCGTGGAAAAAATGGTCAAGGTAAAAGATGTCTTCACGCCGAAACCAGAAAACGTGGCGGTCTACAAACGCTTGAACGAAGAAGTGTACCAAGGATTAACGGATTACACGGACGAAGTGTTGAAGAAAACTTACAGCGTGCTGCATCCAGAAGGATAATGGCACACGAAAAAGAGCCCTTCCTTATTGCTGGAAGGGCTCCTTTTTTGAGCAATCGTTCATAATTGATCGATCGACGCGCGAACACAGAGAGGGACACGTCTGAAGGTCTATTCCTTTTCTACAAGCGAAGGCTCGTACTCATTCTCCTTGGTAAACGCTTCAAATGATCCGTACAGGCGTTCCACGTGATCCAAATAGCCGAATTCTTCCTCAGTCGGTAATCGTTCTTGGATCAGGACGAAGGTTTTTAGCTTGTTTACGAGCTCTTTTTTTGAGAGAGGGGCGATTTCTTCTTTATGCAGTGCCAAACCTTGGCAGTGTAGGAATTTCTCGTAGGAGCCGAAATATCTTTTTATTTGTCTTTCGCTATAGCCAAATTCCTTCGCTGTTGGGATTTGGCCGTACTCTTTTACGAAAAACGCTAGCTCCTCCAGCAAAAATTCTTCGGTGATCTTGATGCCCATCATCCCTGCGGTTCTATGTCTCTCTGTTGGGGTTGGTTGAGAGCGGATGTGCATCAAGGTGTACCCGGTAGTTTTAAGAAAGCCTAAATAATTGCGGTATTCCTTTTTGATCGATCGGGTATGTGCGAATTCCTGTTGCGTCGGGGTCCGTCCTTTTGATTTGATAAATGATTTTAGCCGCTGCTCCATCTCCTCTCTAGTCAGCAGCTTCGGTTCGACGCGGTAGGGAACGAGTCCTTGACTGAGAATAAATTCCTTGTAGGAGCCAAAATGTCGATTGATCGAACTGGAATTTCCAAATTCAGTCAGGCGAGGCGGCCGCCCTTTTTCCTTAACAAATGCCATTAGCTTTTCGATTAATTCTTCCTTTGTAATTGATTTAGCCAAGTATACCAGCCTCCTTTATTTTTTTATTACCATACTATTAATGTACAGAAAATAATTAGCAAAACCAATAATAGTTGCGTGATTTCATACTCTTTTTACGCGGCTTTTTTGATATTTTTGAATACTTTTTTACAGCGAAGGCTTCAAGGGTGCTATAATAGAAAAAATATTTTAAAAGGGGTGCAGGAATATGAACAAAAAGACATTGAAACGTTTGATCGACGTAGCCGCAGGGCGTTTGCCAGCAGATATTGTTTTAAAAAATGCACGCGTGATCGATGTGTACCAAGCAGAGATCATGGAAGGCGACGTTGCCATCGTGGATGGACGAATCGCTGGCATCGGGGAAGCGTATGAAGGAAAAGAAACCCTCGATCTACAGGGCAAATTTGTGGCACCAGGCTTTATTGATCCTCATATTCATGTGGAATCCTCTTATGTGACACCAGAAGAATTTGGCAGATTGCTGGTTCCCCACGGCACAACGACTGTTCTAGCTGATCCCCATGAGATCGTGAACGTTCTTGGGCTGGAGGGGCTGACCTATATGGTAGAGGCGGCGAAGGAAACCGCGCTGGACATCCGATACATGATGCCTTCTTGTGTGCCGGCGACGAACATGGAGAATGCGGGGGCAGTCATTGAAGCCGAAGATATGATCCCTTCATTTGAAGAGAATCATGTCGACGGTTTAGCGGAATTCATGAATTTTCCGGGCGTGATCCATGCAGAAGACAGCGTTTTGGACAAACTTTTAGCCGCAAAATCACGGGGCTTACGGATCGACGGGCACTCTCCAATGGTGTTCGCCAAAGACCTTAACGCCTATGCGGCAGCAGGGATTTCCAATGACCATGAATGCTCCACGGTGGAAGAGCTGAAGGACCGTATCGCGCGCGGGATGTATGTCTTTTTACGAGAAGGCTCGGTCACACAAAACTTGCGGACGCTGCTGAAAGGCGTAACAGAGAATAATTACCAACGATGCGTGTTGTCTGCGGATGACTTGCAGGCAAAAACGATGTTGGAAAAAGGCCACTTGGATAACAGTATTCGTATTTGTATCGAAGAAGGGGTCTCACCGATTCGAGCGATCCAGATGGCAACGATCAATGCCGCGCAATGCTGCCAATTGTCCGATCGCGGCGCTGTGGCGCCAGGCCTAAGAGCCGATTTAGTCATTTTTTCTGATTTGACAAACCCGACGATTGAAGCAACATATATCGCTGGAGAATTGATCGCTGAAAATGGCGCCTATTTGCCGACAGTGAACCGAATCTCGACAGAACAAGTACAATCCAGCGTGCACATCAACAAATTCCAGCCGGAGCAGCTGGCACTCACGCTCACGAGCGACAACGCACGAGCAATCGAAGTCATCCCTCAAGAAGCGCTGACCAATGAAGCCATTGTTTCGGTGAAAAGAGACGAAAACAATCACTTTGTCTTTGATCCGAGTCAGGATGTCACGAAGATCGCAGTCATTGAACGGCATCATGATACAGGAAATGTTTTTGTGGGGCTGCTGAAAGAGTACGGATTGAAAAAAGGCGCGATTGGGTTATCGATCGCCCACGATTCCCATAATTTGATCGTTACAGGAACAACGGATGAAGACATGGCTGCCGCTGTCCACGCCCTGAAGGAACAAGAAGGCGGCGTGGTGCTGGTTGAATCTGGAAAAGTGATCGGAAGCATGGCCTTGCCGATCGCGGGATTGATGAGCGATCTTTCCGGGGAAGCAGTCGCAAAACAAGAAGCAGAGATCAATCACTTGGCCCATCACGTGTTAGGTGTCTCAGAAAAAGTCGATCCGATCATGACGTTGGGCTTTATGTCATTGGCGGTCATCCCAAATCTAAAAATCACGGATATCGGGTTAGTCGATGTCACGAAATTTGAAATCGTGCCTGTATCTGTAGAAGCGTAAAAAAAGAGCAAGAGGAAAAGAGGGTATCTTTTCGTCTTGCTTTTTCATTTTTGATAAACAGTAAGATTGACGAAGCCTTGAAATTAGAGGAAAATATTCACAAAGAAGGCCTCTTTATTTGTAGAAGAGAACCTACGTTTTAATAAACTAGAGGAGTGAGATTATTGGTAAGAATCGCAGTTGATATGGATGAAGTGATCGCTGATTTTGTTTCCAAAGAGATCCGGCTGTTTAATGAAGCAAACGGGACAACGTACGTGAAGAATGATCTGGCGGGGAAGAAATTACGAGAATTGCACCCTGAGCAGGAAGAAAGCATTCGCGAACGCGTTAAGGATACCCGCTATTTTTCGGACCTTCCCTTGATTGACGGAGCGAAGGAAGCCTTAGAGAAATTGTCTGAAAAGCACGAAATTTTTATTACTACTGCGGCAATGGATTTTCCAACCTCCTTTAATGCAAAGTACGCGTGGCTGCAGGAGCATTTCGCCTTCATACCGAAAAGCCATTACGTTTTTTGCGGAGACAAGTCGATTATTTCTGCGGATTATTTGATCGATGACCATAAGCATCATTTGGAAGTTTTTCAAGGCCAAGGGATTCTTTTCGCGGCGCCCCACAACTATTATGAAGAGTACCCACTAAAAATGAATAGCTGGGATGAAATCTACGAGTATTTTGTTGAAACATATGGATAGTCAGCTACCCCACGTTCTTTTTTGATCAATCTATCGTCTGAAAAATGAGGCTACACGCCTCTTTTTTCAGGCGTATTTTGCGTTCTTTAAGAAGTCCTGAGGAAGAGGGCAGGAGCCTCTCTCCAGCAGGCGCCAATTTTTAGCCGCACGAAATACGCCTTTGATGGCTGTCATCAAAGCGCGATCACCGTCTTTTTCGTTTGTTTAAGGCCTTTTTGATCTTTCGCTGCCGCTTTCGTTCCTCTCGAGCTTCCTGAATCTGTTCTTTGGTTTTTCCAATTTTCATATAGGAGGTATCCGGTTTTTGCAGCGATTCAGGGACGTATTTTGTGGAGGAGGGGGCTTTTTCTGAAGCGCCTCGTGTTTTCGAACTGCTAGGAGGTGCAGCAGAAATGCTAGCGGTATCCAGCGAAGCTTCATCTGGGAGCGCGGTGCTTGTTTGTTCAACGTCCTCTTCGTAGAGCAGAGCTGCGTTGTTCTTCCCGGTAGAAGCCGCGACTGCTTGTTTTCGAGCCGCGGAACGCTTCGGTTTCTCAGGTGTTTTGGCAGCAGGCGTCTGCTCCTCTTTGATAGTCACTACCGGTTCGACATCTTCAGCATCGACGCGTCCCTTTACGCTTTTATATCTAACGTATTCCGCAAAACGGCGGACTCCTGCAGTTTTGAAGATCGTCAACGTGGTCAAGATTTTCAAAATGCCGCGCGTTTGCTCTGTGGATTGGACCTTTTTGATATTCTGAAGCGCCCACGTGTGTCGTTTTCCCGTTACATCTTTAAATACGGAGACCAGATTAAATTGATAATCAGAAAGGACCGGTACTTCGCGGTTCTTCTCATCTAACAGGGCTTTATAGGCACTCGCTTCCCGAGTATAGTCACGAAACGCCGCTTCACTTGCAAATAAACGCTGAATGACCGTTTTCCAGTCCTTTTCATCTGGAAAATAATCCTGAAAATAAACACAGTGCTGGCGCAACGTATCCGTAGGTTCAGAAGTTAGAAAAATGCTGCGGATCAAGTCGGACAACTCATTGATGGAATAGTCGCCGACACTCAAGGCATGACGAACCAAGACCGCAACAAAATATTCTACGACCTCCCCAGCATTATTGGTTTCCTCAAAATACGTGCTGATCCGTTTCAATAAATTATCTTTCTTGATTCCAAATAATTGTCTTTGCCCAAGGCTCGCTGCGTTCATCCTGATCATCCTCCATGTCTCTTTTGTGTAATCGGTTACAACTGATTTATACCAGTATGATAATATAAAATAACTAGCTTGTAAATAGGTTTTGAAATACCTTTTTCCTTTAAAAAAGCTAAAAAGTTTGAGTAACGATTTCTATAACAGAAATTATTATATAAATGAACGTGCCGCTTTAACTATAAATAACAAATAATCTGTAAGTGTGTCGGGAAGAGGTGGATGCAAACCTTTTATTTGATAAATTCAAATTTATGCAGGAGATAGTGATGTTTTTTGCTTTTTATGTTAAAAAAGAAAATTATTGAAGCGTTTAAATAGAAAATAGTGTTAGATGAAAGAAATGAAAGAATAAGATACGCAATATTTTTTTGATACGAGGAGGATGTCTCATAGGCTCCTTGCTATTCACTCAGCTTTTTTATACTCTCAAAGTTTCTACAACAATAATGTACCGCGTTTTATTAATCATGCATCTTCCATTTCGCACATCAAAAAAACTCAACCTGCCCCTCTTACTGAGAATGGCAGGTTGAGTTTTTTTAATCCAATACCTCGCTGGTATTAGTAAGTGGCGTCTCCGCTGGTTCTTCGGGGACTTCATAATGGAAGTTCGAGGTATCGTATTTGAAGTTGTATTTATTTCCTATAATGTATTTCGCGATGTGGAGGGTACGGTCACTGGAGCGTTCTAAGTTTGAGCTGATGTCGATCAGTAGAACCCCATCTGCGGCGCGTCCTTCTCCTTTGGTCATGAGCCTGATGTATTTCTTTCGTAAAAGTTCGACTAATTGATTGATCTCTGTTTCGCGCTCCAGCATTTTTTGTGCGAGGGCGATGTCATCGTTTTCCAGTACTTGAAGGGCGTCGCGGACATTTTTCAGGACCTTATCGAATAGGCGTTCCAGGTCTTCGTCTTGAAGCAGGAAGGTTTGTCGTCCGTTCGTGGTGCTTGTTTTGTTGCGCTTGTCTTTTGCCCGCTGCTTTTCTTCTAAGGCAATGGATTCTTCGACATAACGCAGGATATTCATCGAGTGGTCCCCGATCCGTTCGAAGTCTTTGGTGAATTCTAAAAGCATGGCTTGTTCTTGACTTTCTAGAGGCGAAAGCTCGGCCATGGAGATTTTCACTAAGTATTCGGTCAATTCAATGTCGCATTGATTGATCGCGTCTTCGTATTGCTGGGCGTCGTCGTGCCATTCTTCTTTGTTTTCATGATAATATTTTCGGGCAGCTTCTAAAGAAGAAATGACGTAATGCCCCATTTGGACGATCTCGCCTTTGGCTTGTTCGATCGCCATGACCGAAGACGTGTGGATGATCGGCTCACTCAGCGTAACTGGGCGAATATTTAAATTTTTCTCGCTGCCAGGAACGATCTTCTTCACGAGGATTTCAATTTGCGGGATGAACCAGAATTGGATCGCCAAATTTGAAAGATTGAAGAGACCGTGAGCGAAGGCCAGCTGCATGGCGGGATTCAACCCAAGGGTATCCGCGATCATTACAACGACTCCGGTAAAGGGCGTTAACAAGATCGTAAACAGGACAGCCCCGAATAAATTGAAGATGACGTGAGACGCAGCCGTTCTTTTTGCGGCAACACTGGCGCCAAGGCAGGCGATGACAGCGGTGATGGTCGTGCCGATGTTGTCGCCAAATAAAATCGGCAGTGCCGCACCAAGGGTCACACTTCCTTGCATGTAGAGTTGCTGTAAAATCCCGATCGTGGCACTGGAGCTTTGCAGGACCATCGTCAATAAGGTCCCGATCCCTACACCGAGAATGGGGTGATGGGAGACACTGATCATCAAGTCATTAAATTGCGGCAGTTCTTTTAGCGGGTCCATTGCGGAACCCATTAATTTCAATCCATAAAAAAGTGCGCCGAAGCCAAAAAGAATCTGTCCGATCGATTGAAGCGAGGGGCGTTTTGCAAAAAAGAGCAGGATCGCCCCAACACCGATGATCGGCAGGGCATATTCACTTAAGTTGAACCCAATTATGAAAGCGGTAACAGTCGTCCCGACATTGGCACCCATGATCACACCGATCGCTTGTCGCAAGGTCATGAAGCCGGCACTGACCAGACCAACGGCTAGAACGGTCGTCCCTGAACTGCTTTGAATGACTCCAGTGACCAGCAGTCCTGCTAGTACAGCGCGAAAAGGCGTTGAGGTAAAACGATTTAGGATTTCTCTCAGCCGATTTCCAGCTGCTTTTTGAAGTCCATCTCCTAAATACTTGATCCCGAAAAGAAAAATTCCTAATCCACCTAAAAAGGTGAAAAGCATTTCTTGATAAGACATAGTGCGTCCTCCGCTAATTATTTTTTTGCATGCTACTACCAAAATAATAGATTCACAAGTAAAAAGAAAGCCTTTTATTCAAAAAAATCATAAAAATATTTAAAAAATCTAGTTTTTTTGAATGAAATCGAAAAAAGCGTGTGGACGCTGAAATAAATGAGAGGAATTCTTTTGTAATTTATAGCGCTTTCAGCTACTCTTAAGAGGAAGGAGTATTCGGGAAATGATTGGATAAATTTAGGGCATTTTTGACTAAAAAGGGGACGTGATCAGATGCTTTATGGAAAGAAAGATCGACGAGAGGCCAGTTATTTAGAACCCATTTTTGGGTCGCGAAACGAAGAGGAGACGCTGCCGTCCTATCGGCTTGGCGAACAATCGATCGAACCGCGGATCGCCTATCAAATGATCAAGGACGGATTGTTGGATGAAGGGAATTCCCGTCAGAACTTGGCAACGTTTTGTCAGACTTTTATGGAGCCGGAAGCGGTCAAGCTCATGTGCGAGACATTGGATAAGAACATGATCGACAAGTCCGAATACCCGCGTACCGCCGAAATGGAAAATCGCTGCGTCAATATCATCGCGGATCTGTGGCATGCGAAGGGGCCAGAGAAATTTGTCGGGACCTCCACGATTGGTTCCTCTGAAGCGTGCATGCTCGGTGGGATGGCGATGAAATTCGCCTGGCGCAAGCGAGCAGAGAAGTTGGGTGTGGCGGTTCAGGCGAAAAAACCGAATTTGATCATTTCTTCAGGCTATCAGGTGTGTTGGGAAAAGTTTTGTGTCTATTGGGATATTGAGCTGCGAGAGATCCCGATGTCCGAGGATCATTTGTCACTAGATGTCGAAAAGGCGCTGGAAGCGGTGGACGACTATACGATCGGGATCGTTGGGATCTTAGGCATCACCTACACAGGACAGTACGACGACATCCAAAAGCTGGATCAATTAGTAGAAGAATACAACCAGCAAACGGATCACAAAGTCTATATCCATGTCGATGCAGCGTCAGGCGGGTTGTACGCGCCTTTTGTTGAACCCGCATTGGTTTGGGATTTCCAATTGAAAAATGTGGTCTCCATCAACACGTCGGGGCATAAATATGGACTAGTCTATCCTGGGGTCGGCTGGGTCGTCTGGCGGGACGAAGCGTATCTGCCAGAGGAATTGGTGTTCAAAGTCAGCTACCTTGGCGGAGAAATGCCCACGATGGCGATCAATTTTTCCCACAGTGCGTCGCAAATGATCGGACAATATTACAATTTTGTCCGCTTTGGCTTTGACGGGTATCAGAGTATCCATCAGCGCACCCATGACGTCGCCGTCTATTTAGCCAAAGAAATCGGACGGTCACGGCATTTTGAGATCATCAACGATGGCACGCAGCTGCCGCTGGTTTGCTACAAGCTGGCGGAGGACACGAATCGGAGCTGGACCTTGTATGACTTGTCGGATCGGCTGCTGATGAAGGGCTGGCAAGTGCCGACCTACCCGCTGCCTAAAAAGTTAGACAAGCAAATCATTCAACGAATCGTCGTACGAAGTGACTTTGGAATGAATATGGCCCACGATTTTGTCGAAGATCTGAAAGCGGCGATCAAGGAATTGGAACACAGTCATTTGGTTTTTCACGAAGAGACAGAACGGAAGAATTATGGCTTTACTCATTAAATCAATCAAAGGAGGCGCTAGTGATGAAAGTTGTTTTTCATGTGGATGAGTTAGGAATGATCCGAGAGGCTCGGCACAATATCGAGTATGTGCTGTTGACGGAGCCGGAGGCAGAAATCGTGTTGTTAATGAATGGTGAAGCGATCCAAGGGTATCTATTGCCGCGGGTGATCAAGTTTATGAAGGAGTATCCTCACGTGACCTATCAAGCGTGTCACCGTTCCATGCGGAATTTCCATGTGCGTTCGAAGCAAATGCATGATCAAGTGGACATTGTTGAATCCGGGGTGATCGCTCTAGTCGGGCTGCAGGAAAACGGATATTCGTATATCAAATGTTAAAAAAGAAGTCCTTCAGTTTGAAGGGCTTTTTTTTGATGATTTTCTAAAAAAACATCGGTCATTTTTGACGAGTGTGCTTTAATAAGAAAGACACAGAGCATTCAGACTTTTTTTGCATAATTAATTAGAAAAAGTTGCCATTTTAAGTAAAGGGCTTACATTGTATAGTTTATTTGTAAGCGGGAGGTCGTTATGAGACAAGAAAAAATTGTTGAATACTTATATGCGAAGAAGCACGCGATTGCGCCTAAGGCATTAGCGGCTGAATTTCAAATATCCGAACGCACACTTGCAAACGATATCAAATGGTTGAAGGATATCGGAGCTGCGGAGGGCTTTACGATCGAACGGATTCGATCGGCGGGTTATCAATTGAACATTCTTGATTCGGGAAGGTTTCGCAGCTACTTGTCCCAGTCAAAGCAGCAGGAGCGGGTGGATAATTCCAGTCCGCAGGAGCGAATCAAAAACATCGAATTGCTGCTATTGTTCAATGAAGATTACATTACGATGCAGCAGATCGCGGAGTGGCTGGACATCAGCTTATCGACGGTAAAGGCCGATATCAAGCAGGTGGAACAGTTCTGTGAGCAGTACGAGCTGTCCCTTTTCAGCAAGGCCCATTATGGCTTGAAGATTCTTGGGACAGAGACGAGAAAACGGCGGGCGATTCTTTATTTGATCCGAAACACGATCCACACGCCGGTGTTGACGGAAAAGTACAAAGAGTTCAACTTTGTGTTCGATGAGACAGACTTGCGCCAGTTTTTACAGGAGCAGCTTCAGCGCAACCAATTGAAGATCAGCGACATCGTCTTTGAAAATATCGTTCAGCATATTCGGTTACTCAGCTTTCGGATCATGCAAAACAATACATTGAGTCATGAGGAGATCGAGGAGCCGGCGATCGTAGATGGGTATGATCGGCTGACGGAGGAATTAGTCAGCTATTTAGAAACAACGTATCACTTGGCATTTTCTAAGGAAGAAAAAAGATACCTTGAAGAACAGTTGAGGGGCAAGTTTGCGGTATTGGACGATGTGGTCAGCAATCAGTCTCTACGGTCATCGATCGAAAAGGCACTGGATTTTGTCGATCGGCAGTACCATACACAGTTTCGCAACGATCAGGAGTTAGCCAACGCGCTGCTGATGCACGTGGCACCGTTATTGCAACGGCTTTACACCGGCCACCAATTGGAAAATCCTCTAATTGAAGACATTTATACGCAATATGCCAACGTGTTCAACGTGGCGATGGTTTTTATCAATGAATTGAACAAGGATCTGGATGCGGACATCAGCAAGGATGAGATCGGCTACGTCGCGATTTATTTTGCGGCGAGTTTGGAAAAGCAATCCAATCAAGTGATTGAGGATTACCAAAAGATCGCGGTGATCTGTTCGACTGGTGGCGGGGCGGCGTATCTGCTAAAAGTCAATTTGGAACGATTGTTCAGCAATGCGGAGGTCTCGACCTTTGCGCTAAACGAGAGGGATCAAATTGATTCAAGCTTTGATCTCGTGATTTCGACAGTTCCGCTGAATCAGGCGGTCTTTGAGATCCCGATCATTTACACGAAGACGATCCTTAGTCATGCAGAGATCACAAAAATCGAGAAGGATCTGAACCTTCTGCGAGAATCGCAAAACAAGCTCTTCGACGTCCACCACGTCATTCTCAGTCTATTTGATCCTGAATGGTTTCAAATCCAGGAAGGCGGCAACGCGTATTTACAGCTTCTTGAAAATGAAGGCGCTCGCTTAGAGGAAGCGGGCTGGGTCGAAGCTGGGTTCAAGGAAAGTGTCCTGCGGCGGGAGAAAATGATCGACACGATCTATCAGCATGGGGTCGCTGGACCGCATCCGATGGAGCAGGCGGCGATCAAGGAAGTCATTGATGTGGTTTTACTGAAAAAACCGTTAACCTACCGAGACAAGCAGGTCCGAATCATTTTCCTGATTACTATTAAAAAGGACCATTTAAATCTTCACAAAGAAATCAGCCGCTTGATGATCAAAATGATGGACGATCCGTCATTAGAACTGCAATTGGCAAAAATAACGAATTTTCAAGACTTTGTGTCTTATATGAAAAGCTTAATGAAAGAAGGATAACCCAATGAACGAACAAGAAATGGATATTTTTAAGATTATTTCTGCGGCAGGCGACTCTCGTGGGTCCGCGTTTGAAGCACTGCGCTTGGCTCGCAAAGGCAAATTTGACGAGGCGGATGCCAAGATGAAGGAAGCCAAAGAAAAAAGCATTGATGCACATGACGTACAGACGAAATTGATCACTAGTGAGATCAATGGCGACAAAACGGAGACCAGTCTGTTAATGGTCCATGCGCAGGATCACTTGATGACCAGTATTCTGGCGCGTGATCTGATTGAAGAAATGATCGGTATGTTACGGGAACAAAGTGAAGCATAGGCTTTACATGAAGATAAAAACGTTTAGGAGGAAAACAATATGAAGACATTATTAGTTTGTGCAGGAGGCTTTTCAACGACCATGATGATGGAATCGATGAAAAAAGTCGTCAAAGAATCAAAAAGCCTAGAGGAAAGTGATTACCCAATGGAAGCCATCGGGGTGGATAAATTGGAACGCTACATCAATGATTACGATGTGATTTTGGTTGGGCCGCAGTTGAGCCACAAATATGACTTCATCAAAGGCGAAGCAGAAAAAGTGGATAAGCCGACGGTGCTGTTGACTTCAGACATCTACGGGTCAATGGATGGCGCGACGGTCATGAAGCAGGCGTTGGTGGCGTACCGTAAAAACCAAGCAATGAAGACGCAATAGATAGGAGGAAAGAAAATGGAAAATCCAAAGAAACAGGGTACCTTTGAAAAGGTTGAAGGGTTCATACGGAAAACATTGGTGCCGATCGCTAATAAAGTGGATAGCAATCCCTATTTGACAGCGATCAAAAAAGGGATGGTCGTGATGACCCCGGTGCTGTTGTTAGGGTCGATCGCAGCTATTTTTCCATCGATCCCTGAGTTTATCAAGACACAGGCGGTCGCGAATTGGTTTGAGAATTATGGGTATATTTTTGGAATCATCTCTAAAGTTTCCTTAGGCTTGGTCGGCTTGTATGCCGTGTTGGCCATTTCGTATTTCTTGAGTGAACATTATAAGCTGTACACGGTGGGTTCCATGATGCTTTCTGCAATCGCCTTTCTGATCGTCGCCATGGATGTCGATGACAACGGCAATATCGTCGCTGCGTATCTCGATTCAAAAGGCTTGTTCACCGCTATTTTTGTCGCTATTATTTCGGTAAAATTGTATCAATTCTTCACGAAGCATAAATTGGTGATCAAGATGCCTGAAGGGGTGCCGGATTTTGTTTCCAGTTCCTTTGAATTGATCACCCCAACCGCAGCCATCGGGGTCTTGTTCATCGTGATCCGTGCCATCACAGACAGCTTGTCAGGCGGGGTTCTATTGCCGCAGGTCATCATGGATGTACTGGCACCAGCGATCGGCAGCCTAGATTCATTGTGGATCATCTATATCGTCTTGGTTCTACGTCTTGTGTTCTGGTTCTTCGGTATCCATTCTGCTGTATTGTCACCCATCCTATCACCGATCGCCGTACAATATCTGTCTGAAAACATCGCGGCTCACGAAGCGGGACAGCCTTTGCAGCACGTGATTACAAATGGAACGTTGTCGGCATTTGCGAACTTTTCTGGCTCAGGAGTCACGATCGGATTAGTCCTAGCGATGCTGATCAGCAAGTCCTTACGCTACAAAAAAGTCGGTGCGGTGGCGCTGTTGCCGTCGCTATTCGGAATCAACGAACCGGTCCTCTTTGGTGTACCGATCATCTTGAATCCAGTGTTAATGATCCCCTTCATCTTCGGTGGCGCACTGGTGGGAATGTTCCCGATGATCTGCATGAAATTAGGATTACTAAACTATCCGCTTTTTGACCCGCCGTATGTTCCTGTCTTTATGGAAGGCTTTTTAACAGGCTTTGACTGGCGCGCCATCGTGATCCAGGTGATCCAAGTAGCCATGTCCTTTGGCTTGTACCTGTCATTCTTTAAAGTCTTGGAAAAACAAGAATTGGAACGCGAAGCTTTATTAGAAGCGGAAAAATCAAGCTCTGTCATTTCAGATGACGACGAACAATATTTGACCGATATTGATTTCTAGCCAAAAAGGACAGTTGCGACTGTCCTTTTTATTTTAGGAGATGAAAAAATGAACATGGACGCATTACGAAAACGATTAACAGAACAAAAGCTGGACGGTCTCTTGGTAACGGACAAAATCAATCGCCGCTACTTGTGCGGCTTCACCGGATCGAATGGCCTACTCGTGGTCACAGAAAAAGAGGCGCGGTTGTTTGTGGACGGGCGCTATACCAAACAAGCGCAACAACAAACAACCAATGTAGAAATCTGTGAGATTCCTGTTGGGGGCGATCTCTTTTCCCTGTTGCGGCGATCTGTCACTGGCTTAACGTTGGGGTTTGAAGCGGGCACGATCTCCTATGATACCTTTACAGGCTTCCAGTCATTGATGGCAGAAGTCGGAGGGACACTCATTGCTACGAGACAGCTAGTCGAAGGCCTACGGATGATCAAGTCCGAATCGGAGATCCGCGCATTACGAAAAGCGGCTGCCCTCGCGGATCAGACACTGGAACGCATTTTGCCTATGATTCGCGTCGGCATGACAGAACTAGAGCTGGCGAATGAGATCGACTACCATAGTAAAAAGCTCGGGAGTGACGGTCCTGCGTTTGAAACGATCGTCGCATCGGGGGAGCGGACCGCGTTGCCTCATGCCCATGCCAGTCAGAAAAAAATCGCGGCGAATGAATTGCTCATGATCGACTTTGGTACGATCTATCAAGGCTATTACTCAGATATCACGCGGACGTTTGCTTTTGGCGAAGTGAAAAAAGAAATCGAAGACACCTACCAAAAAGTTTTAGCAGCGCAAAAACACGCGATCAAAGCCGTCGCGTTTGGAAAAACCTTGGGAGAGCTTGACCAGACCGCGCGGCAGGCACTTGAACAAGACGAGCTGGCCGACTATTTCAGTCATAATCTCGGGCACGGCATCGGTCTTTCTTGTCACGAATATCCAGCACTGGCACCAAAGGAAACCGTCACGATCGAAAAAAATATGACCTTCACGATCGAGCCGGGCGTTTATTTGCCGAATGCTGAGTTTGGTATTCGGATCGAAGACGATATCGTAGTGAATGACGCGGGTCACGGAGAACGCTTGACACATTTTAGCAAGGAGTGGATGACAATTGACTGCAACCGATAGCTTATTAATGGCTCTATCCAATTTAGATGCGTTGCCGGGACAAGAGACGCAGGTGCAGCAGGCGCTGCAAGAAATCATTGATGAACCGGCGACAAAGGACGCCTTTGGGAATCTTTATTTCGGAGAGGTAAAAACAAAAAAGAAAACAATCGCCTTATATGCCCATATGGATGAGGTGGGATTTTTCGTGCATCGCATCAGCGACGACGGGTTTGTCTCTTTTTACCCGATCGGGGGCTGGTGGGGACATGTGATTTTAGGGCAGCAAGTACGGGCGACTTGTCGTAAAAACGGTGCTGTATTAGAAGGAATCGTGGGAACATTGCCCAAAACAAGCCATAAAATGGCAGAAGTCGTACCGATCAGCGAGATGTACATTGATTTTGGTGCCCATTCAAAAGCGGAATTAGAAGAAGCCGGCTTGCAGGTGGGTGACATGATCTTGCCGAATACGACAGCCAAGAAAAGCTTTAACCAAAAGAAAATCATCGGCAAGGCACTGGATGATCGCGTGGCCTGTGCGGTGATGGCGCAAGTCAAAAACCAAGTGGAGACGAAGAATATCGAGGTGATCGGTGTCGGTACAGTCCAAGAAGAAGCAGGAACACGCGGGTCAAAAGTCGCGGCCGCTCACGTGGATGCAGACATCAATATAGTCATCGATGTTGCGAATGGCAAAGATACACCCAAAGCGGCGGAGGTTCCGAACCGCATCCAAGGGAAGGGTCCGGGACTCGTTCTGGCGGATAAAACAGCACTAGGCAACATAAAATTGATCGATTACTGCAAAGAAGTGGCGGAAGAGAATCATCTTCCTTGGCAATACGATTTACTTGGCGGCGGTGGAACAGATGCCGGTTCGGTACAGCTTTTTGCAGGGAAACCAACGGTGGTTTTCTGTGTGCCGGTTCGTTATTGCCATTCATGGCAGTCGATCGTAGAGATCGCTGATGTGGAAGCGACCATTGATTTATTGTCGGCAGTGATCCGATCCTTCGATGAAGGAGGAATCGACCTTGAGCAATTTTAACGAGCAGCGTTCGCGCTACGGCACCTATTCTACCCAATGGGATTACGTGCAGGACCGTTTTGGGGAAAAAGACCTGCTGCCGTTTTCTATTTCAGACACCGATTTTATGATTCCCGACGGCACGATCGCCGTTTTGGATGAAGCCGTGACAAAGGGATTTTTCGGCTACACGCGCTGGAATCATCTGGACTATAAAGAAAGCATCGGTCATTGGTTTAAGCAGGAATTTGATTGTTCTATCGATCCAGAATGGTGTGTCTATTCACCAAGTGTGATCTACAGCTTGTCCGTCTGTCTGCAATTACTCAGCCAAAAAGGGGAGAAAGTCATGACCTTCACCCCTTGCTACGATGCCTTTTTCAACTGTATCGGCGGCAATCAGCGAGAACTCCTCGCCTTCTCGCTGACCAATCAGAACGAAGAGTTTACGATCGACTTTGCAGCATTGGCACACGCCTTTGAGACGGAAAAACCGGCGATCTTCCTCCTATGCAATCCCCACAATCCAACTGGGCGGGTGTTTACAGAAGACGAATTGAGTCGTTTGATTGCACTATGCAACCAGTACGAAGTGGCAATCATCAGTGATGAGATCCACATGGATGTCCGCCGACCAGGAAAACAACATTTGCCCATCTTACTGTTTGCCGATCAAATCGAGGTTCCCGTGGTTCTGCTGTCATCCGCGTCTAAAACCTTTAATTCTCCAGGATTGGGCGGCTCCTACGGCATCTTTTCAGATGAAGGATTGCGGGAACAATTCTTAAGTGTATTAAAAGGACGCGACGGCTTGTCTTCGATCCCGTATCCAGCGCTGTTAGCCACGATGGATTGCTACAGAAATCAGAAAAAATGGGTGGAGGAATTGAATCAGACAGTGGATGAAAACTTCGCCGAACTGAAAAAGATTTTGGATGGCGATCCGCGTCTTCGCTTTACGATTCCAGAAGCCACCTATCTAGGGTGGATCAATATTGAAAACGTACCCTATTCAATGGAGGAGCTGCAAAGGGTTTTAGTGAAGCAAGAGAAGGTCGCCATCATGAAAGGCGAGACCTATGGACCAGAAGGAGCCACCTATCTGCGCTTCAACCTCGGTGCTCCAAAAGAAAAAATCATCGACGGGGCAGAACGGTTGATGCGTGGGATTCGGTATTTGGATGAACAATAAAAAACAGAGAAGTAGCCAACGTTTTTGGCTACTTCTCTGCTTTTTCGTTCCATTTTTTAGGGCTCCAGATATTGCCTTCCAGAGCGATCTGCAAACTTTCATTGTCGTCTTCTAATTGTTCGATATATTTCACCGCTTCGTCAACGACGAATTGGTACTTTTCCTCTGAAATAGCCCCTAATTGTTCCTGTAACCATGTATTTCGCATTTACTTCACCTCAGAAGCAGTGTAGCATAGAATCAAGAAGAGATTGGTGCGCGGTGCTTGGGAGGAAATGTACAATGGAGATGAATGAAAGCGTTCTTTTAGTTGTGAAAGCAGAGTTAGTTGCGGCAAAAAATTAATTGAGAAGGCTGGAGCAATTGACGCTTTCCAGTGAACTGAAAACGGAGCGGATCAAGGCGTTGCAGCGGGAGATCGAACAGGCGGAAGCTGTATTGACAACGCAAGCAGATTCTTAGCCATCTTATTTTCCTGGTGGTAGAATAAATTTAGAGATAGAGTCAAATGTATTTTTCTCTAAGAAAAATAGAAGAATCATTAGGAGGGTTTATTATGGCAAACAACGATGAGCTAAAAGGTAAAGTGAACGAAGCTAAAGGAAAAGTAACCGATGATGAATCAACTGAACTAAAAGGGAAAATCCAACAAGGCTTCGGTAAAGCGAAAGACAAAGCAAAAGAAACAGCAGATGATGTTGCTGGTAAAATCAACAAAAAGATCGACAAGAACAAAGAAGATTAAGTCTTAGACCTGCGATGGCGGGTCTTTTTTTCATGTCAATTTATGCTGAAAGCTTTTTTTGATTGTTCTATAATAGAAGAAGCAAATCATACGATCAAAAATTTTTTATGGGAGAGAAGGAGTGGACAATCATGCGGATCTTGATAGTCGGAGGAAATGGAACGATCGGTCAGGCGGTCGTTGAGAAATTAAAAGAAAAACACGAACTGATCCTGGCGGGGAGAACGAGCGGGGATGTACATGTAGATTTGACTTCGGTGGAAAGTATCGAAGGTCTGTTTAAAAAAGTCGGTCATGTTGATGCGATCGTCAATGCCTCAGGAGCGGCGACCTTTCGTGGGGTAGAGGAGATGACGCCGGAGGACAATATGGTGGCGGTGCAAAGCAAATTACTGGGACAAATCAATCTGGTGTTGATTGGACAGAAGTATTTGCGCAACGACGGCAGCATTACCTTGACGACTGGGATCATGAAGGACGACCCCATTCCTGGCGGTGCCTCTGCGGCCATGGCAAATGGTGGTGTGATGGCCTTCGTAAAATCAGCAGCCATTGATTTTACCCACGGCAAAAGAATCAATTGTGTCAGCCCCAATGTGTTAGTGGAGTCCTACGACGACTACCAAGACTCCTTTAAAGGCTTTGTTCCAGTGCCAGCAGAGCGGGTCGCAATGGCGTATGTAAAAAGCGTCGAAGGCAAACAAACCGGACAAGAATACCAAGTCTATTAAGGACGATCACTTTCGCAGGCGCGGGAGTGATTTTTTTGTTAATAAACGTGCGCGGTCCTGTTTTTAAATAGAATAAGAGCCTATCAATTTGTAAACGAATGTTTGATTATAAAAAAATAGTTTCAAAATGACGCTGAAAACGCTATAATAAGTTAATATACTATAAAAATAGTTTCGGATGTGATGCGATGTTTGCGAAAGAGCTTTACTTAGATAGAAATCTGAAAGAACTGATGGTGTTTCCAGACGATGCGTTTCCTTTTGGTGTCTGGCAGGATGATTTTAATGATTCGGTTGGTCAGATATTGAATTACCATTGGCATGAGACGATCGAGATGAATGTGCTACTGGAGGGAACATTGGATTATCGATTGAACGATCAGCAATTTGTTTTAAATGAAGGAGACAGCGTCGTGGTTTTTTCGAATAGCTTGCATGGGGCGGCTTTGCAGGAAAAAAATCGCTCCGCCAAAATGCTGACGATCGTTTTTTCTACGGATCTATTGACCGGCGGTGGTGCGGGAACGATCTACCAAAAATATTTTCAATCATTAAGGGACGAAGGCTTTCTTGGAAGACTGTTCGAGAAGCGAACGGCGATAGGCGCAGAGATGTTTCAGCGATTGGTAGAACTGGCGTCGATCGAAGAAGGAACGGGCTATGAGCTGCGTGTCCTTTCTAAGCTTAGTTCGATCTGGGAAACAGTATTTCTTCATTTATTCCAACAGCAGAAAAAAACGTTGATGAAACGACCAGAAAAACACGAAAAAGAAATCAAAGCAGTGATGTATTACATCCAAAAAAATTATATGAAGCACGTGACGATCCAGACCATTTGTGAAGCGACAGGCATCAGCCGCTCCGAATGCTTTCGCATCTTTGCTCGCTTCACTCAAAAAAAGCCGATGGAATACATCAATGACTACCGAATGTCCATGGCCGCGGCGCTATTGGTGAATACAAATTGGCCCATCGAGCAAGTGGCAAAGGCGTGCGGCTTCAAAAATGCCAGCTATTTCGGAAAGCTGTTTAAAGCACGATTTAATCAAACGCCGAAGTATTATCGAAAAAATCAACGAAAAGAGGACGAAGTAAGTGGATAAAATTGCCGTACTGATCCCCTGCTATAATGAAGAGCAGACGATTCAAGCAGTGATTGACGACTTCAAAGCAGAGCTGCCGGAGGGGACCATTTATGTTTACGATAATAATTCCACCGACAATACCTATGCCATCGCTAAAGCAGCAGGGGTGAAGGTAAAAAAAGAAAGTCGGCAAGGAAAGGGAAATGTCGTACGGACAATGTTTCGTGAAATCGACGCACTATGCTATTTATTAGTGGACGGCGATGATACCTATCCCGCAAAAGATGCCCGCAAGATGTGCCGCGAAGTGCTTGAAAACGGTGCGGACATGGTGACGGGGGATCGCCTCTCTTCAACGTATTTCTCCGAAAACAAGCGTCCCTTTCATAATTCTGGAAATGTCATGGTGCGCCGTCTGATCAATTCTTTCTTCAACGGAAACATCAAAGATATTTTGACCGGGTATCGCGCCTTGAGTCCGCTATTTGCGAAAAGCATGCCCGTTTTGAGCAAGGGTTTTGAGATAGAAACGGAAATGAATATCCACGCGCTGGATAAAAATTTTGTGATCAAAACTGTTGAAGTCGATTACCGTGATCGTCCAACAGGCAGTGAATCAAAATTAAATACAGTCTCAGACGGAGTACGGGTGATCAAAACGATAGTTCAGTTATTTAAAGATTATCGTCCACTTCTGTTTTTTAGTGCATTGGCGGCTCTTTTGGCTGTAGGTGCTATTGGATTGGGCACACCTGTTTTTATCGACTATTTCCGTACAGGGTTCGTTGAGCAAATGCCGACATTGATCACAGCAGGATTTTTAATGCTGGCGGCATTGCTCAACTTGTCCTGCGGATTTATTTTAGATACAGAAAACAAAAAAGCGCGGCAAAATTTTGAATTGCAGTTAAATGTGCTGCATCAATTATTGACGAAAAAGGAGGAAACAAATGATTAAAGCAGTAGCAGTAGACATGGATGGAACCTTTCTGAACAGTTTAAACGACTATGATCGTCCTAGATTTGAGGAACTCTATTCGAAGATGCGGGAAAATGGTGTTCGTTTCATCGTCGCCAGCGGGAATCAATATTACCAGTTACGTTCCTTTTTCAGCGGCGATCGAGGAATCACCTATGTCTCCGAGAACGGGGCACTGGTTTTTAATGATGACGGCTTGCAGCAGGAGCATCATTTTTCTAAAGAGCTGACCAAAAAAATCATGGATTCACTCATTCAGAGCGAACATGAGTTGGAATTTGTTGCCTGTGGGATCGCCTCTTCCTATATGCTAAAAAGTGCCAGTGAAGACTTCAAAAAATTTGCGCGCATCTATAGCTATCGTTTGGAAGAAGTGGCGGATTTCGACACTCTACCAGACGATCCCATCGTAAAATTTGCGTTAGACGTGGAAGTAGAGAAAACATACGCGATCGCGGCCCATCTGAATGAAACCTTCGCAGGAGAAATCACCGCGGTCACCAGTGGACACGGCAGCATCGATATCATCATTCCGGGAGTCACAAAAGGCCGTGCGATCAAGCAATTGCTGGACGAATGGGGCATTGAACCCAATGAATTGGCGGCCTTTGGCGATGCCAACAATGATTTGGAAATGCTCGCATTAACAGAACACAGTTACGCCATGAAAGAATGCAGCCCCGAAGTGTTCACAACGGCAAAAAACCAAGCACCTTCTCATAATGATTCAGGTGTGATGCAGGTGTTGGAAAAATTAGTTAGATAATCATGAAAGAAAATTAAAAGATAAATCGACTGTTAAGTGTTATTGGAATTTATAGAATGTTTCATTTAGAATAATGTTGATCTAAAATTAATATTTAAATCTTATTGACAGCGCTTTTTTTATTTGCTATATTGAGCGTGTAAACAGATAGGGTGTAACTATTAAATTAGGCACGACCTAGGAAAGACAATTTCCTTAGGTCGTTTTTTGTTGTTTTATAAAAGCTTTAGTATTTTATAGAGAGGACCGGTACAGCAAATGAAGGTGGTCAAAAAAATCAATCATAATGTAATTTTAATTGATGACGATGGGACAGAAAAAATCGCTATGGGTAAGGGAATAGGATTTTCTGCTAGCCTCAAACAGGATTTTGATCCAACTCGAGCTGATAAATTTTTCACTTTAGACTCAAAAGAGAAAACGAAAATGTTCAGTGAAATGGCTGCTCAAATCCCAATAGAATTTATTGAGTTTTCTGAAGAAATTATTCAGTTCATTTCAAAAAGAATCGCTTCACCGCTAGACTCGAATATTTATATCGCATTAACCGATCATATTTACTTTGCTATTCAGCGTCAAAAAGAAGATAGCCAAGTAACTGCAATCATGTTACCTGAAATGAAATTACTCTATCCTGAGGAATATACCACAGCCAATGAAGTCGTTAGCTTGATTAATCAGCGCTATAATACAGAGTTAGGCGCTAACGAGGTTGGATTTATCACGATGCATATTATCAATGCTGAACTGGGAGAGCGAAATAGTCTAAATAGTCTAAAGATCTTAGAAATGACAAAAACAATCTTAGAGGATTTAGAGAAAATCTATGGATATCAATTTGATAAGGAATCATTGGCTTACCATCGAATGATGATTCATATTAAATTTTTGGTTAAGCGTTTGATTTATCAGGAGGAATCTCCGACAGAAAATATTGGTTTTTTTATTAATACTTTTAAAGAAAGTGAACCATATCGAACAGCATTTGCAATAAAACAAATGATTGAAAAAAAGTTCAATCTGGCTGTTCAAGAAAATGAGGTCATATACTTGGCGATTCATTTGGCTAGAATTCAATAATAGGGCGTTACTATTTAATAGGCGCAACCTTTTGAATTACAGAGAAATTTTCTGTACTCATAGGTTGCGCCTATTTTTAGTATAAGAAAGAAAGGAAGAAAAAAATGGGAAAAGTAATATTCAATTCAGATGATTTCGGCTATAGCTACGGTGTAAATTACGGGATCATGGATGCTTATCAACGAGGTATTTTGACATCAACAACATTAATGGCGAATATGCCAGGGTTCGAACACGCAGTGAAACTAAAAAAAGATTTACCAAATCTTGGAGTTGGCGTCCATCTAACATTGACTTGCGGAAAGCCATTGTTGAAAAATGTTGAGAGTCTGATGGATGGAGATAAGTTTAAGAACCTATCATTTTATACACAACCTTTTAAGGTGGATGGAGACCAGCTCTATCAAGAATGGAATGAACAAATCCAAAAGGTTTATCGTGCTGGAATTTTTCCAACTCATTTAGATAGCCATCACCATACACATACGTTCGGAATGAATCAGGAAATTATCATCGCATTGGCTAAAAAATATGATCTTCCCGTTCGGGGTAATTTTGAGAAAAAAAATGAAGTGCGCCATGTGGATTATTTTGAACCTCATTTTGATGATGTTGGTGAAGCAGTTATTGAGAAACGTCAGATTGATTGCTCAGTAGAGGAGTATTTGGAACGATTACTTTCTATTTTACGTGCACACAAAACAATTGAAGTTATGTGTCACACTGCCTATCTTGATCAAGCACTATTGAATGGATCGAGCTTTGTTTATCCAAGGGCAAATCAAGTAGAATTTTTGATACACTCAGAGTTTGCACAATTGGTCAAAGAAGATTTTTCAATTGAATTAATAACCTATAAGGATATTTAAAATAAGGAGGAGTTAGAAATGTCGAATTTCAAAGCAAATATTCAAAAATTGGGAAGAGCAATGCTGCTTCCGGTCGCTGCGATGCCATTGGCGGGTTTGATTATGCGCCTTTCTGCAGACGATATGTTGAACATTCCAGTCATTGGTGCCGCTGGAAACGCTGTATTTGGGAATTTAGATATACTATTTGCAATCGGTGTAACGATTGGATTTGCCAAAACAAAGGACAAGGGAATTCCTGCACTTACCGGATTTCTTGCAATTGCTACGTTGAAAAAAGGATTAGAGATCATGAATCCGGCTGTTAATATGGGGATTTTCGGCGGGATTATTTCCGGATTGATTGCCGCGTGGACTTATAATCGATTCAAAGAACAAAAATTACCGATGGTCTTTTCTTATTTTGCAGGTGAAAAATTTCCATTGACGATGGTTATGATTATTCAGACTGTTACTTCCGTTGTATTTGGCTTCTTATGGCCATTTGCTCAAGCGGGGATTGACACTTTTGCGAGATTATTAGTAAATATGGGTGCCTTAGGAGTAGGAATTTTCATGTTTTTGAATCGCTTATTGATACCTTTTGGTCTTCATCATGTTCTAAATACTTATGTTTACTACGATTTAGGTAGTTACACAGCACCTAATGGCGAAGTGTTTCGAGGTGAGATGACGCGTTTTATTAATGGAGATCCGCAGGCAGGTCTATTTTTATCAGGTTTCTTCGTAGTTATGATGTTTGGAGTTCCAGCAATTTGTTACGCAATTTATCGAGCAGCATACAAGGAAAACAAGGATATGGTTAAAGGAATTATGGGGAGTGGGGCCGCAACGTCATTTATTTCAAACATCACTGAGCCTGTCGAGTTTAGTTTCATGTTTCTTTCGCCGATGCTTTACGTTGTACATGCTATATTTGCAGGTCTAGCAGGGATTGTTTGTTATTTACTAAATATTCGAATTGGTTTTACTTTTGGAGCATGTATCGTTGATTATTTGATCAACTTTCGGATTGCAACGAATGCAATATTAATCATTCCAGTTGGGCTCGTTTTCTTTGCTCTTTATTATTTTACATTCTACTACTTGATTAAGAAACGCAACATTCACACTTTAGGAAGAGAAGTGGCGACAGATTATGGAGTAGAAACTATAGAAGAAGAAAAAGAGCTAGGCTTAGCGAGTAAAAATTATGAATATATGGCAAAAAAAATGCTGCAGGCTTTTGGAGGGGCAGAGAATGTCTCTGACGCTTATAGTTGTAATACACGTTTAAGAGTTGAGGTAGAAAATCCAACAATTGTTGATGAACAACGAATTAAACAATTAGGAGTCAGTGGTGTCATTAAACCTACAGAAAAAAATTATCAAGTCATTATCGGGTTAGAAGTTACTTATGTAATGGCCGAGTTTAATAAATTATTGGAGCAATAGGAGGAAAATAGAATGACTAAAAAACAAATTATTACGATTGCTGGCGGAGGTAGTACGTACACACCAGGAATAATTCAAGCCGTCTTAAACAACGCGGATCGCTTACCACTTTCAGAGATTCGCTTATACGATATTGATGAACAAAGAAATGATGATATGTATTTGATCATCCAATATATGCTAAAAAAAGAAGGCTTTAAAGATGTGGTGATTTCTTCAACGGAAGACCCAGAGAAAGCTTTCACTGGAAGTGATTTTATATTTTCACAAATTCGGGTTGGTGGAATGAAAATGCGGGAGAAAGATGAAAAAATCCCATTAAACCATGGGTTAGTGGGACAAGAAACTTGCGGCTTAGGGGGATTCGCTTACGGTATGCGCTCAATGAATGGGTTGTTAGAAATCGTTGGCTATGTGCAAGAGTATGCTCCAAATGCGTGGATACTGAACTACACGAATCCTGAATCAATCGTTTCAGAAGCGGTTCGCAGACAATATCCAAAGGCAAAAATGATCAATGCCTGTGACATGACGATATCAATTGAAGAAACAATCGCTGTCAATTATGGTTATGATCGTAAAAATTGGATACCAACTTACTACGGGTTAAACCATTTCGGCTGGTATACCTCGATCTACGATAAAGAGTTAAAACGAGATGTGATGCCTGAGATCATTGAAAAATTGACCACACAAGAAATGGAAGTAGCTGATTTCAATGCAGGCGATAAAACTTGGCAGGAAGCATTCAGTATGATGTCAGTGATTACGAAAAACTTTCCTCAAAATATTCCAAACAATTATTTAGAGTATTACTTATATCCAGATATGGTAGTGGAGCACGCAGATAAAGACTATACACGTGCCAACATGGTGATGGAGGGTAGAGAGAAAAATACGAAAGAGATGGCGGAAAAAATTCGCGATGGAGCGACTGAAGATATTTTAAACTTTAATTTCGGTGAACACGGACAGTACATCGTTGATATGGCGACCTCGTTATTAAATGATGAACGTCGGCGCTTTATGCTGATCGTCCCAAATCAAGGAGCCATTCCAAACTTGCGAGCAGATGCAGTTGTTGAAGTGCCAGCTTATGTCGGGGCTACAGGAGTCGAGCCAATTTCATTAAGGGAACCTATTAGTGATTTCCATAAAGGGTTGATGGAAGCCCAAGTAGCAGCTGAAAAATTGTTAGTAGATGCTTACTTTGAAGGCTCTTATCAGAAAGCCTTACAGGCATTCACGCTTAATCAAACCGTTCCTAATGCTAGAGTTGCAAAAAATATTTTAGATGAAATGATTGAAGCCAATAAAGAATACTGGCCAAAATTAGTTTAGAGGTGATAAGAAGATGCTTTTTTTTAAAACAAAAAAAGTTATGAAATCTGTTGCGAATGGTCAAGTTCTTCCTTTAGAAGCAGTAAAGGACGAGGTCTTCTCTTCAAAAATGATGGGCGACGGATTTGCGATCAGTCAACATGATGGCAGGGTCTATGCCCCGATTGACGGAATTGTTAAGAACATTTTCCCAACCCTACACGCGATTACGATTGAGAGTAAAACAGGAGAAAAAATTTTGATTCATATGGGATTAGACACCGTGGATTTAAAAGGAGAGCCCTTCTCAATCAGAGTATCCGAAGGACAAAAAGTGAAGTCCGAGACCCTGCTTGCCGTGATAGATTTAACAAAACTGGAAAAGGCACAAAAAGATGATATGATCATTGTAGTTTTTCCTGAAATGATTCACGGAAACTTGTTAATGAAGAATCAAAACGTAACCATTCAAGACGAGGTATTTAAATTTTAAATCGGAAAAAGACTGGGTTAGCTACTCAGTCTTTTATTGAATCGATTTAACTGATATATAGGAGAAATCAATGACTATTATTTTTTTGTTACCTGCTTTAGGATGGGGATTTATGCCTATTATAGCCAAATTGACCAATGCGAAACCAATCAATCAGCTTTTGGGAACAACAACAATGAGTTTATTAATAGGGGTTGTTTTCACTTTGATTGTTGACCCTGGTTACGATAGACAACATTTCTTAGCTGCTCTTTTCTCTGGATGTTTTTGGTCAATCGGACAATATTTGCAATTCTATTCTTTTCAATTGCTCCCTGTATCTGAAGCTATGCCAATTTCGAACGGAACTCAATTGATTGGAACAACGTTCATTGCGGCAATTTTTTTTAAAGAATGGTCAAATTGGAATACGGTGACAGTCGGAATTGGAGGTATTCTTTTAATCATTTTTGGTATTTTTTTAACCTCATATTTAGGAGAACGAAAAGAAACTCAGCAATCAATTGTAGAAAAGAGAAAAGCTATTTATTCGCTGCTTTTATCGTCCACAGCATTAACTATTTATGTAACATTACCGCAAGGTTTTCAGGCTAGTGGGGCGGAGGTACTTTTACCGCAAGCAATTGGAATGTGGATATCTTCAATCATTTTATCAACTATGATGAGAAGTGATGCGAACTGGAGTGAAGTAGGAAAAAATCTTGGAACAGGGCTAGCATGGAGTATCGCAAATGTCAGTCTATTCCTTTCCATACCAGTAATCGGGGTGGCTAAAAGCTTTACTTTTTCACAATTGGCAGTTCTAATTTCCATTTATGCAGGAATAGCAATACTGAAAGTTCAGAAAACGAGAAAAGAACTAAAAATAATCAGTTTGGGAGCCATGTTTATCACAGCAGGGATTATTCTGATCGGTTTATTAAAATAAAAATTATTTGGTTGATTCTAAAGTAATGATACTGAGCCGCAAAACAGGAAAAAACATCTCTATTTAAGTTCATTATCAAAATGAGCTTAATAGAGATGTTTTTACTTTTGAATTGTCAAATCAAGTGCAACAGCCTATCAATATTAATTATTAATATTGAAATTAAAACCGAAAAAAATAGGCCACTTCTTCTCTATTGAATATAGAAAAAAGTAGCCCATCAGATTGATTTTATAAGTAATTACTTTTGTGACTTAATTTGATAGTGTCTGCGTTTCTCTCCGATGTTCTTTCACATAGGCTTTGGCTTCCTTATTGATTGTTTTCAAATCACAGCCCTGTTGTTTTGCGGCAAACACACATCCGCAGTAGCATTGACGGTAAACATCGTATTCTTTACACATTTCGATCGACCGTTGATAGCCGGAATTTTTCTTGAAATCGCTTGGCAGATAATGGGTATTGTATATTTTTTGAATATCCATCCCGATCTGATTGATCAACTGGCTGTTCTTTTTCGGTGAGATCGTCAAGGCGCTGCCGAAATAATCGTACCCGCGGTCCAGTGCTTCTTTTGCCGCTAAATCTAGACGCATATTGAAACAAGCCGTGCAGCGTTTTCCGCCCTCGGGCTCTTCGGTCAGTTCTTTTTTCTGCATCAATTGAATAAATTCATTCGGCTTATAATCATCAATGATCAAATCTACATGATTCCCGGTCGCCGCATTAAAGTCATTGATAAACTTCTCTTGGACCAAGACGCGACGTTGGTATTCACTTTCAGGATGGATGTTTGAATTTGAGAAAAAGATCGTCACATCCGCATGCTGGGTCAAGAATTCCAATGTATAGGTACTGCAAGGAGCGCAACAAGAATGAATCAAAATTCGGGGGCGAACGTCTTCATTTTCCCACGATTGGATCATCTTATGGAGCACACGATCATAATTTATTTTCTGATTGCTCATTTTTTCAACGATTTCCGTTGCATCTATTGTATTCATCAAATCACCTGAAAGTATTATAAGCGAAAAAACTGTGGAATGAAAGATAGACTACGATTCCGTTGCAATTAATTATTTTATTAAAGTTGGCAATTCGCGATCATTATAGAATTAGGCTGTAGTACTTATTTGTTGAAGCAGATTGGACAGGATATAATGAAAGACTACTATTGTATAGGAGCAAAAAATAACTCACAGGGTGTGTTTTCGATATATAGCATGGAGAGGAAGATACTTCTTATATTGAAACAGAAAATACGCGTCAAAAAGTAGGCGTATTATAAGAAACGTTAGATTCTCAAGCGATCTTCATCAGAGATATGAATTTCGGAATTTGCGTTTCTAACTAAAAAAAGCGTTCGATCATCAGTGATCGAACGTTTTTTTAATAATCATTTGGGTAATGGACCACGATGAATTTAACGATATTATTGGTTTGATTGTCCCAATTGTGGTTGACGGTTGAAAAATAATGGGCGGAGTCACCTGGGTATAGCTGGTACGTCGCCTCTTCGATCACTAACGTTAGAATCCCTTCTAATACATAGACAAATTCCTCTCCATGATGCGGGTAGGTCGTTGGAAGCTCTCGTTTTTCATGAGGCATGATCTCGATCATTTTTGGTGCGATTTTTTTGTCCTGTGGCGTGCGACTCAGTTGTTTGTAGATCATATTATTCAACTTGTGGATCACAGGCTGATCATAGCCGCGAATAATGGGTTCGACCACAGCTTCTTCTTCAAAAAAGTAATTGATTTTTACTTTGAATAACGCCGCGATCGTTGCCAAATGTTCGACTGCGATGGTGGTGATTCCGCGTTCAAATTGGGATAGAAATCCCGTTGATAAGCCTGTAGCTTCAGAAAGTTGTTTGAGGGTCATTCCGCGCTCGTTGCGCAAATTCTTAACTTTTTCACCAATAGTCATATGTATGCTCCTATATTCTCGTTCGTTTTAAAAAACGTTCCGTCGATTCATTTTACCAAATGAATGGGGGAATCGAATAGCGAACTAAAGAATTTTTTTGATATAGTAAGAAAATTGAGGATGTATAGTAAGTATACCTAAAAAGCACACAAGCATCATTTAAATGAAAAAATACAGAAAAACAATCGTTAATAATTCACTATTATGAATAAAGCGCTTGCAACTGTTGTGGTGAGACTTTATAATAAAAGGTGGGAGGGAAGCACGTGAAAAAGCCGACGATTTTTAATATTCAGAAGTTTTCGACCCATGATGGGCCGGGCATACGTACGACGATTTTTTTCAAAGGGTGTCCTATTAGATGTGAATGGTGTCACAATCCTGAAAGCCAAATGTTTGGACCAGAGATCATGGTAAACAAATATGGGAAAGAGGAACGAATCGGGAAAGAGTATTCATTACGAGAATTAGTGAAAAAGATTCAATCTGACCAAATTTTTTATGATCAATCCGGTGGCGGTGTAACGTTTTCTGGTGGTGAGGTCATGGCCCAAGATATGGATTATGTCGTGGCTTTGGCGCAGGAGTGTCAGCGTTTGGGAATCACTGTGACGATCGATACGTGTGGGGTAGCGCCAACGGAAAATTACCGCAGGATTCTGCCGTATACGGATTTATTTTTATATGATCTAAAGTTCATAGATTCACATAACCATCAGTTGTATACAGGTGTAGGCAATCAGTTGGTTCTGGAGAACTTGCGATTTTTATCTGAACAACAAGCGGAGATCAACTTGCGACTGATCCTATTAGAGGAAATCAATGCCGATGAAGTCGATGCCAAGGAGATTATTGATTGGCTGGCAAGCGAAAAAATTCATGTGAGTGAAATCTCGCTGCTTCCGTATCATGATTTTGGCCGAGACAAGTATGAGCGGTTAAAACGAGTATGCACGCAAAATTTTGTCAAACCATCGGATGATAAAGTCGCTGCACTTCAAAAGGTTTATCAAGACGCAGGGTATCAAGCGACGATTGGCGGCTAAGTTGTAACATAAAGCCTAAACGTCAGAGGAAATAGTTTTTATCAGTCATTCATAAAAATGGGACAGGAGGAAAATTAATGGCGGAATTAACACTGGAACCAACGAGAAGAGGAAGCACGGAACGGATCAAACGATTGCGGGAAATCAGCGACAAGGAATGTACACCGAGTATTTCTATGGAACGGGCAGTCCTATTGACGGAAGCCTATAAAAAATGGGAGGGCAAAGTTTCCGCGCCTGTATTACGAGGGAAAGCCTTCAAGTACATTATGGAAAATCGGACGAATTATATTGAAAAAGGGTCTTTAGTTTTAGGAGAAAAAGGCGATAAGCCGTGGGCGGCTCCGACGTTCCCAGAACTGTGCTGTCACACCTTAGAAGACTTTGAAAACATGAACAATCGTGAGAAAGTCTTTTTCCGTGTAAGTGAAGAAGATCGTCGCATTCAAGAAGAAGTCATCATTCCTTATTGGCACGATCGTGCGATGATGACCCGAATGAATCGTCTGCTGCCGGAAGAGTGGCATTTGTTGTTTGATGCAGGATTATACACCGAATTTTTGATGCAGCGTGGGCCAGGACATACGGTAGCCGATGGAAAAATGTATCAAAAGGGCTTTGCGGATTTCAAAGCAGATATCCAGCAAGAAATTGACAATCTAGATTACAACAAGGACATGGAGGCGTTGAACAAACGGGAAGAGTTGGAAGGCATGAAGCTGGTCTGCGAGGGCATGATCATTTATGGAAAACGCTACGCGCAGCAATGTCGAGACCTAGCTGAAAAAGAGACTGATCCGCAGTGGAAACAAGAACTGCTGGATTTAGCAGAAGTCTGCGATGTGGTACCGGAACACGCGCCGCAAACCTTCCGCCAAGCGATCCAGATGTATTGGTTCACCCACATTGGCGTGACGGTGGAGATGAACAACTGGGATGCTTATTCGCCAGGGAAATTGGATCAGCATTTAGAACCCTTCTATGAAAAAGATATTGAGGAAGGGCGGTTGACGCGAGAAGAAGCGCGGGAATTATTAGAGAATTTATGGATTCAATTCAATAATCAGCCGGCACCGCCAAAAGTCGGGATCACACTGAAAGAAAGCGGCACATATACAGATTTCTGTAATTTAAATACGGGTGCGTTGCGTCCAGATGGAACCAGCGGCGTGAGTGATGTGAGTTATTTGATCTTAGAGGTAATGGATGAAATGAAGCTGCTGCAGCCAAGCTCAAATGTACAGATTTCTCGCAAATCACCGGAAAAATTCTTGCGGGAAGCCTTAAAAGTCTCTCGCAAGGGCTGGGGGCAGCCAGCTATGTATAATTCGGAAGCCGTTTTAGCAGAATTAAGTTATCTAGGGAAAACGGTGGACGATGCCAGAGAAAGCGGGATCTGTTCAGGCTGTGTCGAAGTTGGGGTGGCAGGAAAGGAAGCTTATGTATTAACAGGTTATTTAAACATTCCGAAAGTCTTTGAATTGGCGATGAATCGAGGCTACGACCATTATACAGACAAGCAGGTGGGAATCGACGTAGGAGACTTCACCAAAATGACCACCTATGAGGAAGTATTTGACGCCTTCCATCAGGAGTTGCAATACGTAGTGGACGTGAAGGTGGCTGGGAATAACCTGATCGAACGGATGTATATGGAATTCATGCCCGTACCGCTGCTTTCCGTTATGTCGGATGACTGTATCAAAGTCGGCAAAGACTACAATGCAGGCGGTGCCCGGTATAACACTAGCTACATCCAGTGTGTTGGGATCGCAACGATCACCGATTCGCTGGCTGCGATGAAGCACAATGTCTTTGAAGAAAAAACGATGACGATGCAGGAATTATTGGACGCCTGTGAAGCAGATTTTGAGAATTACGAGGAAATCTACGACAGAGTGTACAATGACACACCAAAATACGGCAATGACGACGAGTACGCGGATACCTTACTGCGAGATGTCGCAGCCTCTCTGCAAGAAGTGATCGCGGGTCGCCCGACACCAAAAGGCTCTAAAACCGTGGTGGAATTTTTACCAACGACGTGTCACGTGTACTTTGGTCAAGTGATGGAAGCTTCGCCAAATGGCCGTCACAAAGGAATCCCATTACCAGACGGTATTTCTCCTGAAAAGGGCGCCGATCGCAATGGGCCGACAGCGGTCATTAAGTCTGCCTCTAAAATCGATCAGACAAAAACTGGCGGCGCACTGTTGAATCAGAAGTTCACGCCAAGTGTGGTAGCAGGAGAAGCAGGAATCACCAATATGGCGTCACTTGTCCGCAGTTATTTTGCCTTGGATGGGCACCATATCCAATTCAACGTGATTGATCGGGACACCTTGTTAAAAGCACAAAAGCATCCAAAAGAATACGAAAACTTGATTGTACGTGTAGCGGGTTATAGCGACTATTTCAATAATTTAGAGAAAGCACTTCAAGACGAAATCATCTCAAGAACGGAACAAGCTTTTGGGTAAATCTTACTTTTATACGTGTTAAAAGCCAGAGTAAAATCCTCTGGCTTTTTTTTATTGAAAATAAAAAAACAGTTGTGAAAGAAGATTTTCAATTTTTTTAGTCAGTTAAAAAAACAAATTGAGAACGAACAATTATTCCTATTGAAATGTCGATTTAGGAAGATAAGAGGACTATTCAAAGAATGAGATAAAAGTGAATTGTGTAACAAAATTGAGTTTCTAAATAAAAAATAGACAATAAGACAATAAAATAAATCGTCATTCCTACCAAATAAATAACGAAAAATTTGGATTAAAAATACATTGATTAGCGCTTCCAATACTGATAGAATAGTTTTTGTACAAATAGTCGTTTGTCGACAATCGACGTTAATCGGATAAATACATAACGATAAATCGAGCATACGTGCTGCACATAGTAAGTTTTTTATTTCACAATTATAATGCGATGAAATTCTCTCAATAGAGAGTCTACGTTTTTTACAAAGGAGCAGAAAAAGAGTCATTTCGTAAATCACGATGAATGTTCATCGTAGGTTATAAAAAAGAATGGGGGATAGGTATGCAAGTGTATGACGTTATCATCATCGGTGCAGGACCAGCGGGCTTGTCAGCAGCTATTTATGCTGGTCGAGCAAGGTTAAAAACGTTATTGATCGAAAAAGGAAAGGATGGCGGACAGATTATTTTGACTTCCGAGATCGAGAACTACCCAGGAAGTCTCGAAGAAGAATCAGGGCGTTCGCTGATTCAGCGTATGTCTGAGCGGGTAGCCTCTTTTGGTGTTGAGAGAGCAGCAGAAACGATTGTTGATGTTGAGCTTTCCAGCGAAGTAAAGGTTCTTAAAGGGAAAAAGGAAGAATACCATGGCCGTTCGGTCATTATTGCTTCAGGAGCATTTCCCCGTCCGATCGGTTGCGAGAATGAAAAGGAGTTTATGGGCAAAGGTCTTTCTTATTGTGCGACATGCGACGCTGCCTTTTTCGAAGATATGGAGGTATTTGTTATCGGTGGGGGAAATTCGGCCGTAGAAGAAGCACTTTTCTTAGCCACATTTGCTCGAAAAGTAACGATTATCCAAAACTTGGCGGAACTAACAGCAGACGCGATCGCGATCGAGCAAGTGATGGCCAATGACAAGATTCACTACATTTATCATTCGATCGTGGAACGTTTAGATGGGGATGGGATCGTCGAGTCTATTACGATCCGCAATACCCAAACCAATGAGACCACTCGTTTTGACGCTGACGAAGAAGACGGGTTGATCGGTGTTTTCAGTTTTATTGGCTATTTACCCCAATCGAAACTCTTTGAAAACATGATTGACATGGAGAACGGCTATATTAAAACCGATGAAAAAATGGCAACAAATGTTCCTGGCGTATACGCAGCAGGCGATGTGCGTGTGAAGAATGTTCGCCAAGTGGTGACCGCTAGTGGTGATGGGGCCACAGCAGCCGTCGCAATCGAGAAGTATCTGCATCACTAAAATTTTTCTTGAAGGAACCATCTGAGCTGTCTTTTATCAGGAGAGACAGCTACATCATAAGGGTAAGGGGTAATGAACCAATGAAAGTTTTAGACAAAAAGAATTTTGAAACAGAAGTAGTGCAAAGTGAAGGGACGATGCTCGTGGATTTCTTTTCAGAAACCTGTGAACCCTGTCAGGCTTTGATGCCGAGTATCGAGGCGCTGGATGCGAAATACAGCGATAAGATGCCCTTCGCAAAGCTGGATACTGCGAAAGCGAGAAGGGTAGCGATCGGGCAAAAAATTCTGGGTATCCCGGCGATCGCCATATATCAGGATGGAAAAAAAGTTGAAGAACTGGTAAAAGACGATGCGACACCAGAAAGTGTAGAAGCAATGATTCAAAAGTATATTTAACGGGTCACACCGATTAAATAATATAAAAAACAAGGAGGAATCATTATGTTGCTGAAAGACAAAAAAGTTATCATCCTCGGCGACAGAGACGGCGTTCCTGGTCAAGCCATTGAAGAATGTGTGACACCACTAGGCGCAGATGTCGTATTCTCATCTACAGAATGCTTTGTCTGAACGGCCGCGGGCGCAATGGATCTGGAAAATCAAAAGAGGGTAAAGGAATTTACAGAGGAATTTGGTGCTGAGAATATTGTTGTTGTTCTTGGTGCGGCAGAAGGTGAAGCTGCTGGATTAGCAGCCGAAACTGTAACCTTAGGAGACCCTACGTATGCCGGTCCATTAGCGGGAGTCCAGTTAGGACTTGACGTATATCATATCGTTGAACCAGAAATGAAAGAAACGATCGACTCTGAGCTGTACGAGGAACAAGTTGGCATGATGGAAATGGTACTAGATGTTGACGATATCGTTGACGAAATGGCTTCCATTCGAAGTCAAATAGGTGAATAAGTTTGATGTGCAGCTTTTTATGATACTGGACATTGACTTGTTCAGTATCATTCCAAAATTGTGAAAAGAAAGGATGTTTCTATTGTATAGCGTATTGAAAGGATCGAGCTATTTTCTTGCCCATACCCCAGATATGGTAGTACACAATGGTACTACTCAAACACTTCAAAGAAAAATTGATCCTGATTCAGAATACTTAAAAAACATAAGCGAACACTTGCGGGACTATGACACTTGTGTATCCTATCCACCAAACCAAGTCTATATTGGCAATATGACACCAGAAGAACTCGAAGAATTCGAGACCCCTTGGTATGATAAAAAAGCTGAAAACAAACGACAAGGAAAATTCGGCGAAATCATGCCTGAAGAGGAGTTTATCGGCATGATGAAATATGTCGATGTCTTTGACTTGGTTAAGTTAGAAGATCGTTTTAGTCAATCAATAAAAAGTAAATTGGACAAGCATCCTTTATTGGATGAACAAATCTTAGAAAAGCTTTCGGAAAAAGTAACGAAGGAAGATATTGACGGGTTCATCAAGAATGAAAAGGCGGAACCAATCTATTTTAATGGAGACACGGTTGGTTGTGTCAAAGCCGCTCATAATTTAGATGATACCTTATTTGCGCATGTCATTTTTGAGAACTTAGTCTCAAAAGCCTCTTGTACGATTGCAATTTTACATTTGCTAGAACAGACGGGCGTTGATAAAAATGAGATCGAGTATGTATTGGAATGTTCAGAAGAAGCCTGCGGAGATATGAACCAACGAGGCGGCGGGAATTTTGCAAAAGCAGCAGCGGAAATGGCAGGCCTGGAAAACGCGACAGGCAGCGATGTCCGTGGTTTTTGTGCTGGACCTACGCATGCACTGATCCAAGCAGCTTCCTTGGTTAAATCCGGTGTTTTCAAAAATGTTATCGTTGCTGCTGGCGGATCAACTGCCAAGCTTGGCATGAACGGAAAAGATCATTTGAACAAAGGTCTGCCGATTTTAGAAGATTGTGTGGCAAGCTTTGCGGTATTGATCTCTAAAAACGATGGGATCAATCCAGAATTGAATATCGACATCGTTGGGCGGCACACGGTTGGAACAGGAGCGTCACCTCAGAAGGTGATTTCGTCATTGACGAGTATCCCTTTGGAAAACGCTGGATTAAAACTAACAGATATCGATAAATATTCTGTAGAGATGCAAAATCCAGATATTACGAAACCGGCGGGGGCTGGGAACGTGCCGGAAGCAAATTATAAAATGATCGGCGCATTGGCAGTAATGAAGGGACAAATCCAAAAAGCGGAGCTGCCAGATTTCGTGAAACAGCACGGTATGGTCGGATGGGCACCAACGCAAGGACACATTCCTTCAGGGATACCTTATTTAGGTTTTGCAAGAGAGAATATGTTAGCAGATGGTATCAATCGAGCAATGTTTGTCGGGAAAGGGAGTCTTTTCCTAGGGAGAATGACAAATTTGTTTGATGGGATCTCTTTTGTCATGCAAAAAAATAGCGGCAAACAAGAAGAAACAATTTCTGAAGATCAAATCAAGCAAATGATCGCGGGATCTTTACGAGATTTTGCCAATCATCTTGCTGGAAAGCTTGAGGAATAGTTTATGGCAGGAAAAGAAACCGATCAACTCATTGCAAAGGTGTTTCAAGAGCTTGCGGACACCTTGGAAACGGGGCGAAAAACTACTTCAACAGTCGCCTTAACTGCTCTAGGAAGCGAACACGATGAGTCTGAGCTGATTGAAGCGGCAAAAATGGCCGCAGACAAAGGGATTTCGATAAAAGTAATCGGGACGAAAACCGTAGACTATTCAGGGATTGAGACGGTTTTGGTTTCTGATGCAGAGGAAGGCCATCAGAGGCTCGAGGAGCTGTTAACAAAAGGACTTGCGGATGCAGGAGTCACGATGCATTATCCTTTCCCTATTGGGGTGTCTACTGTTGGCAGAGTCATCACGCCTGCAAAAGGCAGACAGATGTACCTTGCGACAACGACTGGAACATCTGCGTTAACACGCGTGGAAGCACTGGTGCTGAATGCGTTATATGGCATCATTACAGCCAAGGCTTGCGGTATTGCAGCGCCGACAGTCGGTCTATTGAACCTTGATGGCGCTCGCCAAGCGGAGATCGTGTTGAAACGTTTGGCAGAAAACGGCTATCCAATTCATTTTGCAGATTCCAGCCGCAGCGAAGGCGGTGCGATCATGCGAGGCAATGATGTTCTCAACGGAACCTGTGATGTTATGGTAATGGATTCATTGACCGGAAACGTCTTGCAAAAAATATTTTCTTCCTATACTACAGGCGGAAATTATGAATCGTTAGGTTTCGGCTATGGTCCGGGCGTTGGAAAAGGCATGGATAAATTGATTATGATCGTTTCAAGAGCTTCAGGTGCGCCGGTCGTTCGTGGTGCGATCGAATTTGCGGATGAATTGGTTCGCGGAAATTTCAAAAAAATTCAGGAATCAGAGTTCATTAAGCTCGAACAAGCTTCTTTAAGCAAGCTGTTAAAGGAAGCGCAGCCGCAAAAAGAAAGTCTTCAAGAAGAAGCAGTTCCTCCAGAAAAGGAGATCGTCACAGAAGAAATCCACGGCGTTGAAATTTTAGATCTAGAAGAAGCTGTACAGCATTTATGGAAGAAAAACATATACGCTGAAAGCGGGATGGGCTGTACAGGTCCAGTAGTGATGATCGCTGAAAAGAACCTTTCTGAAGCAAAAATATTTTTAGCAGAGGCAGGCTATATCGGAAAGTAAGTTCAATATCTGAAAAATCATATTCATTGCTATAAGGGTACAGGGATCGTAAATCAAATGATTTTTTCTAAAAACCGATTCCTGGAAATGAGAAAGGAGCAAGCAACATGAAATTGGATATCGCAAATTTTCATGTTAATGAGATTCAATTCGGTGAGAAAACAACCTACACGAAGGGTCTCTTGACAATAAATAAAAAAGAAGCGTTAGACGTTGTGTTTGAGGATGAACACATCACGGAGGCAGATTTGCACATCGTTAACCCAGGAGATCACGTTCGGATCGTCCCAGTAAAAGAGGCAGTTGAACCACGGTATCGCGTCGGTGGTGGTCCTGTATTTCCCGGAGTGACAGGCAAACTGATGCAGGCAGGAGACGGTGTAACCCATGCGTTGAAGGGAATGAGCGTGCTAGCTGTAGGCAAACATTGGGGCGGCTTTCAAGACGGACTGATCGACATGAGTGGCGAGGGCGCGAAATATACGTATTACTCTCAACTCAAAAATGTAGTATTAGTAGCCGATACAGATGAAACATTTGAGCATCACGAACAGCAAAAGAAAAACCATGCTTTGCGCTGGGCAGGAATGCGTTTAGCTGAGTATATCGGTGCTTGTACGAAAGGGTTGAAATCGGATGAGGTAGAAACCTATGCCTTGGACCCAATAACCAAGCGTGATGAGGCTGTAGCAAAATTACCAAGTGTTGTCTTTGTTCTGCAACCGCAGTCTCAAATGGAAGATGACGGGTACAACGACTTAAATTACGGCTGGAATTGCAACTGGATGCTCCCAACGCTTATGCATCCGAATGAGGTGCTGGATGGCGCGATGATTTCAGGATCATTTATGCCATGTTCATCGAAATGGTCGACCTATGATTTCCAAAATTTTCCGATGATCAAACGCTTGTATGAAGAGCACGGACAATCGATCAACTTTCTGGGAATCATTATGTCGAATTTAAACGTTGCTTTAGAGCAAAAGGAACGCGCAGCACTTTTTGTTGCACAACTGGCGAAAAGCTTGGGCGCAGACAGTGCAATCGTTGCCGAGGAAGGTTATGGCAATCCTGATGCTGATTTTACAGCGTGCTATGTGGCATTGGAGGATGCGGGCATCAAGACTGTCGGATTGACCAATGAATGTACTGGGCGCGACGGCGCGAGCCAACCGCTGGTATCAATGGATGAAAAATGCGACGCGATCGTCTCTGCTGGAAACGTCTCGACATTGATCGAATTACCGCCGATGGAAACCGTGTTAGGTGAATTGGAAGCTTTGGCGCGGGACGGACTTTCGGGAGGCTGGTCAAATGATGAGATTCTTGGTGCGTCTGTGAAGCCGGACGGTTCTATTATTATGGAAAATAATGCCATGTTCTGCGGCGATCAAGTAGTGGGCTGGTCAACAAAGACGATGGTGGAATTCTAACAAGAGAATAGACACGTCTAGTAGTTGAGTAGGAATTAGGAGGGAAAATATGAAAGCGATTTTATATATCAATCAATTTTTCGGACAAATCGGCGGGGAAGAATTTGCTGGTCATGAGCCGGAAATAAGAGAGGGAATCGTCGGTCCGGGTATGGCTTACGCTAAGGCGTTGAAGGACGAAGTAGAGATCACCCACACGATTATTTGCGGGGATAACTTTATGGGTTCGGAAACCGATGAAGCAATCAAACGAATATTGGAATTTCTAGATGATAAAGAATTTGATATTTTCTTTGCGGGACCAGCGTTTCGAGCGGGACGTTACGGGGCTGCCTGCGGGCATATTTGTTCTGCTGTTCAAAAGAAATTCGGTGTACCCGCAATCACGTCAATGAATGAGGAGAATCCGGGCGTAGAAATGTACCGTAAAGAAATGTACATCTTTCAAGGCGGTGCCAGTGCTGCGGCGATGCGTAAAGATGTAGCGAAGATAAGCGCGTTTGCTTTGCGTTTATTATATGGAGAGACACTTCATTCGGCAGAAGAAGAAGGGTATTTTGGGCGCGGTGTTCGCGACCAAATTTGGTTGGACCCGCCAGTTCCTGCGACGGATCGTGTCATGGATATGTTGCTGAAGAAGGTGAATGGGGAAGCGTATCACTCTGAATTGGTTATTCCAAAATCTGAGAGAGCTCCTATCGCTCCAGCTATTTCTGCCGAAGAATTGACAAAACTGAAAGTTGCTCTCGTTACGTCAGGCGGGATCGTTCCCGTTGGCAATCCGGATCGTATCCAATCGGCATCGGCAACAAAATGGGGGAAGTACAATGTGGAATCGATGGATAGCCTGAGAAAAGGTGAATTTATGACGATCCATGCGGGATTCGATCCAGCCGCAGCCAATGATGACCCAAATGTTGTCCTGCCATTAGATGTATTGAAAGAGTACGCAGAAGAAGGCAAAATTGGCGGCGTATATCCTTATTTTTATGCGACTGTCGGCACAGGGACGACTCAAGCCGAAGCAAGTCGGATGGGACAAGAGATTGCAGAGGAACTGATCGAAGATGGCGTTAAAGCTGTTATTTTAACCTCCACCTGAGGCACCTGTACTCGTTGCGGTGCAACGATGACCAGAGAAATTGAAAAAGCAGGAATCACGATCGTTCAAATGGCGAACTTGATCCCAGTTGCTCGAACCGTGGGCGTCAATCGAATCGTGCCAACGATCTCAATCCCGTACCCATTGGGAGACCCTGCGACACCAAAAGAAGTTCAACATCGCCTGCGTTACCATCGAGTAGGGGTCGCATTGGACGCTCTATCGACGGAGATCGAAGAACCTCGACTTTTTGAAGTGAAAGTTTAATTTGTACTCACGGACGAACCGCCAAACCGCGGTTCGTCTAATAAAAAAACTTTAAAGAGAAGAGGAAACCTAAAGATGAAAAAAAATATCGTTTTTTATGTTTCGCTTTTGATTACAGGATTAATCGTACTGATCGGCTTGATTGCTCCAGACCCATTTGCGCAAGCGATGAATAGCACAAAAGCTTTTTTGGTGGATACATTTGGCTGGTTTTATTTGATCGCGATGTTTGTTTTTGTCATCTTCTCGTTACTTATTGCTTTTAGTCGTTTTGGGAAAATAAAGCTTGGACCAGATGATTCGGTTCCAGAATATAGCAACCGTTCGTGGTTTGCGATGTTATTTGGTGCAGGAATGGGGATCGGATTGGTTTTCTGGGGTGTTGCGGAACCGCTGAATCATTTTACGACTTTTGGCGGTACGGAAAAAGCAGCAGATATGGCGATGCAAAAATCCTTTTTACACTGGGGATTTCATCCGTGGGCAGCCTATTCGATCATTGGAATGGCACTGGCCTATTTTCAATTTAGAAAAAATACGTCTGGACTGATCAGCAGTATTTTTTTACCGATTTTAGGAGAAAAAGGCGTGAGAGGGCCTATTGGTAAACTCATTGATATTTGTGCAGTTTTTGCGACCGTAGCAGGAATCGCTACATCGTTGGGACAAGGAACCTTGCAGATAAATTCAGGGCTGAACTACCTATTTGATATTCCAACGACGAGGTTGGTTCAGATAGTGATCATCGTCGCACTGACCATTGTCTATACGTGGACCGCAGTCAGCGGGATCGATAAAGGAATCAAGCTGTTATCAGATATTAATTTGTTTTTAGCGATTGCGATTTTGCTCGGTGCATTTTTGGTAGGGCCTAAAATCATGGCTTTGAATATTTTTACGAACTCATTTGGCGGCTATATCAATACGATCGTGTCAGAAAGCTTTTCAATCAATCCTTTCGGGGACAATGCGTGGCTCGGATCGTGGACGATTTTTTATTGGTCGTGGTGGATCGCCTGGGGGCCGTTTGTTGGAACGTTCATCGCTAGAATCTCAAAAGGAAGAACCATCAAAGAGTTTGTTTTGGGCGTCATCATCGCTCCTTCAATGGTGTCGTTTATTTGGTTCTCGATTTTTGGCAGTCTTGGTCTTCATTTAGACATTGAGATCATTAACAAGGCAAAAGAGGTCACAGAAACGGCTCTTTTTGTTGTTTTTGCTGAATACCCATTAGGCATGCTCTTTTCTATTATCGCGATTTGCCTATTGTGTACCTTCTTCATTACATCGGCCAATTCGGGTATTTTTGTTCTATCAATGTTCTCATCGGAGGGCGACTTGAACCCCGGAAACGATAAAAAGATTTTGTGGGGTGTCATTCAGGCGATGTTGGCCTTGGTTCTATTGATGACAGGCGGGCTGGATGCGCTACAAACGTGTTCAATCGTAGCAGCGCTTCCCTTGACGGTGATCATGCTGTTATGTGCGGTTTGTTTATTTAAAGCCTTGCTGCTAGAAAAGCCTGAATCAATAGAATGATCTAATTGTTCATGTGAATACAGGCACAATTTTACTTTGCTCATTTTCCGTAAACGAGTGCGGAGGTATGGTTGTAATAAAAGGCAAAAACAATCAAATCCCGAACGACAAGAGACTTAGTAAAGGCTTTCTGATATAATTAATAAGATATATCAGAAGGGATGCTGATTCATTTATGGATATTATGCCTAGATACGAAAAGCAAAGTTTAAGCGACATGGTCGTGTCGTATGTGAAAAACAGAATCTTGTCGGGCACATTAAAAGGCGGCGACCGTTTGATTGAGACAGACATTTCGAATAACTTCAATATTAGTCGTGCGCCTGTGAGAGAAGCGATGCGCATTTTAAATGAGCAAGGATTGATCACGTTTTCCCCTCGTAAGGGAAACCACGTGATTGAAATGGGACCAGCAGAGATCATGGAAGTGTTTGAGATCCGAACTTCTCTTGAAACGCAAATTTTACATAAAATTTTGCGGAATCAAATGATCAAGGAAGCGCATTTTCAGAAACTAACGGAAATTGCTTTAGAAATGAAAGATGGCGAAGAGCGTTGCCGCAATGAAGAGGACAAAGTCTTTTTGTTCAATACGCTTGATTTGTCGTTTCATAGATACATCTGGCAGTTGTCAGGGAGTGTCAGACGGGCGCAGATTTTAGAAAGTCTATACTATCAATTGCTTATCGCAATGAATGAAGACCTGTCCTCTTTAGGAATCCTTGAAAAAAAATCGGAGGAACACTTGGCTTTTGTAGAGGTTTTACGGAAAAACGAACTGCCATCCGTGGTCCGCGCGTTCCACACGCATATTCAAGATTATGTCAGAGCTACGTTGCCAAATGAAGAGAAAAATTTTTGTTTGGATTGTTAAGAGAAACCAATTTTTTGTCTCTTTCAATCTAAGGAGGAGACATGGCAAATAAAGTAAAGGTTTGGACGAAACAGCATGAAGGCATTTTACAGGTGCTAGACCAAACAGGGCGTTTTCTGGCGCAAAAAAACTATATTCAGCAGAAAATGGAAGACCATGCCCCATTGTACCTTGGTGTGTATGAATGGTATTTTCATAGAGCTTCAAAGATTGTTCCGCCGCCCATCGATGCAAAATACCCGATCTGGGTCTCCCTTTCGAAAGAAGAAAGGATCGCGAACAGTGAAGGGAATGTTATTTTAGAGGTCGAACTGGAGAAAGAGCAGCTGCTCATTGTTGATCTGTTGAAGTGGGGCAATATCGTCAATCATTTGTATATCCCTAAAGATTTAGCGGATCAAAAGGAACATGCAAGAATGCTGAATACGTATGGAATTGATGATGTGACTGCCTTTATGACACCGTTTTATCCCAATATCAAACGAAAAATCGAGCAAAGCCATGACCGCCTTTTCGACGACACTAGTGTGCTAGGAGAGAGGAAAGTGGGGACGATATGGGAAATTCGCACGGAATGGATTACGAAGATAATAAGGTAACACTGTACACGTCTCAAAGCCAAGAGGTTGTTGCGAACCTACTCGAATCGGGCAGGCATCTAGTTAAAAATGCGTATATAAAGGAAAAGTATGGGGAGACTTCACAAGTATTCCTCCAAGCCTATGGGTGGTATCGTCAGCACGCTGCACAGATCGTTGAGCGACCGCCAGCAGCAGAGTCTGCGATCTGGACGTTTTTAGATGCGAAATATGTCAATCATTCGCTGGACTCACAAATAATTAAATTACGTGTTCCAATTGAAAAAATCGTTTTTTTCCGTATGTCTGATTGGAATAAAATTTTGAATTTGCGTTTATTGGGCACGCTTGAAGAGCAAGCGGCCTATGCTGCTCAGTTAAAAAAATATAGGATTCGTTATGAAGGCGACGTGTACACCACTGGTTTTTATCCGCATCTGAAAGCAGAACTGGTGCGCAGCTGGCAAAAGCTTTTTCAGTATGATCAAGCGATCAAAGAAATGAAATGCTTGCCGTTTGAAGATATTCAAGGGGGAATCTGGGAGATTCAAGCTTGTTGGATCGATGCAATTTTTTAAATCAGAGACAAGAATAAAACGAACCGGCTGAGGAAAACTCGGCCGGTTCGTTTTATTTTTTCAGAGGTTGCTGCTGGGCGTGGATGTTTTCCAAAAATGTTTGGTCGTGTTCTACGATCAGCATCGTAGGCTTCACTTGCAATAAGAGGTCCTCCAGTTGTTTTTGATTAAAGACATCGAGGTAATTTAGCGGTTCATCCCAGATATACAGCTCTGCCTCTTGCGCGAGGGATTTGGCCAGCTCGACTTTTTTACGTTGGCCCATACTCAGTTCCTCAATTCGATTTTGAAACACATTGCGTGCCATGCCTAGTTTTCGCAAGTTGTTCAAGAAGGCAGAGTAATCCAGCCGATGGGCCTCCGCAAAATCTTGCAGGGTCCCACGATTGTTTTCGTAATTCTGTCGAACATAACTGATTTTTATTTCTGGGTGAAGACATATTCCCTTCGCTTCACCTGAAAAAGTTCCCAACAGGTAATGAAGAATACTGGATTTTCCAATGCCATTGGGACCGGTCAAGGCAACGATCTCACCACGCCGTAGCTCAAAAGAAAGAGGTGAAAATAGGGCGTCGTGATCAGGATAGGACAAACTCAAATCTTCTACCTTTAATAGTTGCGTGTGTCGACTGGCTTGGTAATGCATCGTTAAGCGGTCGACATCTTCCAAATCCTTCAAGAGGCCTTCTTTTGCTTCGATTTGATCGTACATTCGTTGTTCGATGTTTTTTGAACGCTTCATGGTACGTGCAGCGCGTGCGCCGATAGCTCCAGTATCAAAAATACCGCCGCTGCCTTTTTCTGTAGATTTTCCATATTTATCTTTTTCTCGTGAACGAGACCATTCCGCTTTTTCAGCCGCCGTTTTTTTCAAGCGGCTGACTTCTTTTTTTATTTTTCTATTTTGAGCCAGTTCAAATTCATCTCGCAACGCCTTTTGTTCTTCATAGGTTGCGAAATTTCCTTGATAAAGAACGAGCTGACTTTTTTCAATCGCGAGGGTATGGTCGGTCACCTGATTTAGAAATTGGCGGTCGTGGCTGACGATAATAAAGCCGTCTTTTTGTTTCAAGTATTCGGCCACATGCTGCCGTCCTTGCAGATCGAGATGATTGGTCGGCTCATCGATCAAAGGAAAGAAATTTTCCTGAGTAAAAAGCAAAGACAGTAAGACTTTTGTTTGTTCGCCGCCCGAGAGTGTCTGATACGGCTGCCACAAGACTTGTGGGTCTAAATGGATCAAATTCATTTCCCGTTCGAGCTTCCATAATTCAAAATCGGCCGCTGCTTGCAAGGCGTAATAGGTTAACTGTTCGGCCTCTTCAATCGCGGTGGGAAAATAAATAGGGTGTAAAGGAAACTGAATCTCTCCTTGATACGGGTAGTTTCCTAATAGTAACTGCAGCAATGTTGTTTTTCCACGACCGTTGCGGCCGACTAACCCTAATTTCCAACTGCTATCGATGGTTAAATTGGCTTTGTCAAACAAGGGGTCCACTTGTTTATCAAAACCAAACGTTAACTGTGTAATTTTAATTGTAGACATAAAAATTCCTCCTCCTGTTCCACCATGGAACAAAAAAATCCTCCCCATTTTCAGGAAAGGAGTAGGAGTTTGATAGTCGTTTGCGGAAATAGTTGAGAAGCTGGCAGCTCGCTTAGGAAAGAAGAATGCTTTTTTTTAAGGTCGGAAATCAATTTTATTTTCCTGCACCGATTCCTCTGTTAAACTGCGTAGTCACTACATGCGCGAATTGATTTAATGCCTGCTTGCGCTCAGCAAATTGCGACCGCAAACCGACAAAAAAAGACCATCCGTTGAAAACCTAAGCCAGTCCTGAAAATCTGCCCACTGATCCCATCAACATAAGTCAATTCTAGATCGGTTTGCAGCTTCCAACAGTCGCTTAGTTTTTCAATGGCATGATCCCTCGTTTCAATAATTATTATAGTAATTAAAACAAAATTACGTGGCTTTGTCAAAAAAATACGGACGCAGCCGCTTCCCCAAACATGCTACGCCCTGGAGTGATCCTCGATAAACGAGGCGAAGAAAATTTTTTCTTCTATAATTATAGTAGCATATTTCAAGGAAAAAAATGTATTTGAACGCTCGAAAAAGGTCAAAGTGGAGTCGCTAACATTTTTTTTGGTACAATAAAAGTAGAAATGGAGGTGGAGGGATGAACGAAGCAGGAATATATCATCGTCCCGAAAGTGAATTTGCGTTTCTTTACACGAAAGAACGGATGAGGATTCGCTTGCAGACAGCTCGTAATGAGATAAAGAGCGTCGGATTGATCGGTGGGGACTTTTATCTCTTTGCCGAAGAGCAATGGTACCATCAGCAGCGGCCAATGGAGAGAAATTATACGACGGATACCCATGATTTTTGGGAGATTGAAGTTATGGCTCCCCATCATCGTTTGGCCTACGCTTTTTGTATTACGGATTATGCGGGAAAACAGGTTTTTTATACAGATCAAGGACTATTCAGCTACGACGAGGATCACCTGACACAGGATAATTTGTATTTTCGGATGCCTTATTTTCAAGAGATTGATCGTTTTAAGGTTCCAGACTGGGTCCATCAAACAGTCTGGTATCAAATTTTTCCAGAACGTTTTTACAACGGAGATGCTTCGAACGATCCTGAAAATGCTCTTGCTTGGGGAAGTGAAAAGCCGACACGGGAAAACTTTTTTGGCGGTGATCTGCAAGGAATCATCGACAAGCTGGATTATTTGGAGGAGCTGGGGATAAATGGCCTGTATCTCTGTCCGATCTTCACTTCGCCGTCGAATCATAAATATGACACGGTCGATTATTATGAGATTGATCCTCATTTTGGTGATAAGCGAATTTTTCGTGAGTTGGTGGAAAAAGCTCATGAGCGCGGCATGCGTGTAATGCTGGACGCGGTCTTTAATCATCTTGGCGCGAGCGCTCACCAATGGCAGGACGTCATCTTGCATGGGGAAGAATCCGATTACGCGAATTGGTTTCATATTGAGACTTTCCCACCACGGTATACGGCGGTCGAGAATTCAGAAAATGCGAAAAATCTAACTTACGATACGTTTAATTTCAATCCGCACATGCCGAAGCTGAATACGGCGAATCCAGAAGTGCAGCGCTATTTGCTTGATATAGCGACGTATTGGATTCGCGAATTTGACATCGATGGCTGGCGGTTAGATGTTGCCAATGAAGTCGACCATCATTTTTGGAAAAAATTTCATGAAACGGTGTTGAAGCAAAAGGAAGACGTGTATATTTTAGGAGAAATTTGGCATTCGTCACAGCCCTGGCTGCAAGGAGATGAATTCCACGCGGTCATGAACTATGCTTTTACCGACAGTATCAAAGGTTTCTTTGTGGAACGATCATTGTCGATCTCGCAAATGATTTTTGGGATGAATCGCCAGCAATTGCTTTATCGGGATCAAACCAATGAAGTCAGCTTCAATCTTTTAGATTCTCATGACACTCCGCGAATCCTAACGTTATGCAACGGAAACAAGGGCATGATGAAAGCAGTCTTAACGTTTATGTTCATCCAAAAAGGCACCCCTTGTCTGTATTACGGAACCGAAGTGGGGATGGAAGGAGCGATGGACCCGGATTGCCGGCGGTGTATGATCTGGGAAGAGCAAGACCATGAGCTGCACACCTTCTTTAAGCAATTAATCGCTTTGCGAAAGCAATTTTCTGAAGTATTTAGTTACGGAACAATGACGTGGCACTACGATGATGATAGACGAGCGGTTTCTCTGACGCGAACGTATAAGGAAAAAACGGTGGTCGCGACTTTTAATGAAGGCGACATGCTGGAAACGAAAAAGCACGGCCGTCATTTATTTGGCGCCAATTACCATGAAGAAGACGGGTATCAGTTACGGACCCATGGGTTTATCATCGAAGAGGTGTAAGCATTTTTGTTTGGAGAATCCGAAGAAGATGACTATAGTAGAGGGATAAACGAACGCTGCCGTAATGAATCGGCAGACGTCTAAGGGAGAAAACAACCATGACAGTTATCATCTTGCTAGTATCAGGAATCATCGGTCTCCTTCATTTGGTGATCATGGGATTAGAGATGTTTGCTTCATCAGAAAAACAGGCAAAAACATTTGATATGCCCTATGAATTTGTTACTCAAAAGAATGCGCAGATCGCCTTGAAAAATATGGGGATTTATAACGGCAGCTTAGGTCTGGCGATCTTAGCAAGTCTTCTCATGTTTGAAGGGGATGTACGGCTAAAAGTCTTGCTGCTGTTGAATCTTTTTGTGGTGATCGTAGGGATCTACGGCGGGAAAACCGTCACAAAATCCATTTATGTGATTCAGGCAGCACCCGGGATTCTTGCGGTTCTGTTGATCCTCCTGCATCTGATGTAACAAGATTCGACTAGGATTCACTCCTTAGTCGAATTTTTTTTGTGGTATAGTAAAAGGATCAGGCGAAGGTACGGAGGAAACCAATGAATAATAATGATTTGTTGTTACGATTAAGATATGCGCTGGACATTAAGGATACAGAGATTGTAAAGGCATTCCAGCTTGGCGGCATGACGATCTCCAGAGAAGAAGAAAAGTCGATGCTGACAAAAATAAACAACCAGGATGAAAACGAGAGCGACGGCTTCGACAAAAATGTCTATGAAAAAATGATCAACAATAAGACACTAGACACTTTTTTGAACGGGTTTATTCTTTTGAAGCGTGGCGAGCCGAAAAATGCAGCCGCACAACCACCGGCACCGAAAAGCTCGGAACTCAACCACATGAACAATGTGCTGATCAAAAAGGTAAAAATCGCGCTGGCCCTAACTAGCGATGATTTGCTGGATATTTTAGCAGAGGCAGGGGTGTATCCTTCGAAGGGAGAACTTGGAGCGATTTTGCGAAAAGAAGGGCATCGTAACTTCAAGCCTTGCGGCGATAACTATACACGGAACTTTCTAAAGGGATTGGGTCTGTGTTATCGAGAGTAGCATCATGAAAGAAATAAGAAATTCGACAGACGATTCTTTTTATAGAGAATCGCCTGTTTTTTTGTACGTTGCGAATGATCAGGGATGCGATTGAGGGATGTAAGTGTCTGATTTATTGTGTGCGGCACTTTTTATACGCATATATGATCATAATAAAATTATATAAACATCTTATTGACTTTATATAATACTCGTATTAAACTGAAAATAGATAAAATAAAACTTTTTTAAGAGGAGAAGCGCATGAATCGTTGGGTTTATTTATTTTCAGAAGGATCAAAAGAACAAAAGGATCTATTAGGCGGAAAGGGAGCCAATTTGGCAGAGATGACGAAATTAGGTCTGCCTGTACCGACCGGGTTCACCGTCACAACAGAAGCGTGTTTGTACTATTTAAATCACGGCAATCATTTGACCGATGAAATGAAGGACCAAGTGATGGCTGCTGTGGAGCAGTTATCCGTAAAAACGGGGAAACGATTTGGAGACGTAACGAACCCATTGCTGGTTTCGGTCCGAAGCGGATCAAAGTTTTCAATGCCTGGTATGATGGACACGGTGTTAAATTTAGGATTGAATGATCAAACGGTAGCAGCTCTCGCAGAAAATAGTCAAAATGAGCGCTTTGCTTACGACTGTTATCGTCGCTTGCTGCAGATGTTCGGCAATGTCGTGATGGGGATGGACAACAACGATTTTGAACATCGCATCACCGCGTTGAAAAAAATAAATGGCTTGTCGTTTGATAATGAGTTGACGGCTGACCACTGGAAACAAATTGTAAGCGAGTACAAGGAGATCTATCGAAAAAAATTGCAACGGGAATTTCCGCAAAATCCGATCGAACAATTATATTTAGCGATCGAAGCAGTCTTCGGGAGCTGGAACAACCAGCGCGCGAAAACGTATCGTCGTCTTCATGACATCAGCGACGATCTAGGAACTGCTGTAAATATTCAGGAGATGGTTTTTGGGAACTTTGGTGAAAGTTCGGGGACTGGCGTGGTCTTCTCACGCAATCCGTCATTAGGAGACCCAGGGTTGTTCGGGGAATATTTGATCAACGCTCAAGGAGAAGATGTCGTTGCGGGCGTTCGGACACCGAAGCCGATTCAGGTGCTGGCGGATGAGCTGCCAAAACAGTATAGCCAGTTAAAAGAAATTTGTGAAGACTTAGAAAAGCACTATCACGACATGCAAGATGTGGAGTTTACTATTGAGAGGGAAAAATTATTTATCTTGCAGACCCGCAGCGGAAAACGGACCTCCAAAGCGGCGCTCACCATTTTACTTGATCTCCATAAAGAGGGGATTATTGACGAAAAAGAATTAGTCCGCCGCATCGAAGCGAAGGATTTAGAGGCGGCCTTGCATCCAAACTTTGATGAGCAAGAATTGAAGAACCACGAATCTTTCTTATCTGGCTTGGCGGCTAGCCCGGGCGCTGCAACAGGAGCGGCATATTTTACTGCCGAAGCAGCGACCGAGGCCAAGGCGCGCGGCGAAAGAGTCGTGTTGGTTCGAGAAGAAACATCACCAGAAGACATTGAAGGAATCGCGGTCAGTGAGGCGGTCATCACCAGCCGTGGCGGTATGACCTCCCATGCGGCAGTCGTGGCGCGCGGAATGGGGATTTGTTCCGTCGTCGGCTGTGAGCGGTTGACCGTATTGGAAGAAAATAAAGCAGTGGTGGGGGATAAGGTCATCGAAGAAGGGGCGATCCTATCTGTCGATGGAACAAGCGGACGTGTTTATTTCGGTGAGATTCCGATGGAGGAAGTGACAAATACCGTGGCCTTGGATGAATTGCATGTCATCTGGGATCGCCATGCAGCCATCAAGGTGCGGGCGAACGCGGAAACACCGAACGACATTGAGACGGGCATGGCGTTAGGCGCAGTGGGCATCGGTCTGGCTCGAACGGAGCACATGTTCTTTGAAAGAAGCCGGCTGCTGCAATTTCGGCAGTTGATCCTTGCAGACAGTCTGGAAGAACGACTGGACGTACTGAAGGATCTCAAAGAAGTTCAAAAGCAAGATTTCAAATTTATGTATGAAGCCGCTCAAGGAAAATCCACCACTATTCGTTTGCTTGATCCGCCATTGCATGAATTTTTATCAAAAGGAACCGAAGAATGTCGGGAAGTCGCGAAGGAATTAGGCAAAACATTCAATGAAGTAAAACGGAAAACGGATAATTTGGCAGAGGTCAATCCAATGCTGGGATTCCGCGGACTGCGCTTAGGCGTTGCCTATCCAGAAATCTATCAAATGCAGGCAGAAGCGATCATTGAAGCTGCCTGTGAAGTGACCTTAGAAAAGGGGTACCCGATCGCGCCGGAGATCATGATTCCATTTACCATCGATGCCGAAGAATTTGCCCGCGTGCGTACCTCTATTGAAGGGGCGATCCAGAAGAGTCTTTCTGCTCGTAAACAGGTTTTAGAGTATCAGATCGGGACGATGATCGAGATTCCGAGAGCCTGCTTTGTAGCGGATGAAATTGCGAAGCACGCGGATTTCTTCAGTTTTGGAACCAATGATTTGACCCAGATGGCTTTAGGCTTGTCTCGCGATGATTCTCCAAGGATCATCAATCAATACATGGAGGCGGGGATCTTTGCGGATGACCCATTCCAAGTGCTTGATGTAGCGGGTGTGGGTGCGTTGATGAAGCTTGCCATTGAAAGGGGAAGACAGGTCAATCCACAATTGAAGATCGGTATTTGCGGAGAAGCAGCAGCACATCCAAAATCAATCGCCTTTTTGAACGACCTGTCGATCGATTATATTTCGTGTTCGCCTTTCAGAATTCCGCAGGCGAAAATGACGCTGGCCCAAACAGCGGTGAAGGATCAAAAGCAAGTGGGATAAAAAAACAGATATATGAGTTTTGGATTAAAAAAGTATAGGAATTTGAAAAGAGAGCGCACAATTACGTGTGCTTTCTTTTTTGTTATTGTCTGGATAATTCAAAAATTTAAAATTAATAATAGATAACAAATAAATGAGAGAAACAGATCCTAAATGAATGAAATATAATTTGTAAACGGATTCAACCTTCGTTATACTTCTTATAGGCTTTAAATATGTCATGTCATCTAAAAAGTACCGTTTTTTAGTCAGCTTGAATAACAAGAGAAATATAAGTCGAAGCTTTATTTTTAATGAAAATCAACTTATTTATATCAAATGATGGTTTCTTCACAATGACTTATGAATAAAAATACGGTATAATGCTAACTTGGGAGGTGAAACAAACTGCGGAATTAGGAATCATAGAATAACATTTTAACATTCATGAGCGGTCTTTTCCGTTGATTGTTTTGACGTAGTTCATCCTCAAAAGGGACCGTGAATTCGTCCAATAAAAAATAGTTATTCTACGCTGTCAAAATTTGAGAACTTTATTTAGACATGATCTTTCTAATGAATCTAACAGGTTTCAATACTTGTTACAAAAAAAAGAAAGCAGGGATTAAACAATGACAATTGATTGGCAAAAAGAAGTAGACGCACGTAAAGACGACTTAATGAAAGACTTAGGCGATCTTATTCGCATCAACAGTATCCGCGACGTGGAACATGGAACAAAAGAAGAACCTCTTGGACCTGGACCAGCTGCCGCTTTACGCAAAGTACTAGAATTTGGTGACCGTGATGGCTTCGTTACGAAAAACATCGAAAACGTTGCTGGACACATTGAATACGGTGACGGAGAAGAAATGTTCGGTCTGTTAGGACACGTAGACGTTGTTCCTGTCGACGACAACTGGGATACAGATCCATTTGAACCAGTAGTTAAAGATGGAAAATTATACGCTCGTGGTTCTGCCGATGACAAAGGGCCTTCGATCGCTGCCTATTATGCAATGCGCATCATCAAAGATCTAGAATTACCGATCTCTAAAAAAATCCGCTTTATCTTCGGTACTGACGAAGAAAGTGAATGGGTAGGGATCCACCGTTATATGGAAGTGGAAGAAATGCCAAAAGTTGGATTTTCTCCAGACGCACAATTCCCAATCATTAATGGTGAAAAAGGAATCTTATCTTATGAAGTAACTTTCGCAAACAAAGACAACGCTGCATCTGGCGACTTTGATCTAGTAAGCTTCAAATCAGGCTTACGCACGAACATGGTACCAGGAGATGCAACAGCAGTTCTTAAAGTCAACGACGAAGCAAAAGTTGCAGATATGAAAGCAGCATTTGACGCGTTTATTGAAAAATCAGACGTGAAAGGCGAATTCGCTGAAACCAATGGCGAAATCACACTCACTGTAATTGGTAAAGGTGCCCATGCGCAAGAACCAAAATTCGGTGTCAACTCTGCAACCTTCTTAGCAACCTTCTTAGTGGACTACAAGTTAGACGGCAATGGTGCGAACTTTGTTCAAACAACTGCTGAATACATGCACTTAGATTACAACGGTAAGAAATTAAATGCTTACACAAAACACGATGTAATGGGTGAAACAACTTCTTCAGCGAACTTGTTCGACTATACTTCTGAAGGCGACAAAAAGATCACGATCAATGTTCGTCATCCAGAAGGCATCGACAAAGATACGATCTTAGCGAACATGGAAGACGTTCTTAAAGATGCAGGCGTTTCGATCGCGATCATTGGTGACGTGAAAACGCCTCACTATGTTCCAGCAAGTGATCCATTAGTGAAAACATTATTGGACGTTTACGAAGAACATACAGGTCTTGAAGGCCATGAAGAATCAATCGGCGGAGGTACTTACGGTCGAATCCTAGAACGTGGTGTCGCATACGGCGCAATGTTCCCAGGAGAAGAAAATGTAATGCATCAGCCAAACGAATTTATGCCTATTGATAGCTTGTTCAAAGCAACAGCTATTTATGCTGACGCTATTTATCGCTTAGTTAAATAGTCGGTATTGAGAGGACAGGAATCCTGTTCTTACAGGATTCCTTCACTCATTGGGGAAAAGATAGTAAGGAAGGAATTTCAAAGATAATGAAAAAACTCTCAAAAGACGCTTTTGGTGGAGTAGCTGGGAAAGATTATGTCCCGTACGTAGCTGATAAACCTAAAAAATCTGGTTCACCGATCATTATGGTTTTAGGTATTTTGCTTGCTGCACTTTTTGCTGCATCGACCGCTTATTCAGGTATGAAGGCCGGATTAACTGTAGCAGCTGGTATTCCAGGCGCAATTATTGGATCAGGGCTAGTCGCTCTATTTGTAAAACCTAAAACGATTTTAGGTAAGAACTTATTGCAATTGATGTCAAGTGGTGGGGAATCTGTAGCATCTGGGATGATCTTCGTATTACCAGCCGTAATTTTAGTCGGTGGTAAAGTGAATTTCATCGAAGGTGTTGGTTTAGGAATCGGTGCTGTTTTACTAGGTGTCGGAGTCTTCTCAATTGTTCAAGATTACATGTTGGTCAGCGAACACGGTAAATTAGTTTACCCTGAAGCAATGGCTATTTCAGAAACACTCGTTGCTTCTGATACTGGTGGCGATTCGTTGAAATACATGGGTATCGGTTTTGGTATCGGTGGTGTTTTAACTGCGTTGACTGGTTCAGTTTTCGGTGTGATGAACAATGTCATCAGCTTCGTAAACGAAAGCTTCTACAAATGGAAATTTGAAACAGAAGTGAATCCGTTATTGACAGGTATTGGTTTTATCGTTGGGATGGATGTTTCTGTCTTGATGTTTGCTGGTTCGATCTTAGCGAACTTCGCGATCGCACCATTGCTTGGTTACTTCATGGAAATGGCCAACAGTAACGCACATGTTTGGGACAACGCGTCTCAATTATTAAGTGCATCAAACTTTGCTGTGATCTCAGGTTCTTATGTGAAATACATCGGAGCGGGTATGATGATCTCTGGTGGATTGATCGGCGCGATCAAGTTGATCCCAACAATCATTTCATCTATTTCTGCAACTCTGCAAGGTCGTAAAGATGGCGTTGAGCAAGAAGGCGGCGGAATGCTTCCATTGATCGCTGGCGCTGTTATCGGAATCATCATGGGCTTCATCATCACTGGAAGTGTCGCTATGGCACTTGTTGGTGGGCTGTTGTCAATCATCTTGAGCTTCCTATTCGTTATCGTTGCTGGTCGTTTGACTGGTACGATCGGTACGTCAAACTTGCCAGTATCTGGTATGACGATCGCATCAATGGTTATCTTGACATTGGTTTTTGTTATGATGGGCTGGACGTCAGCTGAAAATACACAACAATTATTAATGTTTGGTACCTTTATCGTATTAGCGATCTCAGTAGCTGGTGGTTATTCACAATCACAAAAAGTGACATTCGTAATGGGCGGAAACTTCAACGAAGGACGCCGTTACTTCTTGATCTCTAACATCGTTGGTGTGGTTATCGTAACAGGTATGATGGTGATCTTGTCACCACAACTAGCGATCACTGGTTCAAATCCTCCATTTGGTTTGCCACAAGCAAACTTGATGGCAACATTGACTTCAGGGATCACTTCTGGTTCATTGCCATGGCACATGGTTATTGCCGGTATCGTAATGGGTATCGTGTTGCACTTCATGAAAGTGCCGATCATGACATTCGCCATTGGTTTCTACTTGCCAATCTCAACAACCTCAATCATTTTAGTTGGTGCGTTGATCCGTCAATTGATCGATGTATTGAATAAAAAAGAAAAAGAAGAAGTTGCTGAAGAACGTATCACTCTGGGTGTCAGCTTGTCATCTGGTTTGATCGCTGGTGGATCGATCGTTGGTTTGATCGGAATCATCTTGCAAGTATCTGGTGTCATTACTCCAGGAACGCCAACAGGCTTCTTAGGATCTAACTGGGCAGCATTCTTGTTACTTGCAATTTTAGTTGTTGCAGTCATCGTTCCATTGTTAAGTGTGAAGAAAGTGAAACACAATGACTAATCAACAGCAACCTGCTGTGAATCCGGAAACGGAAGAGCTGTTGACGCGAGTGTATCGACTGAGAGACGGGCTGCATTATGAGGTACGTGATGGCATCGTGTTTGTTATTACTGAACAAAATGCATGGATTCAACGCGTGTTACGCAAAATCCACTACAAAATCCCGGAAACCTCTGAGATGGAACTCGACAAATACGGCAGCTTCATTCTTCAACAGATCGATGGAAAACGGACAGTCAAAGAAATTGGTGAAAACCTTGGCGCAGCCATCGAAGAAGCCAATGATCAATTGTACGACCGTTTATTGATCTACTTGAATCATTTAGAGAAGAATGAAAAATATATTGAGTTAGTATAACGAAAATGGCCTTCAAGCGTTCGCTTGGAGGTCTTTTTATTTCTATAATATTTAATACTTCCTAGTAGTCGATTTTGATAACTTTATATTGTAAAAGAAAATCGCTAAAAAACTTTTTGGCTTGAAAGACAATGACTATTTTTCTTTGTTTTTGTTAAGGGTTCTAGTGAGTGACCAGTATTTAGCTAACAAGAAAATCAAATTCCTAAACAAATACCGATACAGACAAAAACGGAAAAGTTTAAAAAGAAGGTTTTAAAGAGCGATTCCTCCTGTACAATAGAAGATAGAATGCTTCTCTTCCAGACAATCAGGAAGAGAAAAGAGAGAGGGAAGTATGAAGAAGCGTTTGTTGTTTTTGGGTTTGATTTATTTGATATTTATTAGTCTGGGTTTACCGGATTCGATTTTAGGTGTGGCTTGGCCGATCATGAGCAGCGAGTTTCATGTTGCGGCAAGTTCAGCCGGGGTGATCGCCATGGTGGTTTCAATTGGGACGATTTTGTCCAGTTTTCAAACCAATCGTTTGATCCAGAAGATCGGTGTCGGGAATTTGATCGTCTGCAGCATCTTTTTGACCGTCCTTGGTTTGTGCGGTTTTTCGTTTTCGCAAAACTTTTTCTTTTTGATCATTAGCGCAATACCGCTGGGTCTAGGAGCAGGGGCGATCGACACGGCGGTGAATGATTACGTGGCTTTGCACTATAAAGCCCATCATATGAATTGGCTGCATGGCTTTTGGGGCATTGGCGCTACGCTAGGGCCGATCATCATGGGCTTCTATTTAAAAAATCAAAATTGGCGTGGCGGGTATCTGGTTCTGGCGGCTCTGCAATTTCTTTTAGTCTTAGTGGTCTATGCTTCGCGGAAACAGTGGAAGCAGCCTCAGCTGGTTTCCCACACTAGCAAGGGTCAAGATTCACTGGCAGCCTTGATCAAGCAGCCAGGTGTCATATTTTCTTTGATCTGTTTCATTTTTTATGTCGGGGTAGAGGCCTGTATGGGCTTGTGGGGGAGCAGTTTCCTTGTCAGAGTCAAAGGCGTCCCAGTCTCAACGGCGGCTTTTATGACATCAACATACTATGCTAGCTTAACGGTCGGACGTTTAGCAGCCGGTTTTTTCACCTTCTTTTTGTCGAGCAGGAAACTTTTGTATTTAAGTGAGCTGTTACTACTAATTGGGGTCGTTTTCTTAGCAGTTGGAAGGGGAAGTTTCGCAGCTATCGGCTTTGTCTTTACCGGATTAGGCTCCGCCGCTATTTTTCCGACAATGCTCCATGAGACACCCAAACGGTTCGGAACGAAAAACTCTGCGCGGATCATGAGCTTGCAGCTGGCATTGGCGTATACGGGAACGACCTTTTTACCGCCTTTATTGGGTCTTTTGGCGGAACGCTTCACATTAGCGATTTTCCCTTATTTATTGTTCTTGTTTGGTGGGATTGTTTTCCTGGCCACAGTAATTTTAGAAAGAAACGTACGAAGCAGTCGCCGGTGAGGGATTGCTTTTTTCGTAATCAAAAAGCCGTCGTAATTTTTACGACGACTTTTTCCAACGCTTCAACTCTGGGAAGAAGTCGTTCATAAATGCTAAGGCTTCTTCCTCGGTTTTTCCCTGTTCTTCTAATATTCCTGCTTCTTTCATGTGGGTCAAGCTGATCGCGATCATTTCTTCCATTGTATGGTCATCGACAAAAGCGCCGTGCTTGTAGCAGTAAAGGCAGTACTCCTTATTTTGAGAGCCATCGTGTTCTGTCCCGTGTGTTCCGCTTGTTAGGGGCATGCCGCAACTTTGGCAGTAAGTCATTTCTTCCATTCTTCTTCCTCCTCAGATAATGATCGGTAATCGTTTTCATTGAACTTTAACGAACTTATCGAAAGTATTTGTTATAATTATTTTATCAGAAAAAAGGGGAATCGGTCTGTTTTTTTATTGTTTATTTGAGCGATTGGATAAATGGGATAAAGAAAGAGTGAGAGACCCCATCGGTGTATCTGACAATCTGACTATACGAGGAGAAATGTACATGAAAATCAATCAATTTGGTTTAAAACGAGTCTCACTTGAAGAAGCGAAGAAAGAGTTGATGGCGGCAGGCTTTCTGACGATCGACGCCTCAAAGGACGCGACGAAATTATGGTTTGCGTTTTTACGAAAGAGTTTTTTAACCGTACGGGACGAAAGCGGCTTTATCAGCAAACTTGGCAATTTTTTGGCCGATGAAACGACGGATTTAGCTGATTTCTATCGGTCAAAACAACCGGTCACAAAAGAAGTGTTTTATATGATGGGGTTGCAGCAGCTTGATTTTGAGCCGACGATCGATTTTGATCCCGGAAAAGTTTTAGAAGAAGCAGCTAGAATTGGCATCCCGATGATCGACAGTGACTTTTCCCATAGCGATACCCTCATTGAAGCGTGGTATCTCTTGTTGACGAGTCACACTAAAAATGGATTGAATTATTTGGATAAGCTTGCCTCAGAGGGGTATTACGAGAACAACGAAGTGAGCAGACCGTTCTTTTTTAATGGCAAAGCGCAGGCAGTGTTTGATACGGCGAAACTGATTCGTGAAGTCGTTTATGTGGAGGCACCTCTAGATACGGACAACGATGGGCAGCTGGATTTATTAAAATTAGAAATTTTACGGCCGATTGAAACAGAAGACGGGTTGCAAGTAGGGACCTTATTTACAGCGAGTCCCTACAGTCAGGGTGTCAACGGACCTGCCGGTGAAGCATTGACCTACGATGTCAACGTGCCATTGGAACGAAAAGAACCGACAGAGACGACGTATGAAGAAATACAATACCAACCAACACCAGTGGAATTGCCAGCAGAACGAGAGGTCAAAGGGAAGGCGACTCATGGGACCGAGACCTTTAGCCGTGAAAACAATCATAGCTTAAATGATTTCTTCTTGGCGCGAGGGTTTGCGGTAGTCTATGGTGCCGGGATCGGAACGAGAGACTCTGACGGTATCCAAACCTGCGGCTCTGTCGAACAAACAACGGCTATGGCAGCATACATTGAATGGTTAGCGGGAAACCGTCGTGCCTTTACGAACCGTACAGACAACATTGAGATCAAGGCGTGGTGGAGCAATGGCAAAGTTGCCATGACCGGAAAATCATATCTAGGGACGCTGGCAACGGCGTGCGCGACGCGCCAGATCGAAGGCTTAGAAACGATTATATCTGAAGCCGCGATCTCTGATTGGTATCAATATTACCGCGACAACGGCTTAGTCATCGCACCGGGAGGATTCCCTGGAGAAGACGCGGATGTACTGGCGATCGAGACCTTCAGCAAAATGCGCAATGCGGGCGATTGGCTTCATAGTAAGAAATTCTTCATGGATTATCTAAACGAGATGGCGAAGCTGCAAGACCGCAAAACAGGAAATTATTCTACTTTTTGGGATGAGCGAAATTATCTTCCCTTTATTAAAGATATCAAATGTGATGTCGTGATGGTCCACGGATTGAATGACTGGAATGTGAAGCCGCGTCAAGTTGCAAATTTGTGGGATGCCTTGAAGGAGGTTCCTGTTGCGAAGAAGTTGATCCTGCATCAAGGACAGCACATCTATATCAACAATATGCCTTCTTTGGACTTCCAAGACATGATGAATCTTTGGTTGAGCCACAAGCTTTACGGTGTAGAAAACGATGCGAAGGCTCTCTTGCCAGACATTGTTTATCAAGAAAACACTGCGCCTGAAACTTGGCATACGTTGACCGACTGGGCACCGGCTAGTGAAAAAGTCTATCATTTGGGGGCACAGGAATTAATGGATGCTGCTGCGTCTGGACAGGTGACTTTCAACGACCAATTACCAAAGGAGCAATACGAAGGGTACACCAAAAACATCCCGCTCTGGGAGAAGGAACTAAAAGAAGCGGGACCGATGGATGGGCACCGCTACTTAGCGAAAACAGAGGTATTAAAGGAAGCTATTTTCTTGAATGGACGACCAAGAGTCTCTATAAAAGTAGCTTCGAGTGTGGATTTGGGCATGCTGAGTTTTGAATTGATTGATTTCGGAACGGCGAAACGATTGAAACCTACTCCAGATGTCTTAGCGCCACATGGCTTGCCACTAGGAAGAAATTGGCGTGAAGATAATCTTGTCGAATTCAAATTAGGCGCAGAGGATGAGTACAAGCTGATCACTCGTGGTCATATCAATCTGCAAAATCGGGAGAATGCTTGGAAGAACGACGACCTGAAGGCCAATGAATTTGTCGAGATCGACGTAGTCTTGCACCCAACGATGTATCATTTACCCGCAGGACGACAAATCGGTTTAGCGGTCTACGGGACTGATTTTGGAATGACTGTACGAGGAAATCAAGATATTGCGTACACGATTGACTTAGCAGAGTCGCAAGTGATCTTGCCACTCGGAGAATAAAAAAAGGAACCAATCACAAGGCGTTTTTTGTGATTGGTTTTTTGTCTGTCTGAGAATGCTATAATGAATCAACAAGAAAAGGAATGGAAGGAGTAAAAAATGAAGTTTAAAGGTGTGTTGCTGGCGTGTTCGTCAGGTGCTTTGTGGGCCTTATCGGGTATTATGTGCCAAATTCTTTTTGAGGAGTATCTTGTTTCGCCGGAATGGCTGGTCAGCGTGCGTCTTTTGTCAGCAGGGGTGCTGTTGACTGGATTGACGCTCCTTCAAGAAAAAGGCCGACGCAAGCGGAAAAAATTTACGCCGCGAGATTTTGTCGGTCTGCTGCTGTTTTCTTTGATCGGGATGCTGGGTGTTCAATACACTTACTTTAAGGCGATTCAATATAGCGGTGCAGCGATCGCGACGATTTTGCAGTTTACAGGGCCGATCTTTATCTTTCTATTTTTAGTGGCAAATAAGGAAAAACGGCTTAATTTTTTTGAATTTGTATTGATGGCAGCGACCTTTATTGGTGTTTTCTTTATCGTGATGGAGGGTGGTACGGCATCGCTCAGTCTGTCGACGATGGGCTTTTTTATGGGCATCGCGTCAGCGGTCACGCTCGCCTTCTACACGATTCAGCCGCGGCTGCTGCTAATAAAATACGGGGAAATGCGGATCGCGGGATTAGGGATGCTCATCGCTGGTCTGGCTTTTCAACTGATTCATCCAGTCTGGCGTCCAGATTTCCAGATGGACCGCTATTCAGTTGGACTGGTCATCAGCATCATTATTTTTGGGACGGCACTGCCTTTTTTGTTCCAATTGTCGAGCTTACGGTTCATTGAGGCCTCTTTGGCTAGTGTGCTGACCGTAACGGAGCCGATTTTGGCAACGATCTTGAGTGTGCTGCTTTTTAATAGTCAATTCGCTGGGATGCAGGTCGTGGGCTTTGGCTTGGTTCTCTTCTCCGTCATTTTTCTGACACGGTTGTCTGACAAGAATGAGCAGCCGAAAGAGGAACGAGTAGACTAATCGTTTCATCTGCTTCCTTATCTTTATTCTTTTTTGCCTGTTTGTTATATGATAGGTCAGAAGTATGAAAAAGAGGTGGCAGAAATGAAGGAACGCGTGGTGGTTTTCGGTGATGCGATCATTGCGATCATTTTGACGATCATCGTTTTAGAATTACCGATCCAGACGGCGGCGAACGGTGCTGTCGATATGGTGTCGCTGTTGCGGGCGGTGGGGATCTATTTTATTAGTTTTTGTTTTGTCGCGAATTTGTGGTTTCAGACAGGGTACGCGTTTAACAAAATTGATCAAGTGAAGAACAAAGAATTGGTCATCTACTTATTGCTACTGTTTTTCTTATCGCTGGTCCCTTCAGCGACAAGACTGCTGATCGATGATACGACGAAGCAGACGCTATTGATCTATGGGGTGTTGACCTTGATCGTGACCTTCGTCATGCGTCGATTGATCGTCGCACTAACAGGGCAAGCATTAAAGGATGAGGAACAGCGCAAACGCCGGGTGAACGAGCTGAACAAACAAGACTTGGGGGCGATCGCCTTTCGAATTGTCTGGCTGTTTCTAGGAATGTTCTTTGTGAAGCCGACCTTGATCGTTTACTTAGTCTTGCCGATCATGGCTTTTTTACAAAATATTGTGGACCGCGAGGAAGACAGTTTGATTGCCTCGCTGGACGATGAGCAGCAAGCCGATTATTTCCAAGACCGCAACCAAGTGTGGGGGAATTCCGTTCGGCGGTATTCCACCTTGCTGCGAGACTCGATGAAAGCCAACGGTGGCGCTGACCCTGATCGCTGGAAACAGGTCATGGCTGACTGGGAAGACCACATCAATCATGAGATCGATAAACGCCAGCAGCAATTGTCTTCCTTAGATGGGACGGACAAGCGGCGAGCGGAGAACGAGATCGCCCGCTTAGAAAAGCAAAAACAGAAAATGGCGATGCAAAAAGCCATGACGGAGCGCCGATTCAATCAGCAAAAGGGCTCAAACGATCCGCGGCTAAAACAACCGAAAAATCGTGATTAACTACTGAGGCGAAGAGAAGTTATTCTTTCGCCTTGGTATTTTTTTGTACCCATTATATAATGAAGTATAAATATCGCAAAGGAGTTAAGTGAACTATGTCTGGAACAATGATCGAACACCCAATCAAAATGTACATTCGACGAGATTTAGGCATCACAGTTGAACAATTCGGCAAAGTCGCGGGGATTCCGCAATCAACATTGGCTACTTGGATCAAACGGGAACGACGGGTAGAAAAATTGCCGATTGATTTTTATAGCGCGTTGTCAACCGTTCGCAAGCAGCCGATCGAGAGTGTTTACGGTGAATTGTTAGGCTGGCAGCAGCGCTATGATCGCTACAAGCAAGAAAGCTTACAGGCTATTGCCGAGGAGCAGCCGTTGTTTTCTTTGGCGGCTGAAGAAGGACGCAAGGTTTATCGGAAGTATCGAACCCGTCAGCTGGAAAGTCAGTTGCTAGAACCTGCGAGACGTCTGCGTAAAGCGATCGATCAGTTGAACACGCAGGCGTTTATTCAAGCAATGATCGAAATCTATGGAAACATCGAGTTGGCGATGCCGACGTGGGTCGCGAAATCATTCAATAAAAGTGAGTTGAAGGAAATAGGGCAAGCCTTTTACAATGAACTCTTGATGAAAGGCTAAGCAGCTTTTTTTAAGTGGTGAAGGAACAAAAAAATTGTAAAGAAGCAGTTGCGCTTCTTTACAATTCTTCTCGAACTGTATTCGTGATTTTTTTAAGGTCGTCTGTCATTTGTCCAGAATGTCTGATGATATCGGATACGCGTAAGAAGCTGTTTTTATACATCGCTACTTCGCGAAACTTCTTATATTTTTCTTCGATCTCATTAAAAGTCGCTGGTTTACGATCGTCTTTTTCGACGGTTTCTGACCCGTTTACGTAATACATTCCTAAAAATGAAAGCGCGTCGTTGATGCCATCTAAGAAAGCCTCGTACTCTTCTTGGCGAATCTTTCCGTCAGCTAAACGCTGCCTCTGTTTTTCAATAAATATTTCGATTACTTGTTCCATTCTCAATCCTCCTGTCTCTACACCATTTTCTTATTGCTCATCTCATTTATTGTACTATGAAACCCGGTACTTGTGTTATAAAAAAAGAAAAAATTTTAGTATGGATAAAATACAATGAATCGTTCTCGCGTATTTAGCGAATTTTCAAAATCATTTGACAGTTTTTCTTTTTTTGGGAATAATAAACGAAAGATTAAAATAATCTAACAAATGGATAAATCGAAGGAGACCTTTCTATGGAACAGAGTAAACGCAAACAATTGTTGAAACTAATTGAATCCGATTGTCGGTTAAGCGTAGAAGAATACGCCGTGATGTTAGGCGAAGATGAAGTGATCGTTTCTGCAGAAATCAAACGAATGGAAGAAGAAAAAATTATTTGCGGCTATCGTGCCTTGATTGATTGGGATAAAGTAGAAGACGATTGGATCGAAGCCTTAGTGGAAGTGCAAACGATCCCTAAAGGCGAGGATGGGTATCGTGAGATCGCGGAGCGCGTACGAAAATTTCCTGAAGTCAAATCCTTCTTTTTTGTCAGCGGTGGCTTTGATTTTATTTTACTGCTGCAAGGACGCAATATTAAGGAGATCTCAAAATTCATCTCCACCAACCTCGCGTCGATCCCAGATGTTTCCGGGACGCAAACGCATTTCTTGTTAGACAAATACAAGGAGTGGGGCATCGATATGTATCAAGATGACTCTGATCCTAGAATTCAGGTGAGCCCATGAGAAATTTTTTAACGAAAAAAATCACAGATATTCAGCCTTCGGGCATTCGGAAATTTTTTGATATCGTTTCGGAGCAGCCGGATGCGATATCTCTAGGGGTGGGTGAGCCGGATTTTGATACGCCGTCCCACATGACGCAAGAAGGGGTTCGATCAATTCAGGAAGGACGAACATTTTACACGGCAAATGCCGGGATGATCGAGCTTCGAGAGAAAATCAGCGACTACCTGCTTTTCAGGAACAAAGTTCAGTATGATCCTAAAACCGAGATCATCGTAACAGTCGGCGGCAGTGAAGCCATAGACATCGCTTTACGGACCTTTGTTGATCCGGGGGATGAAGTCATTATTCCTCAGCCTAGTTTTGTCTGCTATGAACCAATCACACAAATGGTCGGTGGAACGCCAGTGACCATTGATCTTCAATCAAACAATCATTTTATGCTGACGGCGGAAGAGCTGGAGAGCGTATTGACGGAAAAAAGCAAAATTTTGATTTTGTCATTTCCTAACAATCCAACGGGGGGCACGATGGACCGCGAAGCGTTGATCAAAATCGCGGATGTTGTGAAGAAGCATGATCTATTAGTTATTTCCGACGAAATCTACGCGGAATTGGTGTATGATGAGCCGTTTACCAGTATTTCAGAATTACCGGGAATGCGTGAACGGACGATCGTCATCAATGGTTTCTCGAAGGGGTTCGCTATGACAGGCTGGCGGTTGGGCTTTATGGCCGGACCAGAAATGTTCATAGAGCAATTATTGAAGCTTCATCAATACACGATCATGGCAGCACCGACAGCAAGTCAGTACGCAGCCTTAGCTGGATTGAAAAATAATTGGCAAGAGACAGTCGAACCGATGCGCTTATCCTATGAAGAGCGGCGCAATTATTTGCACCATGCATTAGAGAAAATGGGGTTGCCGTGCTATAAAGCCAAAGGCGCTTTTTACCTTTTCCCGCAAATCAGTCAATTCGGCATGAGCAGCGAGGATTTTGCTTTGCGTCTGCTTGAAGAAGAAAAATTAGCAGTTGTACCGGGGTCGGCATTCGGCAAGAGCGGTGAAGGATTCTTACGTCTTTCGTATGCTTATTCGATCTATGAATTAAAAGAAGCGATTCAACGGCTGGAACGATTTGTTCAGCGACTGAACTGACAAGCTGGAGCGGGAAATCCGCTCCTTTTTTGATGCAAAAAAACCTGCTCGAAAGCGAGCAGGTTTTAGTTTGCCGGGTATTCTTCTTGCGAAAACTCCGTATCTTCATATTCACCATCGTCTTTGCCATAATAGCGGTTGTATCGCTGCTTGAACTTACGGAAAAGAAAGACACCGAAAGCTTTGAAAATCGTGTAGGTCGGGATACCAAAAACAAGACCAAACAATCCGAAGAGATTTCCCATGACCAATAGGACTAAAACGATCGTAACAGGATGGACCTTTAATTGATCCCCTAAAACTTTTGGTTCAATCACATTGCCGTTTAAGATTTGCTCGACGATCCATACAAGAACCAATCCAATCAGCATTTGGAAAGAGTGGAGCAGGGCGATCACTGCACAGGGTACAAAGGCGATGAAAGGCCCGATATAAGGAATCACGGAGGTAATTGTAACGAGAATCGCTAAGGGCAGAGCGTAAGGCATACTGATAATCAAAAAGCCGATAAAGACGATCACGCCGTTGGCTAAAGCGACAATAAATTGACCCTTCAAATAATCCCCCACTTGACTATTCAAAATTCCCCCTAGTTCTTTGGAATCCTCACGAAACTTCGGCGGCAGTAATTTCAAGAAATAGCCGTGAAAATTGTGAGCATCTTTCAATAGAAAGAAAGTGATGATGGGTGCTGTAAATAAAATAACGAAAAAGCCGCTGACCGTCGAAAAGAGATTTCCAACAAAGGTCTGGATGTCTCCGAGAGAATTAGATAAAGTGCTGATAATCTGATAAACGACATCCTCTAAAGAATCAAAGATTTCTTCGATGGGGCTCTCAAAAACCGTTCCGGCCGCGAGATCCTGTAAGGTTAAATTGAAATTTTCTACATGTTGCGGAAAATCATTGACTAAACTAGCGGTTTGGCTGTATATTCTCGGGACTGCCCAAACGAAGAAGGCGCCTAAGACCAATAACAAAACAACGACGATCCCTAAAATCGAATACATTCGTTTGACGCCTTTTTTTTCAAAATAGTTCACGATGGGATCTAGTAAGTAATACAAAATCAGTGACAGCAGTACAGGTGCAAAAACCGTTTTAAAAATGATCGCTAGCGGGGTGAAAATGAACCGTACATGATAGAAAACAAAAATTAGTGCCCCCAACAGGACACCGGCAATCAATGTAAAAATTAGGTTCCGGCCGCCGATAAACTTGATCCAACGGGTCGCTTTTGTCGATGGTCGTTCCATTTTTATCAAATCCTTTTTTCTTTTAATTGTAGCGGATAATGAAGACCTACACAAAAAATAGGCTTAACCAATTAAAAGAAAAACCAAAATAATGCGTAAAATTCACAAAAATTATTTTTTATTTTTACAAAAATCGCTCTTCCTCCACCCATAAATGATAAGATGAAGCCATACCATACAAGGAAATATTTTTAGAGGAGGCGTTTATGCTGACACGTTTCAAACAGTCCAAGCTATTTTTTTGGACAGCGGAAATAGTCTTAACGATCATAGGTATTTATTTTCTTCTACAAATGCCGAACATCTTCAAACCGGTGATTGGGATGGCTTCAGCGATCTTGCTGCCGTTGGTGATTGCAGGATTTCTTTATTACATGTTTGATCCAATCGTTGTATTTTTAGAGGAGCGAGGCGGACTGCCGAGGGTGATCGGGTTTCTCCTGTCCTTTATCGTGATCGCTTTTGTGATTGCTTTAGTATTGATGAATGCAGTTCCCAAAATGATTGAACAAACCGTTCAGTTGACGCAAAATTTACCGATCTATGCGGAGGAAACGGGTCGCTGGTTAAATGAACTTGCAAATAAGGAAGAGTTTAAAAACTTCCATTTAGGGGAACAATTGGCCGCAGCGAACTTAACGATCAATAATTTGATCAAAGTCGGGATCGTCAGTGTGACCTCTAGTTTGTCACGAATCGTGGGGTTTGCGATGAAGTTTTTTGTGCTGTTGTTCACAGTACCCTTTATTTTGATTTTCATGTTTAAAGATGGACACAAATTCTTAGATGCTGTTTCGCAGTTTTTCCCGCTAACGATCCGCAAAGAGCTGCGGCAAACGGTACGTGAATTGAACGAGACGCTGTCTGCGTACATCAGCAGTACGGTTTTAGATGCGTTCATCATTGGGATTCTAAGCTTTTTAGCGATGACGATCTTCAAACAGCCTTACAGTTTGTTGTTGGCTATTTTTTGCGGCGTCACGAACATCATTCCGTATGTTGGGCCATTTATCGGTGCGGTGCCGGCGGTGATCGTCGGACTGTTCATTTCGCCGCTTCAGGCACTGTACATGGGACTATCGATCCTAGTTATCCAGCAGTTGGACGGCAATTTGATCAAGCCATTGCTATTTGGGAAGTCCTTGAACGTCCATCCGCTGACCATTATTTTAGTGTTGATCGGGGCTGGGAGTGTCGCGGGCATCTTGGGCATGTTGATCTGTATTCCAGTGTATGCCGTCATAAAAACGTTGGTCATCAATATTCATAAGATTTACCAGCTCCGCCGCGAGAGCCATTTACTGAAAGATCCTAGAGAAGAGCAATAAGAAAACACGAAAACGTCTTTTTAGAAAATCGATTTTTTGTTTGTGTAGGCTCTACAGTAGGATTCATTTTACATCAATCAAAGGCATACCAAAAAGGAAGCAGTGAGCCACTGCTTCCTTTTTCGTCTTCTGATAACGTGAATGAATTCAAGACTCATGAGCGATTTACAATTGAGTTTAACGTATAGACCAATTCTGTAAAAATCGTCAAAAGACAAGCGTTTTTCACAATCAGTGTGTGAAATAAATAACTGAATTTACTCCCGCTCGTCAAAATCATGCAAAATTTTGGTTGATATCGGTTTATTTCGCTCGAATTTGAAATGGTAAATTGCCAGTAGTGCGATAAACCAGATCGGTGAGAAAATCAACGCTTCCCGCGTATCTGAGGCAAGTGCCAAAACAAACAAGACAAAGGCTAAAAAGGCGAAGACCAGGTAGTTTGCATAAGGGAACAGCGGCAATTTAAACGAACTTTTTGCTGCTAGCTCAGGTTTTGTTTTACGAAAACGCATATGAGTAAAGACGATCATGCCCCAGATGAAGATAAAGCAAATCGTTGCGATGGAGCTGATCATCGTAAAGATATGACTCGGAACGAAAAAGTTCAAGATCACCGCGATGAAGATCACCAGGGTAGAGAACACTAACGCATTTCCAGGGACGCGGTTTTTAGTTAATTTTTTGAAGCGACTAGGCGCGCTGCCTTCTTGTGCCAATGAACGAACCATCCGGCTCGTACTATAGATGGCGCTGTTACAGGCGGACATAGCGGAGCTTAACACGACTAAGTTGACGATCGATGCGGCCGCTGCGATACCGATCTCGGAAAAGACTTGGACGAAAGGGCTTTGATCGGCCGACAGGCTTGTCCAAGGATAGATCGACATAATCATAAATAAAGAGCCTAAATAGAAGAGAATGATCCGTACAGGGATCGTATTAATGGCCTTTGGTAAAACCGATTTCGGATCAGAGGTTTCTCCACCAATCAAGCCTACCAATTCCACACCGCAAAAAGCGAAGGTCGCCATTTGGAAGGAGAGGACGAAACCGCCAGCACCTTTAGGGAAAAACCCGCCGTGACTCCACAAATTAGTGACGGTCACGTGACCTGCGCTTGTTTTGAAACTTGTGAGGATCATAAATGCGCCAGCAAGAATCAGGGCAATGATCGCCACGACTTTGATCAACGCGAACCAAAACTCCAATTCGCCAAACAATCCAACGGCAACCAGATTCAGCCCAAGCAACAAGACCAAAGCAATAATTTCAGGCAGCCATTGTGGAATATCTGGCAGCCAGTAATTCACATACATCCCGGTGGCTGTTAAATCCGCCATCGCAATCGCGATCCAGCAAAACCAATACGTCCAGCCGGTAACAAACGCAGCCTTATTGCCCAAGTAGTCCGCTATAAAATCTAAGAAAGAATGGTAATTCAAATTTGATAACATTAATTCACCTAACGCACGCATGATTAAAAAAATGATGCATCCGGTAATTGCGTAGGATAGAAGAATCGACGGCCCCGTTAGCTGGATCGTTCTCCCTGAACCGAGAAACAATCCAGTGCCAATGGCTCCCCCAATTGAGATCAATTGGACGTGACGGCTTTTTAAACCTCTATCCAATTCTTCATGACTTTCCAATTAAATCAGTCCTTTTTTTAAGATTAGAACGAGTTTATCAGAAAAAAGACAGCGATTAAAGAAATCCATGAAAAATAAAAAAAGAGTAAAAATATTCTAATTTTTTTAAAATAACAAAACAATTAGAAAGAGTTACTAAAGTTTCACTATTATTTGTGCTTTGCAGGTATTAAAATGCTATAATATTGGCAGCTTGGCCGTTCAATCGTTTGCTGCTTAGAGATAAGCTAGACAAAGTGCTTGAATCTAAGGTCAATAAAAATAAAACGTATTTTCCACTTTCGGAGAAATAAATACCTGAATGAAGGGGGAGCCGGTTTGAATAAGAAAACAATCGGTTGGGTGGTACTCGGACTGGTTGTGTTGGGCGCCGTTGGTTTTGCCAGCTATCATATCTATCAAGAAAAAGTGATTCAATCAGAGAACGAAACCAAAAAAACACTGAATGCTCGTCTGACCAATCTTTATGAAGATCAAAAATCAGGCTATTTCAAAGCAGACATTTCAGCATCTGCATTTGACGACCTTGCCACTGAAGTAAAAAATCAGCGCGGGGAAAGTAGAACGCTGGAGGATATTGATCAAGCAAAGAAAAATTTTGATATCCAAACAGAATTGAATGCTCTTTTTGAAAAAAGTGTCCTCAATGGCTTGGATCTATCCGCACATCCTGTATTGAAAAAGCCAGATGGGGAGCAGATCAGCAAAATCAAAGAGCAATTGGACCAAAGTTCTGCGAAGGAGAAAGACTGGGGGCAGGACATCAGCATGCTCCTAGGGATCGCGGAAAATCAGTCGAAGGATTTTTCAAGTGCCGAAAATGATGTCACAACGCTTGTTAATAAAGGAAGCAGCTTGTCCTTGTCGGATTATTTGGCGGGAATCAAAACGTTGGCTGTGTTGCCGGACGGTAAATTCAAGCAGCAGCTTTTAGATAAGTTGACACCGGTAAAAAATCAATTGGCCAATGAGAATGCGAGTTTTGCTTCGCAGATCCAGCAAAGTGACGCCTCGATGGCTGCAGCAGAAAAAAGCTATCAAGAACGTCAGGCTAAAGCTTTGGCAGATCGTACAAAGGAACTGAATGAGCTGAAAAAGACATTGGCAGAAAAGCAATCAACCTATGATTCTTACAAAGACATTTTGGATTCCATCAGCGACAGCCGCAAAGACGATTCTTCGCGTAAGAAATCTGAAGAGGATTCACGTTCACGCGAATCGGATACGTCTCGTTCCTCCGGTTCATCAAGTTCCAGCTCCAGCAGTTCATCAAGCTCGTCCTCTGAACAACGTCAACCTGAAGACGATTAAAAGAGCAACGATTTCTTCTAAGAGAAATCGTTGCTCTTTTTTAGCGTCATCTTTTGATTGGCAACTTGTTGGTATTCTTCAAAAAGAGGAAAGATCTGCGTTCGTTTCTTAATGTCGAGTTTTATGAAGATGTTATGGACATGGGTCTTTACGGTTCCTAAAGAGAGGAACAGGCGGTCCGCAATTTCCTGATTCGTACAGTGAAAAAGTAAAAGCTCAAAGACTTCAGATTCCCTCTGCGTGAATTGGTGAGCATGACAAAACCGTTGAATCAAGAGTGCTTCCTCTTGTTCTTCTGAGGAGAGTTCTTCAGAATGCTGCCGTTCCTTTAGAAAATAATGGCAGAGCAGAAGACAGACGGTAATCGAAAAAATGTCCTCTGAAATACTTCGATTATAAATTTTTGTCGTTAAAGAGCTGTATTGATCAATATTGAAAATCACGAAGCTGTCCTCAATGACGATCAGAACACTAAAAAGAAAACTGATAATGGACAACTTTTTCAAATACCCGATATTTAAATCGGGAAGCGGCAATCGCGTCCCTCGCCAGCAATAAAAACCGAGATAAAATAGGAAAAGCTGATTGCCCAAATAATAGAGCCAGACTTTAAATGCAGAGTTGGCCATTAGAGGAACTGTGATCATCCAGACAGCTAAAGCGATCAGCAGGCCATAGTGGGGAGCTTTGAGCTTTTCGTTTCGCAGATCGGCGATGATGGAGATCGAAAAGAAGGCATTCCCCATAAAAATGATCGTTTTGATCGCAGGACCGCTCATAAACGATTGGTCATAGCTTTGCGCAAAGGAATTGATGAATTCGGTCATATAAATAATGACGTTGTCAAAAATAAAAAAGGCCAGATAGAAACTAATCAGTAAAAACACTTTGTTTTTTTCTTTTAGATAGGAATTAATTGCGAAAGCCATAGTGATGGAATATAGAATGATCAAAAGTATATTGTAAACGAAGATAGCAATCATATTGAATCCCCTTTCATTAAAGAATTATTAGACTCCTTTTTTCTTTCTAAGTATAACACCATTTATTCCGTCTTCGCTCCTAAAATCGCTAAACTTTTTTCTAAACTTTTCTAAACCCTTGTAAAATAAAAGGTTTATACCTAAAAATAAACCGCATGAAAATGTCTATTTTTCGAAATGTTAGCGTTTACATCCTTTGGCTTATCGTAAACTTGCTTATTTATCAGTAAATTGAAGGAGCAAAAGCAAACAAATTACTTAGGAGGCGTCAACATGGCAAAAAGAGATTTCATTACAACAGAAAATTACACGAAGGAGGAAATTCAATACATCGTCGATTTATCTTTGAAAATCAAAGCTTCTATTAAAAATGGTTATTATCCGCCATTATTAAAAAATAAAGTATTGGGCATGATCTTCCAACAATCTTCTACTAGAACACGGGTTTCATTTGAAACAGCGATGACACAATTAGGTGGACACGCAGAATACTTGGCACCAGGCCAAATCCAATTAGGTGGGCATGAAACGATTGAAGATACGAGTCGCGTATTGTCTCGCTTAGTCGATATCTTGATGGCACGGGTAGAACGTCATCACAGCGTGTACGACTTAGCAAACAATGCAACGATTCCAGTTATTAATGGGATGTCTGATTTCAACCATCCGACACAAGAATTAGGCGACTTATGTACAATGATCGAACATTTACCTGAAGGCAAGAAAATTGAAGACTGCAAAGTATCCTTCATTGGCGATGCGACACAAGTATGTTTCTCATTAGGCTTAGTAGCAACAAAAATGGGCATGGAATTTGTACAATTCGGTCCTAAAGGCTTCCAATTGAATGAAGACCACCGTGAACGATTAGATGCGATCTGTAAAGAATCAGGCGGATCATACACTGTATCTGATGAAATCGAATCTATCGAAGGTTCCGATTATGTATACACAGACGTTTGGTACGGATTGTATGAAGCAGAATTATCTGAAGAAGAACGAATGAGCACATTCTATCCGAAATACCAAGTAAACGATGAATTGATGAAACGTGCTGGCGAAAATGCGAAATTCATGCATTGCTTGCCTGCAACTCGTGGCGAAGAAGTGACAGATGAAGTGATGGACGGACCAAACTCGATCTGTTTCGATGAAGCAGAAAACCGTTTGACATCGATCCGCGGCTTGCTGGTTTACTTGATGCACGATTATGCAGAAAAGAACCCAACTGATGAAAAGAAACAAGCAGAAGCAAAAGCAGATTTGGAAGTCTTCTTAGGCAAAGCACTATAGACCCAAAAGGTGAGGACGGAAATGATCTGCGGCATTCAGTAAATTCATCAGGATTATTTCCATTCGGGGATTGAGGAATTCCTCAATCCCCGTTTCCCTTGTACCGGAAAGGAAGAAAACAATGGAAGAAAAAAAGAAAAAATTTAGTTTGATGAGTGCAATCTTATCCGTTATCTGTGTCGTATTCGTAGCGGAGGCGGCAGCGCCAGTGGCAGCAATCGGGAATTCACAGTTTTTTTGGTGGATCTTCTTACTGATCGCGTTCCTTTTGCCATACGGGTTGATTTCGTCAGAATTAGGAACGACCTATATTGGCGACGGCGGGATCTACGATTGGGTGACGCAAGCATTTGGTCACCGCTGGGGTTCACGCGTGTCTTGGTATTATTGGATCAATTATCCATTATGGCTGGCTTCTTTAGCGGTGGTTTGTCCAGATTTATTAACAACGATCACGGGCATTGAGTTTCCAACGATCGCGGCAATTCTGATCGAACTGGTCTTTATTTGGGTGATCGTGTGGATCAGTTTTTACCCAGTCGCGGACAGTGTGTGGATCTTAAATGGGGCAGCAGTCATTAAAATGCTTTTAGCGATTTTGATTGGTGCATTAGGACTCTATACGTTTGTGACAAAAGGCGCAGCGAATGAATTCACCTTGTCTTCAATGCTGCCAAGCTTTGACTTGAACAGTTTATCCTTTATTTCAGTAATCATCTTTAATTTACTTGGGTTTGAAGTTATTTGTACCTTTGCAGACGATATGGAAAATCCTAAGAAACAAATTCCGCAATCGATTATTGCCGGCGGTCTAGTGATCGCAGCAATCTACATTTTCTCTGCATTCGGGATCGGGGTGGCGATTCCAACAGATCAAATCAGTACCGGCAGCGGTTTGATGGACAGCTTCAAGCTATTGACAGGTTCGACTGGCGGCTGGTTCATCATCGCGATGGCTTTCTTATTCTTGCTGACGTTGTTCGGCAACATGATCTCTTGGTCATTAGGTGTAAACAATACCGCTTGCTACGCAGCAGAAAACGGCGACATGCCGAAAATTTTTGCAAAACGCGGCGGAAAAGACGAAATGCCGATCGGAGCAGCTATCATGAACGGGATCGTTGCAACCGTGGTGGTCGTTATTGCACCGATCTTGCCAAATCAAGACCTATTCTGGGCGTTCTTCTCATTAAACCTTGTAATGTTCTTGATGTCTTATGTTCCAGTATTCCCAGCATTCTACAAATTACGCCAAATCGATCCAGACACACCGCGACCATTCAGAGTCGGCGGCAGCGACGGCGTATTGAAGCTTTTAGTGGCATTGCCAATGATCATGATCGTGATTTCGTTGATCTTTACTGCCTTGCCATTGCAATTTGATCCAGAAACATTGAGCCAACAACTTCCGATCACGATCGGAGCAATCGCCTTTACCATTTTCGGTGAAGCGATCATATGGGTGAAAAAAATCAAAAAAGAAGGAGTAATTTATCATGGCGAAGAGAATCGAAAAGACAACACCGAAGCAAGACGGGTTTAGAATGCCCGGCGAGTACGAACCACAGGAAAAGGTTTGGATGATTTGGCCAGAACGTCCAGATAACTGGCGCGACGGAGGAAAACCGGCTCAAGAAGCCTTCACGGAAGTAGCGAAAGCAGTCAGCAAATTTACACCAATGAACGTGGTCGTTTCGCAGCAGCAATTCCAGAACTGCCGTCGTCAATTACCAGAGGACATCACGGTTTACGAAATGTCTAACAACGATGCATGGATTCGTGACTGCGGGCCGAGCTTCGTGATCAACGGCAAAGGCGAACTGCGCGGGAATGACTGGGGCTTCAATGCTTGGGGTGGACTTGTCGACGGGTTGTACTTCCCATGGGACCAAGACGATTTGATCGCACAAAAAATCTGCGAGATCGAACACGTTGATTCCTACCGCACAGATGAGTTCATTTTAGAAGGTGGTTCTTTCCACGTGGATGGCGAAGGGACTGTCTTGACGACTGAAATGTGTTTGTTAAGTGAAGGGCGCAATCCTCACATGACGAAAGAGGAAATCGAAGAAAAATTATGCGACTACTTGAACTGTGAAAAAGTTCTTTGGTTAGGCGACGGGATCGATCCAGAAGAAACCAATGGACACGTAGATGACGTGGCGTGCTTCGTTCGTCCAGGAGAAGTGGCATGTATCTATACGGAAGATGAAAACAGCCCATTCTATGAAGCAGCACAAGATGCATACAAACGTCTGAATGAAATGACAGACGCAAAAGGCCGCAAGCTAAAAGTGCATAAGATCTGCTGCCCAATCGAAAATGTGACGATCGACGGCAATTTCAAGATCGATTACGTGGAAGGAACGATGCCGCGTGAAGACGGCGATATCTGTATCGCGTCATACATGAACTTCTTGATTACCAATAACGGCGTGATCGTGCCTCAATACGGTGACAAGAACGATGCGTTAGCTTTAGAACAATTAGAAATGATTTTCCCAGATAAAGAAATTGTGGGCGTTAATACAGTAGAAATCGTGTACGGCGGCGGAAACATCCACTGCATCACGCAACAACAACCACAAAGATAGGAGACCCTCATGTCAAAAATCGTGATCGCTTTAGGCGGAAATGCGTTAGGAAATTCTGCCAATGAACAATTAACCAAAGCAGAATTAGCAGCGAAATCCATCGCGGATCTCATTACAGCCGGACACCATGTCGTGATCGCTCACGGCAATGGTCCGCAAGTCGGAAAAATCCGTTTGGCCTTCGAAGAAACCAGCAAGACGGCGGAAGATACGATGCCGTTCCCAGAATGTACAGCGATGAGCCAAGGCTACATTGGCTATCATTTGCAGCAAGCCATTGATGAAGAATTGGTTTCCCGCGGAATGGAAGACATTCCAGTCGTTTCGATGCTGACACAAGTCGTTGTTGATCCGAAAGATCCAGCCTTCTCAAATCCGACGAAGCCGATCGGCGGGTATTACACGGAAGAAGAAGCCAAAAAACTGATGGATGAAACAGACGATGTGTATGTTGAAGACGCAGGTCGCGGCTGGCGGCGGGTCGTTCCATCACCAAAACCAGTAGATATTTACGAAAAAATCAGTTTAAAAACCTTAGTCGATGCGGGGCAAGTCGTCATCGCCTGTGGTGGAGGAGGTATTCCGGTAATCTATGAAGGCTCACGCTACAAAGGCGTCGATGCCGTCATCGATAAAGATTTTGCCGCAGCTAAAATGGCTGCGCTGATCGACGCAGATGTCTTCATTATATTAACAGCTGTTGACCATGTCTTCGTCAACTTCGGCAAACCTGATCAAAAGGCGTTGGAAACAACGACTGTCGCTGACATGCAGCAATACATTAGCGAAGACCAATTCGCTCCTGGCAGTATGCTGCCAAAAGTCGAAGCGGCAATCGACTTCGCTGAATCAAAGGCAGGCCGTCAAGCCATCATCGCTTCTTTAGAACAAGCGTCAGAAGCCGTGAAAGGCAACAGCGGAACGAAAGTACAGATGTAAACTCAAAATCCCGATTTCTTGGTATATTTTCCAAGGAATCGGGATTTTTTGCGTGTGTTTGCACGGTACAATAAAAGAAAAGGGAGTGAGAGGAGCCATGAAAAATCAAACAGTCGATAAACTATGGAATGTGATGATTTGTATAGGATTAGGCGGTTTGGTCGTATTTTTTTCGGTGATGTTCTCCATGTTTTTAGTGATCGCCCAAAGAAACAACGATCATAGTTTTACGACAATTGATAGTTTTGCACTCTGTCTGTTTTGCTTATTTGCCTCATTTATACTCCTACGGCTTTCTCAAAGTTTAGATTTGTTCTTTTTTGATTTGAAATTTTTGACCAAGAGAAATATTCAAATCATTTTAACAGCCACGATTTCTCTACTTATTCTCTCCGTGTTGGAATCCGTCCTTATCGATCACAAAGTCATTATTGAAAAAGCGTTAAATCCATTAGACACGCAGGTTCTATCTACAGTTCCGCTAGTGATCATTGTACTTTTTACGTTCGTTCTTAGCCCAATTATGGAAGAAGTTGTTTTCCGAGGAGGAATTATTGGGTTGGCTTTCAAGGATCACGCTTTTTTAGGTGTATGGGTATCGAGTATCTTGTACAGCATTTTATTGCAGCCGGAAACCTTTATCTGCGGACTCTTATATTTACTAGTGAATGGTATTCTAGGTCTCGCTTACGTGAAGACAGGAAGGCTGATTGTTCCGCTGCTTATCAAAATAAGTGCATGTCTGATAGTATTTTTTCTCATATAGTGAATGGGATGGCGGCTGCTTTAAAGGAGTGAATATCCGCAACTTGTCTATCTCATGTCACTAAACTAGAAAAACAGCCGCCGAATCGGCGACTGTTTTTTTAGTCTTTTTCTGCTTGTTCGACTTGTTTTTTCAAATCATTGATCCGTTTGTCTAAGTCTTTGCTTTGGTTCTTTGTGTCTTGAATTTGGTCTTTGACCGTATTCAGTTCAGAGTCTCGCGCGGCTTTTTCATGGGCGTACTCTGCTTCTTTGTTGCGGTAGACATTGGTGTATTGGTCCGAAAGGGAACCGCCCGAAGGCTCAACCTGTTGGACCAGAGCAAAGACTTGTTGTGCATACTGATCGAAGGTCTGCCAATTGTCCTGACTGTCTGTGACGATGATCTCGAATTGACTCAACGTATCGATTCGTTCAGAAATCAATTGATTGCTGAAGGTTGAAGCTTCTTCAACCATTGGCGTATTCAACTTCGCCGCCGTTAATTCGTTGGCTTTTTGTTTCGCCAAGGTATCGATGTTCGCTGTCGAAGTCTGCAACGCATTCTTACGTGTTGCTAAGACTTGCTTTGTTTGACTGGAACGAGTCACCAATTGGTTGCCGACTTTTTGCACGGAAGAAGGCATTTGGAAATCAACGTCTTCTTTGCCATTATTTAAAAGATCCATCGTTTGTTTGAAAATTTCCTTCGTTGCCTGTCCCACGCTGCTGTTGTCCTGTGGTTGCGGCGTGTCATCGCCGGCCCAAACAGCTACGGTGTAATACGGGGTGGCGCCGACCGTCCATAAATCCTTTGCTTCATCTGTCGTCCCGGTCTTGACCGCCCAATTTTGATTGTGGGCCAAGGCCAGCCCGTTTGCCGTACCATCAGGGTCTTGATGGACAGCTTTCATCGTATCGATGGTCAAATAGGCAGCATCGTCGCTGTACACTTTTTGTTGCGCAAGATCGTTTTGCGCGAAGATCTCTTGTCCATTGTCTTTTCGCTTGATCGTTTGGATGTTTAATGGTGCGCGGTAATTCCCTTGATTAACTAAAGTAGCGATTCCACTCGCCATTTCCTGTGTGGTGGCACCATAGGTCATCCCGCCGACAGCGATGATCGGATTATCGTCTTGGACATCAAGTCCGGTAAATTGCATTTGCGCTAATGGCTGATAGACAGGCTCTTTTAATTCTGCCCGATTTTCTTCCGCTAATTTGTACGCAACGACGTTTGAAGATATCGCTAAGGCATTTCTTAAGGTCAAGTTTCCCTTAGAGCCATTGTAAATATTGTTTGGATACGTGTCGTTTGGTCGATCATCTGAAACGGCATTTGTCTCAAGCAAACCGCGCTCATACGCAGGCGCATAAGAGACTAGTGGCTTGATCGCTGATCCAGGTTGTCGGAAGGAGAGAAAGGCCCGATTGTAGTGGTTGCCCTCTTCGCCGCGCCCGCCGATACTTGCGACGACATCGCCTGTCTGATTGTCAATGACTGTCATCGCCGCCTGCTTCGTAAAGAAATCATTTTCTCCACGGTCTTGCCAAGCGTTCATGACGTTGCTGACGATTCCTTGCAGTTGATCATGAAGCCCCGTATCAATGTTCGTGCTGATTTGATAGCCTCCGGAAAGGATTCGCTGATACACTTTGTTATACGCTGTCTTGTATTCTTCGTTGTAGCGATCTTCTTCTTCCTTCGAGTCAAATTGATACTGGAAGCGGAAGTCCTGTTGCCCCATTAGAATCTTCGTCGCGGAATCGACGGCCAAAGCCACTTCATTATTGTCTAGCTGATTGTTCAGGGCGTTACTATGAATCTTCGCGGAGATATCGTCTGATTTCGCTTTTTCATATTGTTCTTTCGTGATATAACCCTGCGCGTTCATCTGTTTTAAAATCAGCTTGGCACGCTTTAAGGCATTTTCCTTATTGGTCGTAGGGTCAAAAATCCCCGGATTGTTCGTAATCCCTACCAGTGTTGCTTTTTCTAAAAGACTGGTGTCATTGATGGATTTTCCAAAATAGACCTTCGCCGCCGCGTTGATCCCGTAGGCACCGTGACCAAAGTACACGTTGTTTAAGTAATATTCTAAAATTTGGTGTTTTGTAAATCTTTTTTCCAGGGCTTGAGCCATGACCATTTCTTCGATTTTTCGAGAAATAGACACTTCAGGAGTCAAATAAATATTTTTGACTAATTGCTGGGTAATCGTAGAAGCCCCACGGACGCCGCGACCTGTAGCAGCATTCAATGCAATCGTCAAAAGCCCTTGCGTATCGACACCATGGTGTTCGTAGAAGCGCTTGTCTTCAATCGACATCAACGCCTGGGAAACAAGGGGGTCCATTTTTTTATACGTTAAATAGTCCCGCTCCTGCGTTTTTAACTCTTTGATGACTTGCCCGTTTTTATCGAGAATCGTGGTGGGGTGGTATTGCTTAAAGTCGCTTTCTTGAATTTTCGCCGCGTGCTCTTCACCAGCGTCGATCGCTGCGGTCACTTCCTTGCCATACTTTTGGAAAAAGAAAACCGTACCTGCGAGGAGCATTAAAAGTATCACGATAAGTATGCCTAATGAAATCTTAGTAGATTTCGCCAGCTTGATCCGTGAAGGCTTGTTTCGTGTGGGTTTCTTTTTGAGCTCTTGTTTTTTTTGATGCCGTTCTTGTCTGTTTGCCATATCCGCCTATCCTTATAAATCATTTCTTCTAGTGTAATAGAAATTGACGAGAATAACTATCATAATCCTATTTTTGCAAGGAAAATTTTAGATAATTTCATAAAAATAGGCAGTTATTCACTAGAAATACTTGACGCTTTTGCGATTAGTCGCCACAATAAGGAGGAGACGAGGTGACCTATGAACACAGCAAAAAAATGGTTGATCTTTTGGGGTGTCCTAGCAGCGTTGTTTGTCGGCATTTTTGGTATCGTATTAAGCGGAAATTTCCCACAATTCACGATTCCCTTCAGCGTGTTCGCAAGCGACGACAAAGCACAGAAAAAAGAAGAATTGCCAAAACTTAAAACTCTGGCATTAAAAGATATCAATGATCAAACGTTAGTAGAAGAACAAACAAAAAAAGTGGATGCACTGAATACAGCCTTTGAGGATGCAAGCAGCTTCTCTAGTTCACAGGCAATGGCGAGCACGATCGAAAAAATTTACGGGTCGGCGAAGGATGGCAAAAACATCTTTGATCTTTACCGCAAGATTTATCCGATGGTAAGCTCTGAAGAGAGCGGCTTTGTGAGTGTCAGTTTGATTGGCTTTGGTCAACGACTGATCGATGACCAGCCCATGATGACCCAGCGGCAGGTTTGGAGCTTTACCGATACAAACGGGACGCGCCATGATTATACGGTGAGACTGCGTTTCAATGATAAAGAACTGTCGGAGTTGACCGCAGAAGACGGCAGTGATATGAAGTCTGTCATCACAAAGGATGACACGTACCTTGATAAATCCGCAGACTTTGAGACAGCATGGACGGAAATAGTCCGTAAGGGAACAGATACGCAGTTGTATCGACAAATGCAAAAAGCAGGAATGAACAAGGACCAAATAGAATTTAAGGCATTAGAGAAAAGTATCTCTGTGAATGATCCAAGCGGCTTCTTTGAACTATTCAAGGATACCCGTGGGGACCTTACACACGCCTACCTTTCCGGTTTTTACCATACAAACACGCCAACAGACGGCCAGTCGGATTACTACTTCCGAGTACCGACGTCCGAGAAAAAAGTTTCAGAATTCGTTGTTGTCTACGATCGCTTGCAGCAAAAGATCGTTTCGATCAATCGAAAAGAATAGGAAGAATTCTTTTAGTTTTACAAGATATACTTAATTAAAAATAATAATTATATGATAAAGACCATCAATTTTTTGATGGTCTTTTTTTTTAGCGATCGATTGTTCTTAAAAGACAACTTTCTCAAAAAAGCGAGTTACTCCCAGTAATTGAATGCCCTCAGCCAACCAATTAATTAAATATATTATTAAATATATGGGATGTAGGAAAAACTTTTCATCATAATTCAAAGAATATTTTTGATTTTTGAGGGATTATAGAAATATATTACAATAATTGTTATATTTATGCCAAGAGGAAAATACCCCGAAGAATCACATTCTTAGAGGCGGGGAAAGTTGAGAGAGGAATCCTCTAACCTAAACATACGTGGTGGTATGTTTACTTGATGGGGGGTGGTACATGGGATTCTACTTCTGTTTTTGGCCAAAAACAATCTCTTAAAAAATAGACTGCTGCTTTTCTAAGGTAGTAGTCACTATAGTTAGGGTAGGGTTATTTGTTGTGCACTTTTTGCACTTGGGTAAGAGCAGAAAAGGAGAGCGAAATGAAAAAGAAGAGACTAATGAAAAAGTTTAAAGGGATCATGTCGTTGGTAACGTTACTGATCATGATGGTATCTTCATTGGGGATACCAGCGGAAGTTTTTGCGGCAGATAGCGACAAGCCGGAAAATCTGACGGTCAAATACAACAATGAACAAAATTGGACTACCATTGAGTTTGATAAGGTCGCGGATGCAGAAAGCTACAACGTCTATCGTGGGGAAGAACAAGAGGGTGAATTTGAAAAAATTGCTTCATTGAAAAGTGATAAGACCTTTACCGTAGACGATTATATGGCGTTGAAGGTAGCAGGCACGATCAAATCGGATTATCTTTACTACTATAAAGTAGCAGCGGTCGTTGATGGGAAAGAAGCAGATGCTGTTGGACCAATCGCCAACCAAGACGTTGCTAAAAAAGCAAATGAAGAGGGAATCGATGCTGCTGCGGAAGCACCGCAAGTTGAAATCGCTGAATCTGAAGAAGCAGAAGAAGCAGAAGAAGCAGAAGAAGCAGAAGAGGATGCAACTAGCCGTATCTTTGGATCGTTCAAGCATAAAACAGGATGCGATACAAAGCATAGTGGAAGTGGCTGTAACAGCAATGACAAGCATGATTCACATTGTGATAAAAAACATAGTAAATACCGCAAATGCAATTCAAACAACTGGAAACATGACGATCACTGCGACAAAAATCATAGCGGAAAAAACTGTAACGAAAACAAATGGCAGCATAAAAATGACTGTGATGAAAAACATAGCGGCCACAACTGTAATCACAATTGGAAGCATGGCGAGCACTGTGATAAAAATCATAGCGGCAAACACTGTAACGAAAATAAATGGAAACATAAACCTGACTGCGACAAAAATCACAGTGGGAAAGACTGCAACACGGACAACTGGAAACACAAACCTGATTGTGACGAAAAGCATAGCGGCAAAGACTGCAACCATAATTGGAAGCATGGCGAGCACTGTGACAAGAAACACAGCGGGAAACACTGTAATGAAAACAACTACAAAGAAAAATGGGATGCAGTTAAAAATGTTTGTGTGACTGAAACACAGCATCATTGGCTGAAGCTTAGCTGGGAATCAAAAGGCAGCGATGCGGAATACAAGATCTATCGGGCAGTCAACAAGTGTAACGATTACAACTCTGGAAACTTCAAGGAGATCGCTACAGTAAAAGGGCAAACGACCTATAATGACATCAAATTAGACCACAACACAACTTATTGCTACAAAGTCATGGTAAGACGTCCGAAGACATGTCCGTATACGATCGAAACAGTGTCTAGCTCAAACATCGGTAAATTCACCGTTTGCGGAAAGACACTGAATCCAAGTATTAAAGCTTCTGCTGTCTCTGAGAGAGCGATCAAAGTAACTTGGACAAATACGAAGAGTGACAATGGGTCTACTCGCTATGCAACAAGCTATACACTGTATCGCAGTACAACGAACAATATCAACAATGCAACAGCGATCACAGTGAATGGCAAGCAAGACGGTTCAGAAATGTCTTACCTAGACGATTGCTTGAACCAATGCACGACCTATTACTACTGGGTGAAAGCAAACTACGGTCAATGGAGCAGCTGGGTAAGTCCTCAATGGGGCCCAAGCTGTGCAACCACATTGAAGAAAAAGGAAATCGGTACTGGATTAAAAGGCTGCATCAAAAATTATTTAGTGTGCGGCTGTATTCCAACACGCTATTATGGCGCACAGATTTTCTTAGGTACGCAAAATCCTAGTACGTTAGATTATTCGAAAGTTCGCGTTTATCGAAGAACCGCTAGCGGAGGATATGGCTCTGCTTACACGACCATCGATGTTCGCTATGCCAAATATATGAATGGCGCTTTTGGAAAAGGTTATTACTTGGATTACACATTGAGCAAGGTCTGCTTATCTAGAGGGACTTACTACTTCGCAATTCAAGCTGTCGGCACAGATTGCGGAAAAGAGATCACTGGTCCAATGAAAGAAATCGGCTGTGTGACTGTAAGATGTTAAGCAACTCGCACGTGTGATCCATTAGGGTCGGGGGAAAAAGTGTTTTAAAAAAAGGAAAGAAACCGTTTTTTGAGTGGCTTTCTCAAAAAATCGTCCAAAAAAAGTGTTAGGAGAGGGGTCTCCTAACACTTTTTTAATTGATAAAAATAGCTTCGTGCCCTGTGTAAGGCAAGAATTTATCAAACACATCGGTCATTCGAAGTTTCATATAATTTGTAACAGAGCCAGAACTGCAGGCGTACCATTCCCGTTCAGAGACCGATTGATCGAACACTAATTGAATCTCATGATCGGGATCTTTAAGAAGTCCAAAGATCGTCGCCGCACCAGGAATCACACCTAAGCGTTCCTTCAACAAATCAGCAGAGGCAAAGGAAACGCGAGGAATCTCCATTTTTTTGCCAAAGTCCTTGGTGACAAATTTGAAATCAGCCGGCGTGATGTATAGGTAAAATTTCGTTTTCTTTTGATTGCATAAAAAAATCGTCTTTACCACTTCAACACCTAAGCGATCATCGATGTCAATGCAGTCCTCCATCGTCAAGGCTTCTCCAGTAGCGACTTGGTAAAAAGGAATCTCCAACTTTGCTAATGTGTCATAGGTTTTTTCTTCTAATTCCGAACCAAATTCTGTCGGCGGGGTAGTATGCATCTCACTAACGTAAACCATAGCGGCCTCCTCTTTCTTTGTGATAAATACTACAATACCTGTTTTTGGTCAGTTTCACAAGTTAATTTAATTCGATTTGATTGTTTTCCAGATCCTTTTTAACGAGAGAATCAAAAATCTGCTCAATATCATGGTAATCTGCTGGTGAAACGTTTGATCGGATCACGACAGATTTTTGATTTTCCAACAAGAAATTGTTGCAGGTAGGAGAAGTCCCGATGATTAACTGGGCCTCTTGAGGCGCTTCAACAAAATCTAAATGGTATTGATTTTTAAAATGCAGGTCGATCTTTTGCTGGATAAAGCTGGCAAAAAGTTCACTCAGCTCTGAAAAGACATAGACCGATATTTTCGGCAGACAATTTTCTAGCGGATACAGGGTCATACAAGTAAGGATCGTGTACATTTGCAACTGTGGGCGGTCGTATTCTGGCATTTTTCGAGTGAAGTCTTGCCAAAACGCTTGGAAGCGACGGTAATAATAAGGAAATTGTGTTTCCACACGGGTCAGTCCCACATTGATACTAAGCTGTGTAACGAGAGGAAGGTTCAGCCTGAAAAAAGAGAAGGCTGAATAATGCTGTCTCAGCTTTCGTCCGACACTTTTTTGTTCCTTCAAGTTCAACGAACGGAAATGCGTAGAGAAGGCATCGATCCAGCAGGCCGTCGCCTCAGTGAAAAATCGTTCTTTGGAAGCGTTCTTCGGCTGCAACTCGAAATCATTCAACAGAGAACTATAAATCGCATATAAAAAGAAGCGCCACTCGTCATTGTCCCACATCTTTAAAAAATCAGGTTTCTTCGGGTATTTGAAGCGATTCAATTGCTCTACTTCAGTAGCATTGAAGACAAGCGGGCTTTTTTTAATGAGGGATTGATTCGTGATCAATAACCAGAAACTGATCATTTCCAGGTTCGTCGGATTGTTTTTGATCTTTAGGTAGTCTTCGATTTGATCGGCCAATTGTAAATAGCTGTCCGTATTGATCCCTGCAACTTGCGTAAATTGATGATAAAGTCCTCGAACGAAAACATAATAAAAACGACGAATATCGACTTCACGTCCCTTGAGACTGATTTTCGCAGAACAAGAGATATAAAGGTCCGAGTCCTTCAATTCTTGATTGATTTCTTTTATTTTTCGTCTCAGCTTGGATTCACTGATATTTTTGTCCATACAAAATTGAATAGCTGAGATTTTTCGTTTAACCAGTATCGTACGAATGATCTCACATGCAAGATCATGCTGGTAAAGATAACTCGTCAATGTTTGGAGATTCGTCGATGAGCGATCCAGTTGGATACCGCGCCCATTGTTCATGCGAAGTTTTAACGAATAGTCTTCCTCCGTATAAAGCTGATCAATGATCATCTGCAGCTCTTTGCAGTTCATACGAATCGTACCAAGACTTGCGTATCCGATCTTCTCCTGTAGTTCTTTTAGAGAAATCGGCGCTTGGAGACCGTCTAATATCTCAATGATCTGAATCTTTAATAAAGTATTTCTATCCATCCCCAGCATGAAAAAACGCCTCCATTTCCATTTGTTAAAAATTAAGCTCACTTCTTTATATGATAAATTAAAATATCATATAGTACAAATAATAACCTAATAAAAGACAAAAAATAAAGTTTTAACCTAAAAAAATCTTTAAAAATACTTTGCAAAAAAGAACACCAGTTATATTTTCTTCTTATTTGAAAGAGAAGAAGTATTAAAAATGAGCGGATAAAAAAGTTTGAAAAAAAATAAAAACCTGTTTAAAGAGAAGTGCAGCGAGCAAAAAAAAACGAGGATTTTATAAATTATTATTCCAATGATACCGCAAATAAAAATCTTCGCAGCACTTTTTTATGAAAGCGGTCGTTTCCGCTTACATTCTAAGGTATAATGTATCTAAAAGGAGTAAGCAATGAGAATCTCAGAAATGAAAAATATTGGTGTGGTAAATGAAGAAAAATTAGCACAAGTAGGGATCGTTGAACCCGAGCAGTTACGGGATTTGGGAACAGAGGGTGCGTTTCTGAAGATCCGTCATTTGGTAGATGACGGTGCGTGTTTACATCTGTTGTATGGATTAGAGGGTGCCATTCAGGATATTCCCAAACGTGAGCTGAGTGAACGACGAAAAGCGGAATTACGAGATTTCTTCAAACAATTAAATTAGATTTCTTTGACTTCGCTTGCTGGTGTAATTGTTTCACGGTACACTACAATTAAAAAGGGAAGTGGCTTTTTGTATCTAACAGCATTAGTAATCTTCATCATTTTAGTAGGTGCGTATAATATTTTTCTTAGCCTCGCAAAGCGCAAGAAGAAGAACATCTCTTCATTGATGGTAAACATTCAAGTAACGCTGAATATCGTATTAGTAGTTGCAGGATTGCTCTACTTGATTTTCGGATAAGAAAAAGAGGAAGACTGCGGTCTCCTCTTTTTATATTATTCGATTTTAGCAACGTTCGGTCAGCGAGCTGGAACAATCTCGGCACCGAATGGCAGCAGTGCCAACCGTGCGAGCTTCACAGATTGCATAGCAAACGGGATGCCGACGATCGTGAGGCATAGAAAAAGAGCGCTGGCCAGATGGCCTAATGCCAAAGGAACTCCGGAAACAATCAGCCAAATAATATTGACGAACAAATTTAACCCTGTCGTATGGTACACAATGTCTTTGCCAAAGGGCGCAAAACTCAAAGACGCAAATTTGAAACATTGCAGTCCGATCGGAATACCGATAATCGTGAGGCACCATAAAACACCCGCGAAACACCAAAGCAGCCCGCCAACCAAGCCGCCAAAAATAAACCAGATGATATTACCTAAGCAAGACATATTCTATCCCTCCATTTTAGTAATAGTGTATCATTTATTTAGAAAAGTCCCTCCAACTTGAGATGGATTTATGACGTGAAAATTTGCGAATAAATTAAAACGATGTATAGAAGAAGGGAGTCTCTTATGTTAGAAACCGTTGAATTGCTTTCTGTTGATGAAACCACCCGGCTGCAAGGCTATCATTGGTCCTGTGATGAGCCGTGGGCGGTCTTACAGGTCACACACGGCATGGCCGAGCATTTATTGCGCTATGAAGCTTTGGCCGAATACTTGAATGAACAGGGAATCGTCGTGATCGGTCATGATCATTTAGGCCACGGATCATCCATCCAGGAAGCCCCGAAAGGCTATTTTCATGATGAAACGATCAAGCATGGGTTGGTCCAAGATGTGTATCAAGTGACCCAGTGGGGAAAGAAACAGTATCCGAAGCTGCCCTTTTTTATTTTAGGACACAGCATGGGTTCCTTTGTTTTGCGCAATTATATTTACGACTATGGAGAAGAGATCCAAGGCGCGATCTTAGTCGGAACGGGGCAGCAGCCTGTTTGGCTGACGCGAATGGGTCAGAAATCGGCGAAGCTGTTGAGTAAAATTCAAGGGGAAAAGCATCCTAGCAAGCTGATCGATCGCTTGGCATTTGGTACGATGAATCGCAAAATAGAAGCTCCAAGAACGGACAAAGACTGGCTGGTCAGTCTGCCGGAGGAAGTCGACGCGTACCTTGCAGATCCTAACTGCGGGTTTTTATTCACATTAAGCGGGTACCACGAATTGTTTACATTGATTATTCGCGCGCAAAACGCGGAGTTAGTCCACAAGGTACCCAAAAATTTACCGATCCTTTTATTGTCTGGAAAAGAGGACCCTGTCGGAGAGTATGGAAAAGGTGTAATGAAAGCGGCCCGCGCGTATCGAGCTGCTGGCGTACAACAAGTGACCGTCCATCTCTACGAAAAAGCACGCCATGAACTGCTAAATGAAACCCAAAAACTTTCAGTTTTCAATGATATTTGCATATGGATGGAAAAAAATTCTGGAAAATGATATTATTGTAAAAATTTTAAGGTAATTGAGGTATCCTATGAAAGCAGAATTTTTAATTGATTATTGCCACCAGGGAGATTGGCATCCGCAAGGCGGTCAGACCCAATCACCGATCGACATCCAAACGAGCATGACTGAAACCTACGAGGCGCTTGCCCCAGTGCAAGTGAACTTTTCTGATACGACCGCCACTTTTTTTAATAATGGACAAAACCTGCAGCTTTTAGGTGCGGGGCAGGCGCTCATCAACCATCGCAGGTTTGATTTTGTCCAAGTGCATTTTCACGCGGATTCAGAACATCGCTTAAATGGCGAGATTTTTCCATTGGAAGGTCATTTTCTCTTCCAATCGCCTAACGGTCAAACAGCAGTTTTGGGTGTTTTTTACCAAGTTGGAGAGCACAACCCAGATTTTGAACATGTATTGGATCAATACGACAAGCAGCAATGCTTCGGCGAATTTTCTGCAGACGGATTGATTCCTGAAAATAAAAGCTATTATCACTATATCGGCTCATTAACCACACCGCCATTGACTGAAGGCATCGAGTGGTATGTGATGCAGACCACTATGGAAGTCTCCGCAGAACAGATCCTGCGCTTCATGACGATCCACGGAAGAAACAACCGCACGTGTCAATCATTAAATGGTCGTAAAGTGTTGAGCTACAATGAATAAAGAGGCTGCCGATTTCGGCAGCCTCTTTATTTGTGTAGTGGGAGGGTTAGTCAAGGTAATCCTTTAATGCAAACGCGACACCGGACTGATCGTTAGAGCGAGTCATCTTGTGGACTATTTTTTTTACAGCAGGGGCTGCGTTAGCCATCGCCACGCTGGTTCCGCTCATTTTCAACATCTCCAGATCATTCTCTTGATCACCGATCGCCAGAATATCCTTTGCTTCAATGTCTAGGTGCGCAGCTAAAAAGTTCAGTGCGGCACCCTTATTGACACCATCTGCCATCACTTCGAGCCAGTAGGTATCAGAATAAGAACTATTGATCTCGTGCTTTTCTAATTGCGCACGGAGTTTGACCAGCTTACGTGTGTCTTTATCTGTAAAAGCCAATTTGAAATAACGGATCTCATTTTCCTCGATTTCCTTCCATAAATCCTCAACTTTTGATTCTTTCAAATTGAATTGTGCATAGTAGGGGCTGTTCTTTTCATTTTTATCCTGTGCAAAGGACATGCGGTCGTCTTGGGTCGCTCTGCTGGCTACGACCGTCACTTCCGCTTTCATCGCAAGTGTGAGGACAGTTTTCACTGTATCAGAATCAATGGTATAGTTTTTCAGAACATCGGCGATTTCGCCATCTTCAAAGCGTGCCACATAGGCACCATTCGAAGCCAAAGTATATCCTTGTATCCCCAAGTGGGCGAACACTTCTTTTGCGGAGTGTATCGAGCGTCCCGTAGCTAACGCGATGACTCCGCCTTGTTCGTCAAATTTCTTTAGTGCGGAGGCGTTCGCTTCAGTGACAAGACCGTCTCTATTTAGCAAGGTGCCGTCAAGATCTACTGCAACTAATTTCATCTATATCCGTCCTTTTTTGTGCTTTATCTATCTTAAGGGTAGTCTAATAAAGAGAAAATGAACAATTAAACGCTCATGTGAATAATATTCAATTAAATTACAATGAAATAAATAAAAACTTTAGGAAAAATTAATAATTAATACAAAACAGCCAAATACGGGCACTTTTAGTCTGTTTTTTGAGTAAATGGAAGAGGTGTCAAGGCAGTAATTTTGCTTAATTGTTCGGAGGGGGCTACTCTGGATTTTGTAGAGGAATGTTATTAATAGCTACGAAAAATTCAGATAGGAGTGAAGGTTCTATGTTCTCAAAAATTGAGGAAATCCCTGTAGTCACAGCAGCTGATGAAAATTATGCTCCTTATCTTAGTGTAATGATCTCAACTTTACTGAAACAAACGTCGAGGAATACACCCATTCGCTTCGTTATTATCGACGACGATCTTTCAGTCGCAAGTAAAGAAAAATTGATCCAGACGACGCGTAATCATTCAAATGCCGCTGTTATTCAATTTGTGAAGGTTGATGAAAGTGTGTATGAAGACTTTTTAGTGAGTGATCATATTACGACGACCGCTTATTTTAGAATCTCGATGCCAAAGATTTTGGCAAAAAAACAATATGAGAAAATTTTGTATATCGATGCAGATACGCTTATTTTGGATGATATCCAAAAACTTTATCAACAGGATCTAGAAGGAAAAACGATCGGAGCGATCATTGATCCAGGCCAAACGAAGGCACTAGAGCGACTCGGCGTAGATTCAGAAGACTACTATTTTAACTCCGGCGTGATGGTGATCGATATTGATCGATGGAACCAGCAAGAAATTACAGAGAAAACGATCAGTTACTTGAAAAAGCACGGGGATAAAATCATTTATCATGATCAAGATGCCTTGAATGCGGTGTTGTATGAGCAGTGGCATCCGTTCCATCCTCGTTGGAATATGCAGGCGTCATTGGTTTCGGACAAACATCCAGCACCGACTGAAGCCTATAAAAAAGCATACAAGGAAGGACGGAAGAATCCGGCGATTATCCATTTTACAGGACACGACAAGCCTTGGAATACGTTAGAAGACCATCCTTTCCAAGAGAAATATATGGAACTGCTAAACGAAAGTATCTTTATGAAGACGGTGAATGTAAAATGAAAAATGAAAAAATGACAGTGGTTTCAAGCAGTAATGACGGTTTTGCGGAGCACGTTTCGGCACTATTTGTTTCCATTTTAGAGAACACGGAACAACCGATATCAATGATCGATTTTTATGTGATCGATGATAAGATCAGTATCGGAAATAAACGATTGATGCGAGAAACGCTTAAGGAGTACGGCGAAAAATTGCATTTCCTAACGATCGATAAGAATTATTTTTCGGATGCTGTAGAAAGTGATCGAATCCCTGAAACGGCGTATTATCGAATCGCGATCCCTGAACTTTTTAAAGATAAAAATGTAGAGAAAATTCTTTATTTGGATTGTGACATGATTGCGTTGGCGGATATTTCAGAGCTTTGGGAGATTGATCTTGGCGCATACACGCTAGCTGCTGTTGAGGACGCAGGCTTCCATAATCGTCTCGAAAAAATGGACATCGCTTGTGGATCGACAACGTACTTCAATTCAGGCTTTATGCTGATCAACGTGGAAAAATGGCTGAGCCAGAATGTAACGAAGCGTGTGTTGCGCTTTATCCATGACAATCCTGAAAAGCTTAAATTTCATGATCAAGACGCGTTGAATGCCATTTTACATGACCAATGGCTGCAACTGCATCCTAAATGGAATGCCCAAAGCTATATTATGAAACGTGAAGTGGAGCATCCATACCCAGAAGGCGAAAAAGAATATTTTCAAGCACGGCGAGACCCAAAAATTATCCATTACTCGGGCCATGTAAAACCGTGGGACCCAGAGTTCACCTCTTCGTTGAAAAAATATTATGAAGAGTACGAAGATTTGACCGCTTTTGAAGACGCAATTGAGACAGAAACGACGCCAACGAAACGACCACCGACAAGAAAATTAGGATAAAATAGGAGGAATTTAGAATATGAAAAATCTATTAAGACACGGCGGCCAACAAAAAAATCATTTACATCACAAACAATCAGGAAAAAATCAAAGCAAGCAACAGGACAGCGCGGTAAAATCATTGATGGTCAAAATTTTATCTGTCTTTGTTATTGGTTTTTTAACAAAGAAAATAAGAAACCGAAAAAAATAAGCAGACGGACGTATTTCAATCACGAAATACGTCTTTTTTCTGCTTAAAAATAATTCTATAGTATAGAAGAAACACGTCACGGACGCCCGAAACGATTCCGGGGTTTGTGCTTGACCTGCGGTTCCAATTCGTGGATCAGCTTAGTCAAGATATGATCAAATTGCTCCTTTTCTTCAGGGGTTAGAACGTCAAGTACTACCGGTTGAAAATCGTCGCTCTGCTGCGCGGCAATTTTTCCGCGTGCAGTCAAATGAATAGTCATCACCCGTTTATCTTCTTGCGATCTCTCGCGCGTAATGTATTCTTTCTTTTCAAGCTTGCGGATCATCTCGGAGGCTGATTGCGGGCGCATATCCAGCCGCTGTACCAGCTCTTTTTGAGAGATACTTCCGTGTTCCCGGACGATGCTCAGTATTTGCCCCTGACCACGATTGCGATTTTCAAATTTGAAGGGGCCGCGAGAATTTTCACGGAAAAATTGCATGAATAAGCTGCTCAATTCGAAATACTTATGGGTAACGGTTATGTTTAATTCTTTTTCATCCATTGAGTGCTTCCTCCTGTTCCAATAGATTCCTACACAAAGAATATTTTATCAGGTTACCGAAATAAATCAAAGACTTCTTATGATACCCACACGCCAATGATGCAACTACTCAGGTTCACCGTCTGGGTTTTGGTTTGATACTGGCCGCTAGAAGTGGCGAATGATCGAGTTCTTTAGTCAATAAGCCGGCTCAGAATAGTAATAATCTGAAAATTGGAAACATACTAATGGACAAATGGATAAATCATCCAATAGTGATATAATTCGGTTTTTATGATGGATGCAAACAATAATATCATCTGTTTTTGTAATGATAAATGATACTTATTGTCAAATAATCATATTTTTACTTCGCGTGGAAATAATTGAGTCATTTCACAGCTGATAATTTCCCTCTGTTATTGAAATTGGAGTAAATTTATTGATATAAGGGTTTTACGGTCGTTAATCTAGTTCGAAATTAGTTATAAAATGACGATTTTTAGTCTAAAACAAGCAGCGGATTTAAGGGAGCTTTTTAGAATTAGGTTAACAACGGCGAATCGGTGCTGTATCGTAATAGGTGTAGATAACAGGCGTATTTAAAAAATGATTTTTTTTTAGAAAGGTGAGTTAAATATGATTAAATTATATGGGTCAGCCAGTTGCAATTCATGCAGAAAAGCGAAGGCATGGTTAGAAAAACAAGGATTGGATTTTGAGGAAAGAAATATCATTTCTGAACCACTTACGAAAAGAGAGCTGAAAGAAATTCTTTCATTAACGGAAACCGGAACAGATGAGATTATCGCGACACGTTCGAAGGTTTATCAAAAATTTTCTTTTGATTTTAACGAGTTATCCTTCAATGAATTGGTTGCTGTAATTGAAGAAAATCCGAGCTTGTTAAAACGCCCGATCATTATGAATGAAACCAAATTGCAGATCGGGTACAGCGAAGAGGACATTCATCAGTTCGTTCCTAGAAAAGTACGAAGAGTCTATTCAAAGAAGATGACGGAAACTCTCTTCTATTTAGAATTGGAAAAACAAAAAGTCGTATAGCTGACTCCTTCTAATAGCGCATAATCAGTTTTTTTTAAATAGAGTAGTCACCAACTATGCACCCGAGAGGACTAACGGTTGTGAGGGTATCGTCTTTTTCGTCAAGGATCAAAGAGAAGAATGCCAGGAAGAAGGTTGAAAGGGGCTTACAATGACTGAAGATTTTGAAAAGAGTGCACTGGATCGCATGCTGGGGGCAGGGATCAGTAGAGAGCACATCCAGCTTCAAAAGAAGATCATTTTTCAGGGAACACATCGAGAGTATTACTATGACAAAGTGGAAAATAGTGAAGAGTCCTGTGAGACCATTCCTGTGGAGAAAATCCATGCGATGAAAGACGTAGAGGCTGCCGAGGGCACGTCTGTTTATGATCTTTTTGTAAAGATCGGAAATGCTGAAAAAACTGCGAAAATAATTGAGGAGCAATTAGACTCTTTAGAGAAAAACGGGCTGTTGTCCCAACAGACATCTTATTCAGGAAAAATCAATATAGAAGGGCCGTCGCCTCTGTTGATTAATTATTATAAGGAGGAGGATTGCTTCATTACTCAAACGGATGCGCGTTACCAGACCGTCGCTGCTAAAATGTTTGATGCCCCTTTTTTATCAGGGATTCTAACGACCTATCAATTAAATGCGGAAAAAAAGAAACTGTATGATGAATACGAATCTTTGCGAGACCTGCTGCGATTAACAGATCTCAGAGGACTTACCATGGATATTTTTCAAAACAAAAAAACACGTAGCTGATCGACAACTACGTGAGTAATAAGAGGAATACAAAGAAAGGCAGTAAGACCACTCTTTCAAAGAAGTGTCTTACTGCCTTTTGGATTATCCTAGACGGGAGGTATCCATTTTCTCAAGAACGGTTTTGATTTTTCTTCTAGAAATGGGGCAAAAATGATTTTTGTCAAAATAAATAATGCCTTCGTTTCGTTTGATCTCCGTGATGTTGCTTAGATTGACAACAAATGCACGATGGACCTTATAAAAACGATCATCCAGCTTCTTTATTTCTTCTAGGGTCGCATAGAAATTGACCAATCGAGACTTGCAAATAAGTCGGACTTTATGAGAAATTTCCGTCGTTTCAAAATAAAGAATATCGGAAAAAGGAACTTGAAAACTGGTATTTTGATTACGAAAGACAAATAATTCTTCGCCGTGCTGAGTCGTGTTCATTGATCGCAAATGGGAAAGACCTTCAAAAATGTGTTCCTGAATGTCATCGATCGAGCTGTCTTTGTCTATAAAATCAAAGGCGGAAACCTTGTAAGCATAGGTGATCGGCGCAAATTCAGAGTGGGTCGTAATGAAAATAATGATCCCATATTTATCGTATTTTCGAATTTCTTTGGCGACGTCCAATCCTTTTCTTTTCTCACCATGTAATTCAATATCTAAAAAATAAATATTTTGATCAACAGTTTCTCGTACCTTCTCAAGCAAAAAATCTGGCCGAGAGGTCGCGATAATAGACTTAGCGATCCAATGATTTTTTGCAAGAATTTCACGAATCACTAATTCTAAACGCTGCTGTTGCAGAATGTCGTCTTCCAATAGAAAAATATTCAAAGTTGAATCACCTCTCTGATTACAAAAGTTTGTCGAAATACACCTGCTTGAAATTCCGTTTGCAGGGAAAGATTTTGATAGTTTTGTAAAATCGCTTGAACCGTGGCTAATCCCAATCCCCGGTTCGTTCCTTTTGTTGAGTACCCTTTTTGAAAGATTTTTACGATGTTTAAGGAGTTTTCCGAGCAGGAATTTTCTATGATCAATTGAATCTCCCCCTCAGAATCGTTCTTAAAAAAAGCGATGTTCAAAAACGGATGCGCATCTTTTTCAGCAGCCTCAATAGCATTATCCAGTAAGTTAGATACCACCCGTACATAATCTAAAATATCAATACTTTCATTTTCGATAACATCCTCGACCTCTAAGCGCACAGGAATATTTTTCTGCCACGCTTGAATGACATGCGCTGAAATCACACCCTTTATAGGTAATGTCTTCAAGTTATTTAACCTGGTCAAAGAATAGTGTTCTTTATCAATAACAAGATCTTCGTGATTCAGAATTTTATTATAGGTATCCTCAATCAGTGAAATATCTTGAGACTTGATGCTCTCGCTCAAGCTGATCAGCATATTATGGTAATCGTGTCGAAAGCTGCGCAGCTCGCCATAAATCGCCTCGATTTGATGAACATACGAGCTGAGGTCAGCCAATTGCGTGTCCTTGAGTTGTTGGATACGTTGGTTATCAAGTTCTTTGGTTTTTGCGTTTAGATACCTAAGAAGCAAAATAATGGTGAGCGCAAAAAAGAAAATGAGGTATTCTCTTATTGGGCTATCACCATTAAAATAATGAACTTCTATCCAATAACTTAAAAATTGAATGGCACAGCAAACAGAAAGCAGTACGTTAATGAGGAGTAGAAATTTCTGATTTAATAATTCTATTTGGTTTTCCAAAAACAGTAGGCTATTTCTCATGAGCCGAATCATGACCACATTGCAGACAAACGACAGTCCTGGAATGACGATTATTTGAAATAAAAATACTACGAAACCTGCCAATAAATGACTCAAATTCAATCGATCAAAAATATTAACGAAAATATATCCTACTAATGACGTAGAGAAGATTGAGTAAATACTGTAAAAGTAGAGCAGATTTCTATTTTTATCTCTTTGGGTAAAATAACCATACAAGTATAAACAAAGAGTACCTGGTATGAAGAAAAAGTACCCTAAAAATATATTTCCAAGTACTATGCTCATGAAAAATAGAAATAACGAGAGCAGAGAAGGGCTCCTTTTTGATATGGCCAAATAGACAAAATAAAAAGACAATGTTTGAGTAAACAATGTTAAGGAGCCAATCAGGATTTCTTGCATCTTATTTCAATTTTTTTAATTTTGGATTTTCTGGCTCATAAAAGCAGAATGGGCAAGCAGCAAAAAGTGAGATAGCAGTTAATTTAACGAGAATTCCTGAGAGAAGAGCCAAGTGTGATTTATTGTTCAGTTTGATAGTTTTCATAATTTTTATAACTCCTTTTAGTTAATTTATAAAAAAATGGGTGAATCAAGAGTGATTCAATGACTAGACCTGTTATTAGCAATGTACTTGTTTTAGCAGCCACAAAAAATAGGGAGAGGCAAACCACCAAGAAGGCGCTGAAAAGTGCCTTCCTTTTTTTCTTTTTTCGTTCACTCATGCTGACAAGAGGGTTTTTCTCTGTATCTGAAGGTGCGTAGAGAAAAACGATTAGCAGAACGATGGAGGACAGAAGAAGCAACCAGTTAAATGAAAAGGTAAACAGACTGTATTTTAAAAATACGGGAATCCCGACAAAAACGACCAAGCCGAAAATAGAGCAGTTACGGGAAGATTTTGCATGCCAGCCGCCAGCAGGTATTCTTAGAAAAACATATGCTAGATTCATGAGAAATGTTTCAAATAAAACACCAAAAACAAATGCGACAGCGTATACTTGAACACTTTTAAACAAATTGATAAGTAGGATCTCTAGAGCATAAGTCGTATTTTCATAATCTATTTCGGACATATAACGTTGCGCTTGTATTTTTCTTAACAAATACAGTGTGAGGCTATGAGTCAAAAATTTCCCTCCTTCCAACATCTAAAATTGAACGCTTTTAAAGTTTAATCTATTTATCTCCCAGCTACAACATAAATTCCCGAATTTTTCTTTTATTCATAGGGAAATCATGGATCAAGTCAGGAGATATTCCTTTAAAGATTCTCTCAGCGGCAAATATTTTCTTCTTGAAAAAGGACAGGTATTGTTTCCTTCATCGTTTGAAAAATAAACACACCGGTCATATTTGTTAATTTCTTTGATATTAAGCAAATTCACTACGACGGAGCGATGGCAACGAAAGAACCAGCGCCATTCTTTTCCTTCAAAATCATTGAGCGTTCCGCGGCCGTAATACTTCTTATCTCTTGTGGTGAAGCATAAAAAATGATCCCTTGTGGTATCAACAGCGATATAAAGCAGATCCTCCACCGACAAGACTTCTACACTTTTGTCTGTTTCTACATAAATTGATGTTCGCACTAGTACAATCCCCCTTGAGTGTAATTGTAAAGGAAAAGTACTAATTGTTAAGAGGGATATCGTGAACGGTATTATTTCAACCGTCAGTGGTCGACCATGATCCCTTAAATTAGCATTTAAAAGAATTTTCTTGTCTATATTCTTTTATAAATAGAAAAAAATGTTTTTTAGCTAAAAATTGGAAGTGGCAGACGAAGGCTTACATGTATCCTTCAGCTTCTTTTCGCGTCAGCCAAAAATGAATACCGCCAGTAGAATCTGCCCAGCGGTTTGGATTAAAATTTTCTGCAACGACCCATTTACCGACTCGATAAATAAAGTCTCCATCAACATAAGAAATCGCTTCTTCATAGGCTTCATTCGTGTACATATCTTTGATCGTCAGCACCTTCGCCTTGTCACAACGGCAGCAGGAGTTTGTTGCGGAAGTCCTGCGAGCATTCGCTGGGATCAATAATTGGACAATTCGGTGATCAAAGCACTTTTTGTAGCCGATAAATGCTCCTTCCGCAGGACAATAAAGATCAAAAAACTTCGTCTGGGCATCATGGATGATACCTGTCAAATCCGCGTGCTCCAGCATGGCGAAAAAGAGATTCGCACCGGAGATATCTGCGCCACACAAGCGGGACCACTGAAAATCCGTTCCTTGCAACGAAGCATTTACCAAACGCGCATCTGAAAAATCACAATCCACACATAAACAATTATCAAAATTTGCACCAGTTAAATACGCATGAGAAAAATCAACCTGCTCAAAAATCCTATCATGAAAATCAGAGTGCCTTAGATTGGCATACGAGTAATCCTTGTTTTTAAGAGGCGCATTCATTTTCTGCACATCCTTTCAATGAAGTATCGTTACTCTTATTATAGTAGGGTTTTGATAGATTTAACATAACAGATGAAAACAATCTACTCGCTCGGTCTCTTTTTTTATAGGACACAGCTAGAGAAAAGAATGTTTCGTGATGAATTTGTTATTTAAATCAACACTAAAAATGATTCGAATGATTGATAAATTAATAGTAAATGATAAGTTTGCTTAAAAAACATCTTTTGTTCATTTTTTAGTCCGACGATTATTGGTAAAATTCAATTCAAATAGGGTGTTTTGGGGTGGGTAAATGAAAAGGGCGCATTCAGGAAAGAATCGTAAAAAAAGACTAATGGTTATCCTTATCGTAATGGTCATAGCGATAAGTGTGATGGCAAATCAAGCAAAGGAAAATGGGGTCGAGAGTATGCGATCTGTCGTAAAAGATCCGATTGGCGCAGTGAATAAAGTCATTGCTGTACCAAAGAAATGGGTATCTGATCGTAAATACTCTGTGTCGAATTTGTTTGATACCTATGAGGAAAACAGAAAACTGGAAGAAGAAGTTGCTCGCTATGATGAAATGAAGCGGAAGGTAACGAGCCAATCACAAGAAATCGAGCGTCTGGAAGAAGAAGTCCAATTAAAAAAACGGTTGACGAGCTATCGAACGCTGGCAGCAACAGTGATTGCCCGCTCTCCGAATGCGTGGCAAAATACATTGATGGTAGACAAGGGCAGCCAGGATGGCGTTACAAAAAACATGGCGGTGATGTCTCAAAAGGGCTTGATTGGTCGAGTAAGAAAAGTAAAAGAACAGTCCTGCGAAATCGAGCTGGTCACTTCTGATAATAGAAGCAGCAATCATTTTCCGATAAAAATAAGTGCCGAAGATGGAGAATCTTTTGGTATTTTAACCATGTACGATGAAAAAAAGAAGCAACTGATCGCCACGCAAATTACTAAAGAAAAAAATATCAAAAAAGGAGATGTCGTCCGTACTTCCGGTCTAGGCAGAAATTCGCCCGCAGGTATTCCGATCGGAACGATCGTTCAAGTCAAGCCTAGCAGAAACGGGATCGATCTAGAAGTGTACATCGCGCCTTATGCGCAGATGGCGGATGTCTCCTTTGTGACAATAATTCAAGATATGCCAGATAAAGACTAAAAAATTGCAGACAAAAGTGCCGTGCTCAAAATAAGAGAGCGGTACTTTTTTATGTGTTCAAGCGTATTTAAAAAAGCTTCTTAGTTGTATAAAATAAAGTAAACGAATTTATTTTTGAAATGGAAGCAGGGATATCATGGTAGCATTCGCATTACTATTTAGAAGTTTGTGGCATATTTTACGAATTCTTTTTCGACAGGAAGAACAAAAAGCGCTTATGCTAGCCGTTTTATTCATTCTATCGATCGGAACGATTTTCTATCACAATATTGAAGGGATGACTTATTTAGATGCGCTGTATTTTTCCGTGATGACACTCGCGACGGTGGGCTACGGGGATCTGTCTCCCCAGACAGCATTTGGCAAACTTTTTTCAATCCTTTATGTGTTTGTGAGAGTTGGTATCTTGACCGCATTGATCGCAAATTTCAATCGAGCATTGGCAGAGTATCATAAAAAGAAACGGCATAATGAGAGAAAGACGGAGACTTCCAATAACGGATGATTTTCAAGACAATCGAGGAATAAAAACCTGCGCAATCCTAGGGATCACACAGGTTTTTAAGCTTATGCGATTAATAAACGCGCGGATTCGCGTTTGCTGGTTTAAAACGATTGGTTCCCCAAGCAATCAACTTCATTAAATAACCAAAAACGACGAAGAAAATCAATAAAACAATAACGTTTAGGAACACCCGCGGCCACCCTAAATCGATCGCATCAATAAAAAAATAAGGGTAATAGCTGTCGAAACCGGCGATGGGACCGCCAATTTGCGCACGAATAATCGTAAAAACCCAATAAAGCAACGGCAGGACCGCCCAAGTCCACGGCTTGATTTTTTTCAGAGGTCTTGTATCTGCAAAGAGCAGCCAGTCAATGAACACCATGACCGGGGTATAGGTATGGACAAGAAAATCGGACAGACTATTGACTGCATATTCCGAAGTACTTGGAATAGAAGGAACCAAAATAAAATTGTAAATCAATCCAGTGATAACAATGATCAGCGTCAACGCTCCCATGACGTTCGGCGAAAAATCAAACGCTACGTTCCTTTTGGTTGATACAGATGCTACAAGACTTTTCGCAATCAAATATAAATAGCCAAAAAAGATGAGTAGGTTGCTTTGGATCGTGTAGAAAATCAATTGATTTGCTTCAAAACGCCCCTCAAAAATGCCTAACAATAAAGCCAACCCGATCCCGCAGCCAATCACTAATAGAAAACGAAACCCGTTTTTTAAAATCGTATACATAAATGCCCTCTTTCTTATAAGACTCGTGTCTCTGTTACTTGATTTTACCCTATTATGAGGGCACTTGAAAAGCATCATCGAATGAATAATAAAACACGTCCTCCAAGTTAAAGAAACTTATAAGACGTGGGATTACATCTGTGTCTCATAAAGGACGACTGCGATATAGGGGCCGTTATTGTTGGGTGGAGTAAAGGCAAGAACAACATTTTTGTTATTATTCAAGTAGGCAAAAACCTTCGTATCGTTGTTGTTAAAGTTAAGAAAGAATGCTAGGTCAGGTTTACTGCTGTCACTTTCAGAAAGCTTCAATTCTGTCGAGACAGTAACGTTTTTTGTGACGCCATTTTCATTGACAGGGATCGTTGTCATTGGAATGTCCGTCGGGTAAAAGCCAGCCACGCTGCTCATGTGAGCACCTGGAGTATAATTTCCTTTGGGACTATAAGAGACGGCGAGTTTGTCACTCTGCGGATAGGTTGTTACAGAAAATCCGAAGATAGTTGTCTCTCCCATTAAAATGGCACCTTTAGGAAAAGTGACGCCATAAGAGCCCTGTTCAACAGTTTCAGCGGGAGTGCTCTCCGTCGTGGACGTACTCGCAGCCGATGAACTTTCGGTAGATCCACTGCTTGATGAAGAAGAGCTCTCCGAAGACTGAATAGTACTGCTCGATGTAGGTGCTTTTGATGCAGGTGCCGGCGCTTTCGATTCTGCCAACTTCGCGCCAGTGATAAACGCAAGAAAGAGAGCGATGAGGATTACTAAAAAAAGAATCAGTGTCGTTACGGTGGTATTTTTTCCTTTTATACTGTTGTTATTGTCCTTCATAAATGATACCTCTGTGATTTTTTGATAGCTTCAGTATAACGAACAATAATTGCAGCAAAAGGAAATTTCCATAAAAATAAAGTGGATGAATGATTGGGTTTCTGTGATTTTTATATATTCATTTAGTTATTTTAAACAGTTGGAAACGTGGAAAAAAACGGAGTAAATCGTTAAAATTTAATTCTCAAAAAAGCCTAAAAACAAATAAACGCCCAACACAGCATTAAAGCCCATTGCTGCTAGCACACTGAAGCGTTCGGGAATACCGAAGTATCGGGTAGGAACAACATTGACACCGATGGCTCCGGCAAGCATCAGCAGCAGCGCCAGGGTGGCCCAAACTGCCAATGATCGGTACTGTTTCGAATGAAATCCGCCGATCAGGATAAGCAGAAGCGAAGCGATAGACAGGCTAACCACTAAGACAGTCATTCCAATGTGCATGAAATCTTGAAAGGATCTTCCGCCAAAGCCGCTCTCACTCAGAGGGAATAGCGTATATCCCACCGCTGATGCCCAGAGCATCGCAGCAAAAAGATAGATGCCCAAGCGTATAGATTTCGTTAATTTGCCTTGGATAAAGACACAGACCATCATGATGCACACCACACTGCCGACACCAGACAAGGCGGAAAGCTGATTCCACAAGACTCTGGCAGGAGAGGTATCTGCACTCAGATCACTCACTGCCTGTGCCATCCAGTTATATCCAGGATAGGCCAATGGGCTGAAAAGAACAGCAGAAATATAAGAAAGAAAGCTGACGATACCGAATAAACCACACCACTGGATCAGATCTCTTTTTCTACTCATGGGCATTCGTTCCTTTCTGATAAAGAGTATAAAACTGACGAATATGCTGCTCTACTGTCCGCAAGGCTTCGGGTTCTCTTTCTGGCTGGCGGTCGCAAAGGGTTAATAGTAATTGAATCGGGGCATAAAAATGCAAGGCCATGATCTTTGGATCACAGTCACGCAGCACATCAGCTTCTATCAACAGGGTAAACAGCTTTTCCTGATACGCCAGAGGTTTGTCTGTGTATTGTTGCGTAAATAATGCTGCCAATCTCGGATTCTGAAACTGCTCGATCGTCAGCAGCTTCCGAAAATTCGATGCGTAGTCATCATGTAAAAAGAACATAAAAAACTGTATACCAATAACAACAAGCTGCTCTTCCGTCTTCTCCGCAAACAGCGGAGCATCTGCTTCGCCCTCATAGCCATCCATCTGAAAGGCTGACATAGTTGCTTCATAACGGCTGTTCATTTCCGCCACGACAGCATCGAATAATTCCTGCTTGTTCCGATAATGCTTATACAAAGAGGGGGCCTTGATACCTACAGCACGGGCAATTGTCTCGACATTCACGGCTTCATAGCCTTTTTTGGCGAAAAGACGGGAGGCTTCTTCCACGATCCGTTTCTTTGTAGTGCCTTTCTTCATAGGGCGCATCCTTTCTAGCTAATAACCATTCGCTTTTATATGGTCATTTTAGCTAATGGTTATTAGCTTGTCAAACAAAGAAACGACCAAAAGATGTTATTCTTTTGGTCGCTAACGTGTTCTCTTTAGTTGAAATCTAGTAATTGCTGCAGCTTTTCAGGACCCACGACTTTGATCAGTAATGGGATGCGTGGTCCGTGGTCTTGGTTCAAGGTCAGTTGATAAATGGCAGAGAAGAGTTCTTTTTGTTCTGCGCGTTTTTCTTTTTTATCCGTGGCATCTGTCAGGTCGTAGATGGCCTGCATCAAGTCTCCCTCGTTCAAATCACCGCTCGTCGCTAATAGGTCTTTAAATTTAGCGACTTGCGCTTTGACTGGAGTGGTCAATTGGTCGTAAACGTCACGATTCGGCGTTTGGTTGATCGTGACCAGTCGTGAGGTCGCGTCATTTTCGATCCAGTAGCTGGCCCGCGGCAAAATATGATCGATCGCGTCTTCTGTATAGACATGCTCATTGATAAGCAGTTCTTTGGCGATTTCTGTGTTGTTTGCGGTCAGGGATAAGATGCTGACGACATGGTTGAAGCTTGGGTACACCTGATCCAAGTCGACACCGGTCAATTGCAGCAATTGCTGATTCGTTTCATCCAGTTCTGTGTTTTTGGCCTTTTGAACCAATCGTTCGAATTCAGAATAGTTCCTTAGTACATCATCGTCGAGTCCTAAATCAAATTGCGCTTTTGGCTGGTATTTGGCATACAAATACAGTACCAATTCAGGGGTGTAGATCGAAAGCAAGTCTGGCAACGTCAAAATATTTCCAGTTGAGCTGGACATCTTCATAGTTTGTCCTTTGATGTTGACGAAATCATAAGGCTGATACAGCGGTGCCTTCCAGTCAAAGATTTCCTTAGCGATCGCTTTTGCAACATCGAAGCTCCCGTTTTTCGATGAGTGGTCCTTGCCACCAGGTTCAAAGGCGACTTTTTCATAGCGCCAACGCATCGGCCAATCAATCTTCCAATGAAGCTTGATGTGCTGGTGTTTTCCAATAGTCTGAGTTCCTTCGTGCCCGCAATTTTTGCACGTATAGCTCAGCATCTGAGTGGCTTCGTCGTAATTGGTCACCGTCGTGCTGTCATGCCCGCACTGATCACAGTACAAGGAGATAGGATAGTAGGCTTCCCGTTCCTCCTCGTTAGCGGCTTCTGTCCGAAAGCGGCTTAAAATATCATAAATCTCTTTCCGCTTGGCTAAAACCAATGCCAGTTCCTCGTTATAAGCCCCGCCCTCATAACGTTTCGTTTCAAAAATGAACTCTGGTCGAATGTTTAATTTTGCCAGATCGCCGATAAACATCTTTTCAAAATAATTGCCATATGACGCTGCGCCTGTATCCGCATCCGCCGGGGGTGCTACCTTGGTATACGGCAATCCGATGTTTTCTTCGGAGACGCCGCTGACGTTTTTCGGAATTTTCCGCAATCGATCGTAATCATCCCAAGATAAAATATAGCGCGGTGCTGCGCCTAGATGTTTAAGTGCCTGTGTCACAAAATATGTGGTAGCGATCTCGCGAAAATTCCCCACATGGACATATCCCGAAGGACTGACCCCTGACGCGCAGGTGATGGGTGTCTGGTCCTCCTTATGTTTCTCAATCAATTCAGTCGCAAGTTGAAAAGCCCAATGCATAAAAGTGCCTCCTCCTATAAAGCCTGTTCAGCCCTAGTTATTTATAGTGTTATTGTATCATTCTTAGGAAGAATGATAGGCGTGTGAACCCTTGAAGAAGGAGAGAATAATCGGATGGAAGTGATTTATTGCCTCAGTTATTGACGTATTTTATACGAAAAAAATAAATTTTCAGCAATATGTACATACTAAAAAGGTCGTAAGAACACGCTTGTAGAGCAGTCAATTTCTTTAGGATGTAAGGAACATATGATATAGTAAGCCTGTAATTTCGTATCAGGATCTCAGTTCTACCTCCTGCTTCAGCAGGACTTAGTAGAATGACATACGTGGTGAGAATCAGATTCATTTTTTCGGTTTATGAAAAAAAGATTTCTTTAGTACGAACTAGGATCTCAGTTCTACTTTCTGCTTCAGCAGGGATTAGTAGAATGACATACGTGGTGAGAATCAGATTCATTTTTTCGGTTTATGAAAAAAAGATTTCTTTAGTACGAACTAGGAGTGGAACTATGCAAACTTTAAAAGAACGGATCATTGCTGAAAGCAAGCAGCTAGGTATAGATAAAATTGGCTTTACAACCGCCGAGCCTTTTGATTATTTGGAAGAATCGTTGCTGGAGCAACGCTCACTGGGCCATACTTCTGGTTTTGAACATCAAAACATCAAGGAACGGCTATATCCAGAGGAAACCTTTGAAGATCCCAAAAGCATTATCGCGATTGCCTTGGCATACCCAACCAAAATCCATGAAAAAGTTCCCCGAGATGAAAAACGTGGACAATTTGCCCGTGCTTCGTGGGGAACAGATTATCATTTTATTTTAGAAGAGCGGCTGACGAAGCTGATCGCCTTTATCAAGGAGCAGGCGGAAACGGAACAGCTCCAAGCCGAGTGGCGGTTTGCTCCACAGGTCGATACAGGTGAGCTGATGGATGTGGCGGTTGCACAACGAGCAGGTCTGGGCTTTATCGGGCGCAATGGATTACTAATCACTGAAGAATATGGTTCTTTCGTGTATCTTGGCGAAATCATCACGAATATTCAGTTTGAGCCAGATCAGCCCGTTCCAAATGGCTGCGGGGATTGTACACGGTGCATTACTGGCTGTCCTACGGGTGCCTTATTGGGCGATGGCCGGATGAACGCCAAAAAATGTCTTTCCTATCAGACTCAAACCAAAGGCATGATGCCGGAGCAATATCGCAAAAAAATGCGCAATGTCATTTACGGCTGTGATATTTGTCAACTCGTCTGTCCCTATAACCGCGGGAAAGACTTTCATTTTCACGAGGAAATGGAGCCGAAAGTCGATGAGGTCTATCCGAAATTGACCCCGCTCCTTACTATTTCAAATCGCGAGTTCAATGAACAATTTGGGCATTTGGCCGGATCATGGCGCGGGAAAAAACCGCTGCAGCGCAATGCATTGATCGCCTTAGCCAACCTTGGCGGCAGAGAAGCTTTGCCAGAAATTCGTGACTGTTTAAAAGACCAGCGTCCAGTCATTCGGGGCACCGCCGTCTGGGCATTAGGTCAACTGACAAAAAAAGCACCCGATGAAACTATCCGTCTATTGCAGGAATTAAAAGAAACCGAAACCGACGCAGAAGTTTTGACTGAGATAGCAGACGTTTTGGAGCGGCTGGGTTGAATATCAGAGTGACGTGAGACCATATACCGACTGGAAAATCTAGTTGGTATTTTTTATGCTGTTTTTTATTCTCTTTGATGAGCAGGATCACTACTAAACCGCGATCTTCAAGACGTTATGGTGTTTTCCTTATTCGAAGGTTTTCGCTAACTATTCCAATAAGCTGAACCATTTTAAGTGTCCAATAACCAGCAGAGCTATATTGCCGTTTCAGAGCAATTATATCTTATTAAATAGTACTTATTTGTTTTATCTCAATAATGGCAATCAGATCGCCTCTGATACTTTAATCTAATGGTCAAATCTGGTATTTTTGATGCAGAGGCATCTGTTTTTGTTCGCTGGAAATTTGTTTCGTGCTGTTATTCGAGCACTTATTGAAAGTCGACGAACGCGTTATCTAATAAATAGATTTCAAACAAGCAAGATCAGGATCGTTTGTTTCCGTTTATTTGATACCCATTGATTTTGGGTGTCTTTTAATTTAAATAGCTAAAGGGGATAGAAAAATGAAAAAAATAACAGTATTTTTTGCACTTATTTTTAGTTTAACACTTATTAGCGGGTGTACTTCTAAGCCGTCGGAGTCGTCAGACAGCAGTTCGGCTAAAGAAACGGTCGCAAGCAGCGAAAAAATAGGAGAAAAAGCAAGCATCACGCTAGTAGACGGAGATAAAGAGCTGTCAAAAAAACAGGTTTCCTTTGAAAAGGGACAATCACTATTTGATGTCTTAAAAGAAACCTATGCCGTTGAAGACGACAATGGCATGATCACCTCGATCGATGGTCACGCACAGGATGAAAAGAACAATAAATATTGGGTATTCACCATCAATGATGAACAAGTCAATTCGGGCGCCAAGGACGTTACTCTGAAAAAGGATGATCGTGTGGTGTTCAAGCTTGAACAATTCTAAGCAATCCATCGCTTCCGTCTTTTCACTAGGAGTGAAGGAATTAAGTTTATTATCTATGCTGGTCGCCTTATGTGTCGTCAGTCGAACGGCCTTTCAATTTATCGTAAACGTGCAGCCAGTCACCGCCATACTGTTGATCATCACCATTTACTGGGGCACCTATCAAGGACTGTTGGTCAGCCTGCTGTCGATCCTCATTACCAATTTTTATATGGGGATGGGCGTCTGGACTATTGCCCAAGTGGTAACCTACTTTCTAATTATTTTATTGACAGGAGTGCTCAAAAAAATCCCGAAATTCAGGCAAAGTATTTTATTGCAGACGATTTACGCCGGGATCACAGGTTTACTTTTCGGCTTCTTCATCTCGGCAGTTCAAGCACCTTTTCTCGGAATCTCAGCGTTTTTGCCCTACTATTTAGCCGGGATTCCTGTAGATACGATGCATGCGTTTGGGAACGTCATCTTTTATCTACTTTTAACACCCGCATTAAAAAAATTACTAACCCAGACCATCCAGCGATGGCGGAATATGCATACCGACTCAATCGAATAATCTCTTGAAACGGCTGTTCGTTTAGGAGAAAGAGAGATACTTGCGATTTTACTGATCGCGGGTATCTTTTTGTTTAAAAGACTTTTGACTTTTTGTTTGAATGGAAGGCTGCGAGCTGACTTTGTCAAAGGTAGGATAGATCTACGGGATGGCTGGTGAATATGAGGGTCTCTTTTTTTAGGGAAGCAAGGAAGTGGCGATTGCCGCGAATATCTGCATAGATAGTGACTCCTACGACCAAACCAAATGTGGAAGAGATGGAAAGAACGGCTATTTGTACGACATCGACCAACCAGCGAAACCAGAAACAAGAGAAATCATACCTGAGGGCCCTGGAATCGTGGAACCCAGCGAACCCATTGAGTGGGGTGGAAATTAGTTTTTTTTAATTCGCTTTAGTTTTCAAAGCGATTCAGTTACTTTGGATGAAGTTGATGGCCTACCTTTATTCAAAGATTGGATACAGGAATGATGATATAGGGAACTTAGGTTTTTAAGCTCTTTTTTTACTTATCTGCATAGGTGGTGAGAAAAAATTAGTTATAATGGATACTGGATAGTAGGTGATGGTATGAGAAAATACACAATAGCAAAAGTAATTAGTATTGATAACAGAGTACCTATGGGAGCCTCTAAGGCCTATTATGGTCATAGTATGATTTTTCAAGATATTTCTAGCGGCACCCTTTTACAATGGGATACGAAAACGAAATTGAAATACGAAAAAGATGAAATCATCAATTTTACCTATGATGAATTAGATCAAGTAACACCTATGGACTTGTTCAATGAGGATGAAAAAAGAGTGGCGATCTCAAATCCAAGAAAAGTCCAGTCCTTGGACTTGCTTTTAGGCAGGAATCCTGTGCAAACACGGACGGACTATTTCTTTGTTACGAGTGTTAGAACCATAGGAGACAAGTCTTATGTGGTATTGGTTGACAGCTATTTAGATCAAGCATTATTTGAAACAGAGGAACCAGAAAGCTTTAAAAAAGGGAACGTTGTAAAGCTTAGATATAAACAAACAACAAGTGCCACTGAGGCAGACGTGACAGAAGAGGACTTACAGCATGTCGTCTATTATTTAGTGGATGTTGAAGTGAAGTACAATGTAAGTAATGAGAGAAATGTGAAGTTGAAAGATCGTAGATAAGGTGGCATTGGATTTGTAAGGATAGGTATTGCTGACTAAATGCAATAGGTAAAAATGTATATAGAGAAGATGTTGACCTTATTGATAAATAGCCGAATCAATGTGAAGATCAATGTCTAAGGCAAACGTAATAGCCAGCAACAGGCGTTCATGATAACTTATAGATTTTGTCAATAATGTTGCCATTCCACTCGCTCTAACAAAAGGGCATAGAATTAGGAGAAGGAGCCCCTAATCCTGAAGAATTGAGTTCATATTTAGCGAATTGCAGGGAATTTGTGAAGAGAAATAGACCGAAGTAATAGAATATAAATGTTCGCAAGGATTTTATTGAGATGAGGTGTAAAATGTTTAAATATATTTGTCCTTTTGAAGGATTCAAGGACATACAAAGTTTAAAAGATGAGAATTATTCTATAGTAATAGACTCAAATATTTGTGTTTATTTAGACTCATATTTTGATCAACCATCGTTAATGATGAATCAATATTTGAGTAGTGAGAAAGGCAAAGAGGTTGCATATTCATTGATTGAATTTTTAACAGAAATTAAGACTAATGAAAATTTGACAGTTGATTTCAGTTCAGCAATGGAAGAGACATGTAGAGATTCAGTAACTAGAAGTTTGGATTCAAAAAAAATGTTCAGTAGGATAGACAAAATGTTGATTTTACTTGAAGAACTATCTTTATCAGAAGTCATTAACCCCAAAGGCTCATTTGAAAAGTACCTAACTAAAAATTCAGAAGCTGCTGTAAATTATATTGTAAACGATGAGGAGTTCAAATCCAGACAAGAAAAAGAAGATTCTCTTGCATTCAATACTTCGTATTTGTATTGTCTAAAATTATTTGAACTTGAAAAGTCTAATATATCAAGAGAAGAAAAGTTGAAAACTTTTTATGACTATATGAGAAATAAGGTAGAGATTTTTTATCAGACACATCTAATTTATTCCATACTTCTGTGGGGTAATTTCAAAACAAGCGATGGGAAATCCTTTAAAAGAATTTATCATGGTGTTAATAAAAAAGGAAAGAAAAGTATGCTTAATGCTGCAATGGATTTATTTTTGGTAAATATCTATCAACAAGATTTAATTAAAAAAGGGAACAAGGTAATCTTTGCTACCAATGATCAGATTTTATCGGAAATAGTATACAGATATAAATTAATTAAGGTAGTTAGTTTCAAAGATAGCGAGGGTAGTAATGAAACAGTTTTTTCCTCATTTAGAATTAAGGATAGTGATCAATTTTCTAATTCTTTTGAAGATGCTATGAAGAGTATTGAAGATGATACCCAAAGGAGAAAACAAGAACTTATTTTGAAACAAATTGATTTCTTTTCATCACAAAAAGATCGTGAAGAAATTAGACGAAAAGTAATTACTGAAATCGAAAAATTAGAGTGTTTATTAGGTTTCTCGTAGATAGTTTTATACTATCTATAAAAAGTAGAAAACATATATTGATTTTTAGACAATTTTTCTATTTTAATAATAGTAAAATTCTAATTACCAATCAGACGAAGTAATCAAAACGAACTTCGTCTTTTTGTTGTTTTTATCTGAGGAATTCATTCTACTCTTTTCAAGATATTTCATGAGTTTATTATCTTAAAATGGTAAAATACTAAGGTACGCAATTAATCGAATTTTATTTAAAAGGGAGTATACAAATGGGCGCAGAATTAAATCAACGTTTATTTAGTGCAGCGGATAATCTTCGCAGCAAAATGGATGCATCAGAATATAAAAACTATCTATTAGGATTGATTTTCTATAAATATTTATCGGATAAGTTGTTACAACAAGTCGTGCTATTAGCCGACGAGTCACTAGAGGAAAATGATACACCCGAAAAGCAAACAGAGCTATATAAAGAGCTATTATCTGATGAAGACTCAAGAGAAGATTTAATTGCAACGATCGTTGATACATTGGGCTATGATATTGATCCAAAATATTTATTCAATGTACTAGCAGATCAAGCAAAACAAAATATTTTTCAATTGAATGATTTAAACAAAGCCTTTGTGGACTTGTCTTCAAAATATGACCAGTTCAATGGCTTATTTGACGATGTAGATTTGCAGTCGAAAAAACTAGGTTCAGATGATCAACAACGTAATGTAACGATTACTGAAGTTTTGAAAAAATTAAATGATGTCGATGTGATCGGACATGATGGAGATGTCATCGGTGATGCCTATGAATTTCTAATCAGTCAGTTCGCTTCAGAAGCTGGAAAAAAGGCAGGAGAATTCTACACACCTAGTATGGTTTCGGATATGATGGCTCAAATCGTTACGATAGATCAAAAAGATAAGAAGTTGTTTAGCGTATTCGACCCAACGATGGGATCTGGATCACTAATGCTAAATGTTCGTAAGTATTTAAACTATCCAGAAAATGTAAAATTTCATGGTCAAGAATTGAATACAACGACTTTTAACTTGGCAAAAATGAACTTAATTCTTCATGGTGTCGATTCAGAAGATATGAACTTACGTAATGGTGATACGCTGAATAAAGATTGGCCGACAGACGAACCGTATACTTTTGATTCAGTTGTTATGAATCCTCCGTATTCTGCAAAATGGTCAGCAGATGCTTCTTTCTTAGATGATTCACGTTTTAATCGCTATGGTAAATTAGCACCGAAGTCAAAAGCCGATTTTGCTTTCTTATTACATGGCTATTATCACTTAAAAGAAACCGGAACAATGGCAATCGTTTTGCCTCATGGGGTATTGTTCCGTGGTGCAGCAGAAGGTACCATCCGTCAGAAATTGTTGGAAGATGGTAGTATTTACGCAGTCATTGGTATGCCAGCAAATCTATTTTTTGGTACTTCAATTCAAACGACTGTGATTATATTGAAGAAAAACCGGACAACACGTGATGTCTTATTTATTGATGCCAGCAATGATTTTATTAAAGGCAAAAATCAAAATAAATTGTCGAAAGAAAACATTGAGAAAATTGTTTCAGCTTTTGTTGAACGAAAAGATATTGAAAAATATGCTCATTTAGCTAGTTTCGATGAAATCAAAGAAAATGACTATAATTTAAATATCCCTCGTTATGTCGATACATTTGAAGATGAAGAACCCATTGACATGGTTAGTGTTGGAAAAGAGATCAAGAAAATTCGTGAGGAAAAACAAGCGTTAGAAAAAAGTCTATTTGAGACGATTTCAACACTAGAAGCCAGCCCAGAAAACAAGGAATGGTTAAAAGGCGCATTAGAGGTATTTGCACATGGAAAATAAAATGCAACCTGAAGTACGATTTTTAGGTTTTGAAGGAGATTGGAAACAACAAAAGTTGGAAAACTTAGCAGAGTCCTTTGAATATGGATTAAATGTTAGTGCGAAAGCTTATGATGGTGAAAATAAGTATTTAAGAATTACGGATATTGATGATGAAACGCATGAATTTTTACAAAACAACTTAACTTCTCCAGATACAGATTTATCTAAATTAGATAATTATCTCTTAAATGAAAGAGACCTTCTTTTTGCAAGAACAGGTGCAAGCGTAGGAAAAAGCTATCATTATAATAAAAAAGATGGAAAAGTATATTTTGCAGGTTTTTTAATTCGAGCGAAGATAAAACCTTCTTTTAACTCGGAATTTGTCTTTCAAAATACTCTTACACAAAAATATATTAATTTTATAAAAATATCTTCACAAAGATCTGGACAACCGGGAGTTAATGCAAAGGAATATGCTTCTCTTAGAATTGCTGTTCCAGATGTCATGGAGCAGAAGAAAATCGGAACCTTCTTTAAACAATTTGATGATACTATCCATCTTCATAAGCAAGAACTCACTACGCTAAAACAAACCAAACAAGGCTTTTTGCAAAAGATGTTTCCAAAAGAAGGAGAGAAAGTACCAGAAGTTCGCTTTCCAGGATTCACTGATGATTGGGAACAGCGTAAGTTGGGAGTAGTTGTTCAGATTGTCATGGGACAATCCCCAAATTCAGAAAATTATACAGATAATCCAAACGATTATATTTTAGTTCAAGGAAACGCAGATATGAAAAACAATAGAGTTGTTCCAAGAGTTTGGACTACTCAAGTTACAAAACAAGCAGAAAAAGGTGATCTGATTTTAAGTGTTCGCGCTCCAGTGGGAGACATTGGAAAAACTGATTATGATGTAGTTTTGGGACGTGGAGTTGCAGCCATTAAAGGAAATAATTTTATTTTCCAACAACTCGGAAAAATGAAAGAGAATGGCTATTGGAATAGATATAGCACAGGGTCAACATTTGAAAGTATTAATTCAAAAGATATTAGAGAAGCTCTGATTATTATTCCCGACGTAAAAGAACAACAAAAAATTGGTGTCTTCTTCAAGCAGCTAGATGATACGATCACTCTTCATCAGCGTGAATTGGAACTTCTTCAATTAACTAAAAAAGCATTCTTACAGAAACTATTTGTCTAGGAGGTGTCATAATGAAAATTCCTCATCGAGAAGAAGCAGAAGTGGAACGTCATTTAATTGATGTCTTAGGTGAAGGTCATAATCAGTGGACGTATCGTTCTGAGTTGAAATCCGAAGATGATCTTTGGCGAAATTTACGTCAGAAAATTGTTCAGAATAATTTATCTGAAATTGGCGAACATCCGCTTACGGATAAAGAGTTTGAAACGATTAAGACGGAAATTTTGTTGCGGACTCAGACACCTTTTGATGCGGCGAAATGGTTAAAGGGTGAGAATGGCATCGCTCGGATTACGATTGAGCGTGAAGATGCTAGTTTAGGTTCAATTTCACCAATAATTTATTCCAATCAAGATATTGGTGGCGGACTTTCCACGTATGAAGTGGTGAATCAGATTGCGAAACAAGGAAGTAGCGCGGGTGCGCGAGATCGTCGCTTCGATGTAACATTGTTAATTAATGGGTTACCGATTGTTCAGATTGAGTTGAAACAAACGACGGCTAAAGATGATGTGTATCAAGCTTTCAATCAAATCAAAAAGTATGCGGAAGAAGGGATGTTTCGGAATAACATCTTTTCAACGCTGCAATTATTTGTCATTTCGAATGAACAAACGACGCGCTATTTTGCTAACGCGATGCCGAAAGATATGCATAAGAAGTTCCTATTCAGTTGGCGGACAACAGATAATAAAAAAGTTGAAAACTTATATGAGTTTTGTAAGCAAGTACTAAATATTCCCAAAGCCCATCGGTTAATCGCAGACTATACAATTGTCAGCGAGGATCAAGACAATAAAGTGTTGATGGTACTGCATCCCTATCAGATACATGCAATTGAGGCATTGTTTACTGCCGCGAACAAGCATCAATCGGGGTATGTTTGGCATGCGACAGGTTCAGGAAAAACACTGACGAGTTTTGTTTCAACGAAACTTTTGGCACGAAAAACTGGGATCGATCGCACAATTATGTTGGTCGACCGAAAAGATTTAGATAGTCAGACTACTAGCGAATTTACCAAATTTGCATCTGAATACAATACAGGCATCTCTTCTGGAAATGCTAAATCGAATAGTTTGATTGTTGGAACAGGGAGTGCAAAAGAACTAGGCGATACGCTTTTAGCTGATGCGAATGCGAATGTCGTGATTGTGACAACGCGTCAGAAATTGGATGCTGCGTTGAAATATGCTAAGAAGCAAGAAGAAAAGAACGGAACAAATCGTTATCAAAAATTGATGGGACAACATATTGTTTTTGTAGTTGATGAATGTCATCGTGCTTTAAGTGCTGAAAATATGGAAGAAATCAAAGGATTCTTTCCAAAATCAACTTGGTTTGGTTTCACCGGTACACCGATTTTTGATGTGAATAAAAAGCAAGCAAAAGGACAATTGGCACGGACGACGACTGATCAATATGGCGAGGTGTTACACACTTATACCATCAAAAATGCTCTAGAAGATGGTTCTGTATTAGGTTTTCAGGTAGAACATGAGAATACGATAGAAACGACTTCTCTGGATAATAAGATTCACAATGAATTAAGTAAAGTCGAAAAATATGCGACTTATTCTCCTGAACAGATTAATCTAATCGTTGATAATATGAATCCGATAAAGAAGGAAAGCTATATTGAACCAGCGATTTATGAAAATGATGAGCACATTCAAAAAGTAATTCATAAAATTTTCCGCCCCAATAATGCTTACACGAAATTTGATTTTAGAAATGGTCGTCCTACAAAATCAGCCATTCTGACAACCAGCTCCATTTGGATGGCGAAAAAGTATTATCAAGCAATTAAGGAAATGACGAAAGATTCAGATTGGATGATGCAGGAATATCCAAACCAACCGATTCGCGAAGGTCGGACGATGGATGATCCAGATTTTCCACGGATTGCTATTACGTATTCCTTAGATGAAAATACGGATAATGCCAAAGAGCAACAAGCTGAAATGCAAGGAATTATCAGTGAATACAATGCTTACTACGGTACCGCTTGGAATTTAGCGGAGATTGAACGTTATAACGGCGATATTAATAATCGTTTAGCACGAAAAAAAGCGGAGTTTAAACAGTTTGGCAGGCACATTGATTTAGTCATTGTTGTTGATCGGTTGTTAACCGGCTTTGATGCACCGACGATTCAAACGTTATTCGTTGACCGGAATTTGGAATATGCTGGCTTGATTCAAGCATTTTCTCGTACCAATCGAACCTATCCAGAAAAGACGAAAGGGTTGATTGTGACCTTTAGAAAACCCAATACGATGGAGTACAACGTTGCAGAAGCGACTAAATTGTATTCCGAGGTGAATGAAGACTCAGGTCTGATTTATCCGACGTACAATGAATCGAAAAAACGGTTCAAAAAAGCGTATCGAAAACTACAAGAATTTACCTTTGTGCCAGGAGTTAGTGAAGATACACCATTGGAAACACGTGTGGATTACGTCAAAGCTTTTCAAGAGTTGAATAATTCCTACGAAGCGTTGGTGACTTATGATGAATACAATGAAGATATCGTCAGTTCAGACGCTCTGAAAAGTCAAGTTTCAATTTTGGAAGAACAAGTAGGAGTCTATCAGACTGTAAAAGGATCGTTAGTTGATGAGGGTGCAGATGGTGGAGAAAAAACAGATCTTTCATCAATTGAATTTTACAGTGATAATTCAATCAAGTTGTACGACATTGATTCTTCCTATATCGATCAGCTTTTAGGTACTTATGCAGCGAATAGCCCAGATGTTCGTGAAGAAATTGAAAAGGCTCTGAAAAAATTAAACAAGACAGAATGTGTCAAAGACGTGTATCGGCAGATTTTGAATGCATTTGATGAAGAACAAATTGAGCCGAATGAAGATATCTTTGTGGTGAAACGTCATTACTTTACTGAAGTGATAGATCAAATTGTTGGTCAATTTGCTGAGGATTGGTTTGTCTCAGGCGATGAACTTCAATCATCCAGAGTGCAATATATCATCGGTGAAGATCCGATTCCGAACATTAAAGGAGTCATCGAAAGTAAGAATTTTGAAGGGTATAAATCGCTAAATCCAGAAGCTAAACCATTCAAATATCCGCAAGATATGAAACGCGCATGGCGTGGAGTTCTTGATGAAGAATTGATACCATTGGAAGATGAGTTGAGGTAGGGAGTTGTAGTCTATGAATAGAGATTGGCAAAAGTTGAAGAAATCAGCGAATGGTGTGCCTACAAATGATTCCTTGCTACCTTATGTCTTGGAAGCCATAGAAGATGGCGGTGAATTCCATAAAAAAACAATTATCAAACGTGTAGTAGAGTTTCTTCAAATTCCTGAAGATTTATTAGAAGAAAAATATCCAGATACTCCACATAAAGACAGTATTTTGATTGATCGATTTGGATGGGCTTTAAGTAGTCTGTACATTTCTGGCTTAGTTCAAAGACCAAGACGTGGTGTTTATAAGATTACTGAATCTGGACTCGCTATGTTAGATAAGCATGGTGATAAGCTAACTAAGAAAATGTTAGAAGAATTGCCTGCTTTTAAAGAGTATAAAAAAGAGTTGGACATTCGAAATGAGCGTACTGGAAACAAGATTTCTATTCCAGAAGCAGAAGAAAAAGAGATTCAGGTGGAGAGTATCATAAATAATCAAAATAATGAGGTAGCCATTGAACTTTTGAATAAAGTTCGTCAGGTTGAGCCTTCATTTTTTGAAAAGTTAGTTGTTGATCTACTTGTAGCAATGGGATATAGCGGTAAAAATGGAGATGCCAAAGTAACCACTCAGAGTAATGATGGTGGGATCGACGGGATTATTAATCAAGATCCTTTGGGAACAAGTACTGTTTATATTCAAGCAAAACGCTACAAAGATGGAAATACAGTGGGACGACCTGCGATTCAATCTTTTTATGGTGCGTTGGCTGGTGTAAATGCAGATCGAGGCGTTTTTATTACCACATCCAATTTTGCTAAAGGTGCGCAAGAGTTTGCTAAAAGCCAAGGAATTGTTTTGATTGATGGTATTAAGCTAACTGATCTAATGATGCAATATGGTGTCGGCATTGAAGAAGCGAAGGTCTACAAGCAATTTCGAATAGATAGTGATTATTTTGAAGAGGATATGATTTAAATTGTAATACAAGAGTTGTTAAACTTAGAAACTATTATCTCTATCCGGATGAGATAGTAGTTTCTAGTTTTTCTGACAGATAATCTAATTTAATTAGAAATAATCTTGTTAATATAAAATGGATCAGTTATAAACTAGGTTTATGCACTGATTTTTTTGCTTCAATAGGTCTTTTAAATCGTTGAAATAAAGTTTGAAATAAAACCTTTGGAGGTTGTGATGTGGATGACAAATCGCTGTTTTATTCGTCCGATGAACTATTTACAATTAATGAAGATACACAAGAAATAGAATCTCTCTTATATTCTGAGGACTATTTATATTATTCTCGCAGTGAAAGAGCTCCTTTTGTCATATTTGAAGAAGAATTAAGACGATTAAATAATTATTTAGTTTTTCTATTAGAAAGTAGTAATCAGCAAAAACAAGAAGAAATAGATTCATATAGTGAAATCGAATGGGGAAATGATTTTTTAGGTGAAGGGGAAGTAGAGTTAGGCAAGAGCGAGATAGAATTATCATGGTTGTTTAATATTAATCATACCCTTTTTCCTTTAGGGCTCACACTTATATTATCATTTTTAGAAAGTTGCCTTTTTGATCTATCAAACTGGATTGATCCAGAAAGTAGTAGAAAGGTTAAGAGAAATAAGAATGAATCTTACCTGAAAATACTAAGTCAGTCTCTTGATACAGAGTTAGTATTTTCTGAACGACTTGCAAAATGTCGTAAACTTCGAAATAAATTTGTGCATAATCAATTAGAATATAATGAAATCCATGAACAGGATTTGCGTTTTGCGATTGATGAAGTAGTAAAAATATTATTTGAACTTGAAGAAGCAATGATTGATTGTGGGAGATTAGAAATTGGGTAAGTTAAATTCTATTGATTAAAGAAAGAATTTAGCAGTGACAAAATTTGAAAAATTGAACTTTTATTTCCCTCCTTGACTTTCACCAAAGAACCCGTATCATAGCTTATGAAAGTTTGCTGAGGCGGAGGATGGGGAGAGAGCTTGCTGAGAATAAAGAAGATTTTTAACAACAATGTTGTCTTAGTGATTGATACAAAGGGTTTGGAGCGGATCTTGATTGGCAGAGGAATCGCCTTTAAGAAGAGAGTGGGCGAGACGGTTGAGAAGGCTAAAATCGAGAAGACGTTCGTGGTGGATTCTCCGAATGTGGCGGATCGGTTTGTGCAATTGATCGAGGAAGTGCCGATCAATCGGTTAGAGATGGTGACACTAATAATTAAGAGTGCTGAAGCGGAGCTGGAGCGGACGTTTGATGGGAATACTTATATTGGATTGGCGGATCATATTAACTATGCAGTGAATCGGTTTAGAAATGGGGAAACGATTCAAAATGCGTTGTTATTGGAGATCAAGAAGTTTTATCCGAGAGAATTTGCATCGGGATTGAAGGTGCTTGAGCAGATCAGCTATTATGAAGGGATTGAGCTGAATGAGGATGAAGCGGGGTTCATTGCGCTTCACTTTATTAATGGCGGCTTGAACAATGATACGGCTCAGACGTTATTAACGACAGAGATGCTGCAGAAGGTGGTCTTGATCGTTGAAGATTGTCTGGGGATTGAGCTGGACACGGAATCGTTGAATTATGTTCGGTTCGTTACCCACTTGAAATTCTTTATTCAACGTGTCATAATAAACGAGCCGAGACAGGAATCGGTGCCGGAGATGTATGAACAGGTGGTTCAGTTTTATCCGAAGGCGACTGAAAGTGTCGGGATTATTAAACATTATCTACAAGAGAAGCTGGCTTGTCGGATTTATCCGGAGGAGGAGATGTATTTGATTCTCCATGTCCAGCGGCTAATTAAATAAACGGGATTGTAACTGATTATGCAGGCAACACCCAAACAAGGGATGAAGAGTCTCTTGTTTGAGTGTTGCCTTTTTTATATGCCAAAAAAGGGGGAAGCAACATGGATAAGTATCAAGCACTGGTGTCATTTATTTTGGAAAAGGTTGGTGGAAAGGAGAATGTGCTGAGTGTTACGCATTGTATGACGCGGCTGCGTTTTACTTTGAAGGATGATTCATTGGTCCAGCGTGAGGAAGTGGTGAAATCGCCGGATGTGATGAGCGCGCAATTCGCCAGTGGAAGGTTTCAAGTTGTTGTTGGAACAAACGTAGCGGATATTTTTCAAGTGGTTCAGGAGCAGCTAAATGGGAAGACGGTCACAGCCGAAGAGGAGAAAAAGGGGGCGGTCAGCACCTTAGTAGACACCATTACAAAGGTGATTACGCCAGTCTTGGGAATTTTGACGGCCTCTGGTTTATTGCAGGGAATTCTGGCTTTATTGACGGCGACGAATGTTTTGTCAGTCAATGATGGCGCGTATATTATTTTGCATGCGATGGGGCAAGCGGTCTTTTATTTTCTGCCAGTGACGTTGGGTTATACAAGTGCGAAAGCCTTTAAGATGAACCCGTTCGTTGGGATGATGCTAGGCGCAACCTTGTTGATTCCAGAATTGATGACAGGATTGGCGAGCGGTGATGCTTTGTACACCTTGTTCCAAGGGACGCTGTTCCAGACACCTGTGTTTAATACTTTCTTTGGGATTCCGATTCTGTTTCCTGCAACGGGGTATCAATACACGGTCATCCCAATTATCTTTATTGTTTACGTAGGGTCAAAGGTAGAAAATTGGCTGAAAAAAGTCGTGCCGGCAGTGATTGCCCACAATGTGAATTCGTTCTTAACGATCTTAATTACGGTTCCTTTAGCGATTTTGGTGGTTGGGCCGGTAACAAATGTGCTTAGCTCATTGATTAGTGCAGGAGTGTCAGGGTTGTATGGTATTTCACCTGTCGTGACTTCGCTCGTGGTAGCGTTGCTTTATCAACCATTGGTTATTTTTGGGCTGCATTGGCCGATTTCAGCAATCGGGATCACGAACTTGGCACAATCGGGGGTGGATTACATTTTCCCAATGTCCTTTACCGCCAACTTTGCACAAACGGCTGTGGTGTTAGCTGTTTTTCTACGGACACGCTCAAAGGATCAAAAGGCGTTGGCGATTCCAGCGATGGTGTCTGGGTTATTCTGTATCATCGAACCAGCGATCTACGGATTCAGCTTGCCAGTCAAAAAGCGTTTTGCGTATTCCATGCTTGGTGGTGCGGTCGGCTCATTGATTTTAGCGCTCACATCTACGAAAATGTACGCTATGTCCTTCGGGATCTTAGGATTTGCGGCATTTATCAATCCAGACAGCGGGAGTATGAATGGCGTCATCATGGCCATCATCGCGTCTATCGCAACGGCTGCTGTCGCGTTCGTATTTACCTATATGACCTTCAAAAAAGAAGAAGATGTCGTTGAGCCTGAAGAAAAAAGCTTAGTAAAATCGGAAGTTCTGGTCTCACCATTAACAGGAGAAATCAAACCTCTCGAAAGCGCGGCTGATCCGAGCTTTGCGTCAAAGGCGCTTGGCAAAGGCTTCGTGATCGTGCCAGAAACAGGCGACGTTGTTTCTCCAGTTGCCGGCACAGTTGAGACAATTTTCCCAAGCGGGCATGCGATCGGAATTGTCAGCAACACAGGAATTGAACTGTTGATCCATATCGGAATTGATACGGTTGAATTGGAAGGACAGGGGTTCAAGCCACTTGTGAAGAAGGGGCAAGTAGTTGCTCAAGGAGATAAAATCCTGACGGTCGATTTGAAAAAAGTGACAGAGGCAGGATATTCCACCGAGTCCTTTGTGACGATAACAAATTCTGATCAATTCCTAGATGTTCTTTGCCAGCAAGAGGGCCACATCAAGGCTAATGACAAAGTGATGACTGTTATTCCATTTAACAATCAAGCAGAAACAATCAACATAGCGGAGGTAAATTAAGTGAGAGAAAAGATTTGGGGCGTATTGGTCGCCGGTGCATTAGGAGACGCGATGGGGATGCCGACAGAATGCTGGTCGCAGGAAAAAATCCGTCAGAATTTTCCCAATGGGGTGACTGAATTAATCGCATCAAACGAAAATGATGTGTTTGGACGCAAATTAGCAGCAGGAGCAATCACCGATGACACATTGAATGTGTTGATGATTTTATCCATGATCAAGAAAAACCAAGGACAAATTCGGGTAGCGGACTATATCGCAGAGCTGCGGGAATGGAATGACAATTCACCGGTTTCTGCATTTGTTTCGGGTCCATCGACGTTAAAGGCTTTGGACAAAATTGCTCAAGGCGTGCCGATTGAAGAGACCGGTGTAACAGGAACCACGAATGGCGCATCCATGAAAATCGCACCGATTGGAATAATCAGCGATTATCAGGATTTGCCTACATTAGTGAAAAATGTGGCGGAAATCTGTTTGCCGACCCACAATACAACGATTGCGATTGCTGGAGCAAGCGCCGTAGCGGCAGCGATCAGCTATACGGTTCGCGGAGGACAGTCTACCGATGAAATCTGGTCGTTGGCGTTTGAAGCGATCAATGCAGCGAAAACCTATGGGCATGATTTTCCTTCTGCTTCTCTGACTTTTCGCATGAATCAAGCGCGAAAAATTCTAAGACAGGAAACCGATGATCAAATCATTCTGCAGCGTCTTTACCATGAAATCGGGACGGGGATGGAGACAATCGAAACGATTCCTAGTGCATTTGTTATCGTGGAAATGGCTAAGGGTGATCCTTTGAGAGCGGCACAATTAAGTGCGTCATTAGGATGGGATACGGATACAATCGGAGCGATCAGCGCAGCCATCTGCGGTGGTATGAATCCAAAGATGCCAAGAGAGATGATCCGTCAGATCGAGGAAGTAAATCAGTTGGACTTTGACCAACTCGCGGAAGAACTCCTTCCATTTGTGAAAGAAGCGAAATAGGCATTAAAGAGAAACAACAATCTGTTCTATTTTCAGGAGCGGATTGTTGTTTTTTATTTTTGAATAAAGAAAAATAATCAATAGTATTGGTTGCGCTTCCATTTGTAAACGATCCATGGTTTAATAATAATAACAATTATTATTTTTATAAGGAGGTAATACATGGAGAAGAAGCGTTTCAAGATGTATAAACGGAAGAAAACATGGGTTGTGGCGCCGATTATTTTTCTAGGGTTGTTGGGTACGTCTGCTTTTGCGACGGAGGATCATGCTGTTTTTGCTGATGAGGTAGGTAAGGAGCAAGTGGTTCAGGTTCTTGAACCTGAGGCGGAGATAGAAGCTGCGCCTTCTGCTGACTCTCAATCCGAGATCGTAGAAGAGGGAGGGGCAGTGACACCTCCTGCCATCGAATCGACTACGCCCGTGGATACGACGGCTGAAGAAGAAGTAACTGAAACAGAAATCACAGAGAAACCCGCGACTTCTACTGAAGAGACAGAGAAAGAGGCAGAAATCCCACCAGTAGAAAAGGATGAATCCTTGGAGACTTCCGAAGGTGAAGAGGATACGCACCTTGAAGAAGCTGTGCCTGATCCTTCAGAAATAGCTGAGACACCCAACAAGGATATCGTTGAGCAAGTTGAAACGAAAGAGCCTAACGCAAACAACGAGAAAGTGGTCACTACAACTGTGACGCCAAAAGCCGCAACGACTGCGAAGGCTGTACCGAAAGTCGCTGCTCCGAAGGCACAAGCGAAGGCCGCACCGGCGCCAACGATTGCGATTTATCGGGTGTATAATCCGAATTCTGGCGAGCATCTCCATACCATGAATTCGTATGAGAAGGATCATTTGGTCAAAGTCGGTTGGCGGTATGAAGGTATCAGTATGCGAGTGCCCTTGACGGGACGGCAATTATTTAGAGTTTACAACCCGAATTCTGGGGAACATTTTTACACATTAGATGGAAAAGAGCGGGATCATCTGAAGCGTGTCGGCTGGCGTTATGAAGGGATCGCGTGGCACACACCGTGGGCGGGTATGCCGATGTATCGGGTATTTAATCCGAATTCCAGAGGTGCAGGTTCCCACCATTATACGATGCTGCTGAGTGAACGAAATACATTGCTGAAGGCTGGTTGGCGAAATGAAGGCATTTCTTGGTACACATTAGGCGGCGCACAGCCGATCGCGCCCGTACAGCGCACATTGAATGTGCCTTATGTGAGTCAATACGCTCCGGTCTTCAGTCCTTGGGGCTGCGCAGGGGCATCGATGACGATGCTTTTGAGATACAAAGGGAAAAATGTCGATTTGAAATATGTCCAGGACAATTTGCCGATGTATCCGAAAGACAAAGGCGGGCAAAAAGGCAATGTATACACAGGAGAAGGGTTTGGCTGGGTGATCACGCCAGGCTCGTTGGCAAACTATGCGAAGAGATGGTACAAAAACGTCTCAAACATCAGCAATGTCAGCACACAAAACCTGGTTGATCGCATCATCAATGGCAACCCTGTGTTATATTATGGGTACTCTTCTTATCAAGCGAACACGATCCGCAACCACTGTAAGGTCATCGCTGGGTACCGAGACAATCAATTTTTAGTGTACGATCCGTTGTATTATAGCTCAAGTGCGAAGGCTGGTTCTGGCGGACCAAACAAAACTTATGATCGCGGCGCGATGGCTTGGGTGTCCATCACCGATTTTTCAAAGGAATGGGACGGTCGCGCGATTGGGATTAGTTAAGAAAGTGTTAATAAAATAGAAGAGGGCCTCAAACGATGAACGTCGTTTGAGGCCCTTTTTTTTGCTATTCGGCTATCTCATACTTAATAACACCATTATTCTCATAACCTTCCAGCTTCACATCCGACAGTCGGCGTTCAAAAAAGGAACGTTTTTTGCCGTTCTCATCGAATTTGTCTGGTAGCGTCAGCGTAGGTTCGCTGTTTGGAATCGGCTGTGACAATTGTTTTTTTAAGGCATCAATGTGCCGGTCGTAGACATGCGCGTCATCGATACACCAGTGCATCGTACCGAGTTCAAAACCTAAATGGTCCGCGATCAAGCGATGCAGAACAGCGTATTGATAGGTATTGAAGGGTTGACCTAGTGCCATGTCGGCGGAGCGTTGTTTGACGTGCAGGTCAAGGACGCCGTTATTGACTTTCCAATTGGTCGCCCATACACAAGGCTCCAACGTCATTTCGTCCAAATCATCGACATCCCAAAGGCTAGTCATGATGCGGCGAGAACCAGGATTATTTTCCAATTGATGCAGAACATAGTCCACCTGATTGAGTTTTTCCTCATGGTCCGGCAGCTTGCGGCACTTTTTTGCTAATTGAAAGCCGTATGCTTTGCCGATGGTGTTGTTGTCATCGACCCATTCATTCCAGACTTTACAGTTGTGTTCCTGCAGCCACGTTACATCATTGGATAATTCCTGCCAAATCCATTCCAATTCGATCAAGGGTGTCTTTTGGAAGACGCGCTTTGATTTTAAGATCGGGATGCCGTCTGTAGGTTTGATCTTAAAGTTGACGCCTTGGATGAAGCGGGTAGGCGCAGGGCTGCCATCGGCGTATTTTGCTCGAACGAGCGCAGGATCTTGGTCCGTGCCGTTTTCAATGATCTCCATGACGATGTCGCGATAAATTTTGTCGAAGCCAGTATATTCAGTCACAAGAATTCTCCTCTTTTATCTTTTGTCTGAGTTTAACACATTTGGGTGAATCCGTGGATTAAAAATTCTTTAGATAATCGGAGGAGTTTTTGTAGTAGGATTGGTCATTCTGAAAAAATAAGTCTTGAAAAACTTCGTCGTGGCAATGTTGGCTGTGAATAACCAAGTCGTAAATTTATAACCTTCCAATTATGATACAATGAATAACAGATGTAATGAAGATAAAGGAGCGGGGAAAATGGAAAATAAGTTATTTTTCTTTGATATCGATGGGACGTTGACGGATCGAAAAACAGGGAAAATTGTTCCTAGTGCGAAGCGTGCACTGGAGCTTTTAGAAGAAAATGGGCATTTTGTTTCCATTGCGACCGGGCGGGCACATTATAAGAGTCGAGAGTTATTAACTGAGCTTGGTTTGGAGAATATGGTGTGCTCCGGCGGTATGGGTGTGGTCATCAAGAATCAATTGGTGAAGAATACACCGTTAGATAAAGAGGAGGCTCTGGCCGTCATTCATGATGCGGAGGAAAAAGGTATTGGTGTATTGATTGCGACGGATGACTCGGAGAAGGTTTATGCGAAAAATGATTTGTTTCGAGAACAGGTTGGGCCAAGACAGGAGCCGACAGAGTATTTCATTGATCCGACTTTTAGCGTGGATGAGGTGGAGGATATCTTCAAGTTTTACTTGGCGTTACCCAAGGAGCAAGATCATCGAATCCCTGAGCCGAAGAAGTTCTCAAAGCTGCGTTTTGTCCAAGAGTATACGATGTGCCAGCATGACAATAAGAAGCAGGGGATCTTGGATGTTTTGGATTATTTTGACAGACCGCGTGAGGATGTGGTGGTCTTTGGCGATGACGTGAACGATTTGGTGATGTTTGACAAGCGCTGGACCAGTATCGCGATGGGCAATGCGGTGGACGAATTAAAGGAGCTGGCAGATTATGTGACTGATCAAAATGTTGATGACGGAATTTATAATGCATGTATGAAGTTTGGCTGGATTTAAGATTGATTCAAGGAAAAAAAGTGTGTGATGGATAGCAAAGAGTTCTACCAACTAATCGAAATCTGAACACGAGTGAATGGCTCGAAAATTTTGGTGTGCTGAATACAGCAGTTCCGTTCCCAAACGGCGGTGGTGGATTGGAGTGGCTCTCGCTATTTAAAGGCAGATCTATCAGGTGGATTTTGTGATTTATTCGTTCGCGATGTTCCAGCAGCATGTGGCGCAGTGGGCTCCGCTGGATTGATTTCGTCTAGGTGCGAGAGTATTTATGAATAAGATCGGCGATGCGCAACGGCAGACCCCTTAGCTGTTCGAACAATCCAAAACGATACCGATCAGCGAAGAAAGCTCTGCGTATACCGCGAATACCTTCGGTTTTTTGGCGATTTATTTAGCCAAGCAGATTTTTCGCAATGAGCTATGGACGGCTAATCTGCGGGATGCCGAGTGCAAACAGTTGCTCCTGCAAACCCTCGAATGGTACAAAAAAATGAGTCACGGTGAGGATTACGAGACTTGGCATGCCGGTCGTTTCATTTTAAAAATGGGTGGACGCGGATATTTTGAAGTCGTTAAAGCGTGACTTTGGGAAATTTGACGCAGTGGATAGCGGGCAGTCATTCCAGGAGAAGATCGTACTGTGTGAAAAAATGTCTCGTGAGCTGCCAGTCTATTATCACCATTCGTATCCGGAGGCGTTAGTTTCTGAGGTGAAGCATTGTCCAGTAGAATTACTAGGGCTTTAAGGATCCGCTTTTCATCTATCCTGCATCGGCTTATCTGCGAAGTTTTCCGATGCGAACTGCTTGTCCTTCACTTCCGCGCGATCTCTTGGAAGGGTTGCGCAAGTTGTTGGATAAAGGCTTGCGATTCAACTGGAATGGCTATACAAAGTTGTCCTTTCTCAATCCGCTTATTTTTTCTGTTCACTTTAGTATAACCATTCCATAACCGTCTCTACTAAAATACGTTCATGATGTTGACTCAAATCCAATTAATAATTTGGTATCATTTTAATAGTTATGCTTTGGCATTAGAAAAACCACATCCAAATTTATTTTTAAACCGACCCCCGAAAGTTAGACCAAAAATCTAACTTTTGAGGGTCACTTCATATACTAAATTGTTTTTTTATTGTATCACTTCCATATAACGAAAAAGATGATTTCAGATGTTCCTTTCGGAATTTGAGGCCACCTTTTTTTGTTGTCATAGATTTTTTATTGAAAACAAAAGCATCCAAATATATACAGAATAAATTATATAGAATGCTAATTTGCTTAATCAGAATTAGTCCACGATGCTTTCTAAAAGTTCTTGAATCTTCTTGCTGATAACTTCTCTCTTTTCCAAATTAAAGCTATTAAGACTATCAAATAGTTTGTTGGTTGCATTTTTACCGGAAGAGGGTAGAGTACTGAAAAAACTATCATAAGAGATTTCTAAAGCGTCTAAAATTTTGGAAAGTGTAGGAATGGTTAAGCCAAAGCGTCCATTCTCTAATTTGTTTATATATTTTGTATCCAAGCCAGCTAATTCAGAAAGTTTATCTTGACTGAAACCTTTATTGATTCTTTGCTGTTTCAATGCTTCTATTAGAATTTGATTTAAGTCCATCATGAGTACTCCTCTATTAATATACTTCTTAATGGTAAATTCAAAATAAATAATTTGTAAGTTGCAAAAAGTGATCTTTTGATATAAAATAAGATCATTAAAAGGAACTAAAAAGTCTTCTAACTCATTTCTCTTAAATAGAAATCTAGAAAAAATAAAAGACAAATTAGTAACTGAATTCGGTACTAGTGAATACTACTGTACTTTTGTTTGCTTATTGAAATGTATTTTCAGAGATTTTTGTACAAAAAAAATAATTGGAAGTGAAAAAATGGATCAACATACAACTAACTATAAAACTTTAAATCAGCTTTCTTATATTCGCTTTGGTCATAAAATTGGTCATGGCTGGTACGCAATTTTAATTACTGCTGAAAAAGAGCTATCAAACCTTGGTTATTCAATTAGAAATGTGAGGCGAATGGACGGTGCGTTAATCATTTCTACCCAAAGAGGATCAAAAGAATTACCGTCTGAAGTACAACATATTTTATATAAAGCTGAACTTGCAAGTGAAATGACTTGCGAATGGTGTGGAAATTATTCAGTTTCACAGACGGTTGTAGACAATGAGACCTATACAATTTGTGAAGAATGCCAAGAAAAATGTGAAAGTTTAGCCGGAATAGAAAAAAGATTACTTTTGTATAAAATTCGTGAGCTAGAACAGGATATTTGCATTCTGAGAAATGAATTGAAAATGCAAAAAGTCAGATCAGTTCATTATAAAGTTGGGCGTGATCAATACAGAACACGTACTGAAAAACTCTCTAAACAATTGGGAGAAATAGGAAAAAAACCATCTGTATTTAAAAATGACACGAAGTGATGGTGATAATCTGTATTCATATCCAACGTTCACTTGGATAGTTGAATAGATAGTAAGAAAAATATTTTTCAAGGAGGAAAGTATGAAAAAAAGAAACAGTTTCAGAAAAAGAAGAATCATGAAAAAAAAGCGTCCGCTCGAAAAAATATTTATATTAAGTTTAATGATCAGCCCAATAGTCTTAGGAGGTGTTTTATTGCCCGAACAACAAGCAACACAGGCAACCGAGGCTGATGGAAAATGGGAAGCACGATCAATTGAGCAAATCAAAAAAGATGTTGAAGGAAAAAAAGAATATACTATTGTTTGGGGAGACACATTAAGCGGTATTTCTTTAGCAACAAATGTCACAATGGAAAAACTAGCTTCATTGAATGGTATTGGAGATTATAACTTGATTTATGCAGGGAATAAGCTGGTGTTTGAAGGCAATGTCGTTACTGTTCAAGATCAAAATGGTGTAGTGACTGATCAACAACAAATTACGGAGTCGGATAAAATAGTTCCGAATCAACCGATTGGTGAATCTGTAGGTCAGGTCTCGCCAACTCCAAATATGTCAAATACACAGGACCAAACGAATGTCGAATCCTCTGATACGGCTTCGATACCTTCTAGTAATGGAGAAAATAAAAATGATGGAACGACAGGCAATGGGAGTTCATCTGATGGAACAAATAATGGTGGAGTGGTGACTAACCCTACGCCAACTCCAACACCACCAGACCCTGATCCTGCACCGACACCAACTCCAGAGCCAGAAGTTCACTACACAGTTTGGTTCTATGCTTATGAAGGTGATGATCAGTCAAGGAATATCGAAAAAGGGAGTCGATTATTCTCAACTGAGGAAGAGGCAACCACTTTTATTGATGGCTATGCGGACAGTTTATTGATGGAAGGAATTGCCGGGAGTTATGGTGTAATGTCTTGGGAGTAGCTTTATATATTAATCTCAAATCGAAACTGTGGTCACAATCCTTTTTTTGGGTGATGACCACAGTTTTTCTTTTCAAAATGCTTTTCAAGTATGGGTATTTGATTAGTTCAATGTAAAGTATTTTTTGACTAATTACCTAATTTTCTCATCAACTAGGACATTAAATAAAATAACGTATGATGAAGAATTCTCTATAGCTTCATAAATAATAATCATCATTGATAAAAAGAATCCTATTTTTTTATTCATTAAAACAATCTTTTAAAAAGAAAAAAAGAAGAACAAAGGGAATAAAATGTAGCAAAGTTTGTAGAAATCATTGACATACTTCCGTTATCATTGTAACTTTTATATTAATATAAAAGTTACAGAAAGTGGTAATGGGAATGAGTAATGAGGATAAATTAAAAAAGAAAAGTGCCTATAGTCTATTAGTTCAATTGTCCCAAAAAATTGAAGCAGATATAGAAGAAAATGGCACTAATTATGACGCACTTTACATGGTAATGCTCTCATGGGAGGAAGAGGCAAAACGGCAAAAAGAAATTGTTAATCGTTTAAGGATATCAGCTAAAAACAACAAAGAGAATTTCGAAAAACTAAAAAAACACAATCGGAAAGTAAATGAAGAAATAAAAAAAAATGAAAGTGTATATTTAGAGTCAGAAAAAGAAAAGCAAAATCTGAGGATGGAGTACGAAAAGTCGAAGAAGAGAATAAAAGAGTTGGAGAAAATAAGTAAGGAAGAATTAGAATATTACCGTAGAGATTTGGATCTAGATGATCAACTTAATAAAAAGAAAAAATATCTTGAGGAAAAAGAGCATGTTATTGATCAAAAAATTAATCACTCTGCTCTTGTTTACAATAGAAAAATTAATAGGTTAAATATGGAGATAATTGATCTGAAGAACACTATTAAAGAGCTTAAAGAAATAAGACCATTTATTTACCAGAAAAAGCGCAAGAAAAAAGAGTTAACTTCAGAAATGAAGGAAAATAAGCGAGAGGAATTACGTGGTAAACGAGGCGGAAGTCAATTAACGGATAAACAGATAGAACGGTTGTTACTTATTTATAAAGATAGAAAACGAATTCCTGTAGCTCAGGCAATTAGTAAGTTGGCTATTTCACGTAGAACCTATTATAGAGTAATCAATTTAGATTATACTTATGAGGAAACTAGAAATAGGATTAGAAAAATTGCTAACAAACTGGATATAGTTTTACCTGAAAAGAAAAAAGTAATTGAAAAGATATAGAATCCATTGACTGTTGGTATATGCAAAATAATTTCATTTTATCTCGTAAAACGATAGTCAATATAAACCGTGTAAGTAACAATCAATCCTAATTTATGTACGAAAGAATTACATACGAAGCGGTCAGGTGGGTGGGCTATGGTAGCTTAATCAATTAATGATTAACGAGGCCTTCTCTTGTTTTTTTGATGCGAGTGGGCAGAAAGTCGATAACGGGATCAACAAAAACATCGTGGGGATCACGTTAGAAGATATCAGAAAAATCCCTCAAGTAATGACGATTGTGGATGACCTTAGAAGGATGCGCATCGCGAAAATCGCCATTGAGATAAATTTGATCAATATTCTTGTGACGATAGATAAAATTGCTCAAGCGCTGTTGGATGCAACGGGAGAATAGTTTAGTAAAAAGCCAGTGAAATGCACGAATTATCGTCATTTCACTGGCTTTTCAATAACTGTATATAGTAAATTATTCATTTTTTTAGTGTCTCAGTTTCTTTGTAATATCAATTAATAATAAATTTTTTCCGATAGGTCGAAGGAGAAATGTTGAGCTTAGAATGGAAAAACTTTGAAAAATAGGAAGAGGAAGAAAAGCCAGTCTCGTAGGCGATCTCCGTAATCGTCAGTGAACTTTTCCGCAGTAGGGAGCAGGCCTTTTGAAGCTTCAAATCCTGAATATATTCACTGGGTCCAATGCCTTTATGGGTTTGAAATAGCTTATAGAGATAGGTTCGATCAATATTTTTCGCCTCTGCAATCTGATTGACGCTGAGATTCTCCGACATATTATCATTGATATAGGTCAGAATACTTTTAAAAAGCTGTTCACTTTGTGAAGGATTGTCCGTTTTTAGATTCATTTGATCGATGGTATCGAATAGAATGAAGGAAGAAGCCATCGTGCGAAAATGATCGTTCTCTTTGAAGAAATCATAGATATCCTGAAAGAGGGCATCGATCCGATGATCAAAGGAACGGGTAATGACACAATGATACTTGTCTAATTTTACCTTAGAAAAATAGTGATCCATCAATTTTCCAGAGAACCCGACCCAACGGTACTGCCAAGGGTCTTCGCGATTGGGATAATATACATTTTTACAATTCGAAGGAATGATAAAAAAATCTCCGGCCGTGATTTTTCTTTCGGGGAAAAATGGTGTTGAGAAGAAACCTTCTCCTTCGATACAGTAGTGGATTACCCAATAATCGATTGGAGCATATTCCGTAGGCTTGGTTGAGCGACATTTTTCATATCCAACTTCACAAACATGGAAATCAGAGCTTAGTGTATCATTATTGATCAAAATACTGATGTCGTTTGATAATGAGCTGTACATTCGATTCCTCCTTGAGTACAAATTTAAAAATGTCAACATTATTACAATTTTTTGGAAACATTTCTTATTTTTTATATCATGAAAGCGCTATAAAATCAATGTGTAAGTAACTATTGAAAGGATGTTTGAGATGGAAAACTCTAATTCAAGACAGCGCTTAGGATCGGTCGCATTGATGCTCATGACCTTCTCAGCGGTATTCGCGTTTCCCAGCATTGTTAATAACAGTATTCAAATTGGGTTAGCGACAATTCCGGGGTATTTGTTTGGCAGTATTTTTTATTTTTTACCGTTTATTCTGATGATTGCAGAATTCGCTTCTGCTAACTCTGGGAAAGAGTCAGGTGTTCATAGCTGGCTGCAATCGGTTTTGGGTGATAAATGGGCCTTTTTAGGCGCCTGGTCGTATTTTTTCGTTAATCTATTTTACTTTTGTTCCTTGTTGCCCAATACATTAATTTACGGTTCGTATGCTTTTGTAGGAAGAAATATCTTTCAAGGCGGCAACAGCACAATCATTATTGCAATCATATCTATTTTTCTTTTTTGGCTGATGACGTGGGTCTGCATCAAAGGTGTGTCATGGATCTCAAAAGTCACTAGTTTTGCCGGGAGTGCCCGATTGTTTATGGGTGTGGCGTTTGTCGTTCTGGCCTTTGTGGTTGTTTTTGGACTAGGTAACGAGCCGGCACAGGATTTTACGATGCAGTCGGTTACGCCAAGCTTTAACTGGACCTTTTTCATGACGATGGCGTGGATCTTGCAAGCGGTCGGCGGCGGAGAAAGTATCGGTGTCTACATCAAGGACGTTAAGGGCGGCAATAAGACCTTCGTTCGGACGATGATCGGAGCCACGATTATCGTTGGTATCATGTATGTTTTAGGGGCTGTAGCGGTTGGGTTTGTCGTGCCGATGGATGTTTTGAAGGGGAATTTCTCAAACGGGATCTTCGATATCTTCAAATTCTTGGGTGCGTATTTCCATATTCCAAGTGGTGTGATGGTTCGGCTAGTCGGCTTGATCTTATTTATCGGCAGTTTCGGTTCATTAGCGTTATGGACTGCGGCACCTGTAAAAGTCTTTTTCTCGGAAATTCCAGAAGGGGTCTTCGGCAAATGGCTGGTGAAAACAAATGAAGAGGGGAATCCGACAAATGCGTTGGTTGTACAAGGTGTGATCGTTACGATGCTGCTGATCATTCCAGCATTGGGAATCGGCAATATGGACAGCTTCCTTTCTACTTTGATCAATATGACAGCGTCTACATCGTTGCTGCCGGTATTGTTTTTATTGATCGCTTATATCGGTCTGCGCCTGAAGAAGGATTCAATGTCCCGCAGCTTTAAATTCGGCAGTCGCCAATTTGGGATTTTTTCCGGCATCGCGTTATTAGTGCTGTTCATTTTCGTCTTCTTTATGTCAACAGTGCCTGATCCGCAGCTGATCATGGCTGAGATAAACGGGGCGCTGCCGGCGGGCGAGGCGAGTCCGATTGGGATGCTGGTCTACAATGTCGTCGGACTAGTGATATTTATGGGCTTTGCGTGGATCTGCTGGATTCGCTATGAAAGAAAATCAAAAGTATTGAACAATGAAGAGACAAACGTAGAGGTGACTGGTAAATGAAAATTTGGGAAAACTATCAATTAGATCAGATCAATCGATTAGAACCACGGGCACATTTTTCGACCTTTCCAACTAAAGAAAAGGCGCTGCTAAATGAAAACAAATATACACATGCCTTTAAAAATTTAAATGGTGTTTGGAAATTTTTACTGGTGGATGCACCAGAATATAGTCCAAGCAAGTTTTATGAGCCGGACTTTGATACGGGAGAAATGGCGGATATTAAGGTTCCTGGTAATTGGCAGGTTCAAGGCTATGGCAAGATGCACTATTCCGATCTATGGTACAACTTTCCGATTAACCCGCCGTATGTTCCAACGGAAAACCCGACAGGAATCTATAAGCGGCAGTTTAGCATCAATGAAAGCTTTAGGGGCAAAAAAATCATTCTGCGTTTTTGCGGGGTCGATTCGGCTTACCATGTGTGGGTCAATGGAACGGAAGTCGGCTACAGCAAGGGTGCTAGAAATGAAGCGGAGTTTGATATTACTGAACTCGTTCAGGAGGATGCTGTCAATGATTTGACGGTTCGAGTCTATCAATGGTCTGACGGAACTTATCTGGAAGATCAGGATATGTGGTGGCTCAGCGGAATCTTTAGAGATGTGGAATTACTCGGCGTCCCTACTAAGGGAATCAACGATCTTAAAGTCGTCGCTGATTTGGACGATGATTATAAGAATGGTTTGATAGATCTTTCATTCACTCTGCGAGAAAGAAAGGGTCAACGGATTGAAGTAGAACTGATTGATTCCTCTGGTCAAGAGGTATTGCGTCAAGAAATCACTAGCGAACAGGAAAGTCTTCAGGCGGAAATTCCCAACGTCGCTCAATGGACGGCGGAAACACCTGAGTTGTATCAGCTACTGATTTCGGTTTACGAAGGGGAGAAGCTGGTTGAAGTGATTCCGCAAAAGGTCGGATTCAGAAATATTCGTTTAGCTGGCGAGGTCTTCTTGGTCAACGGTGTGGCGATCAAGTTTAAAGGAGTCAATCGTCATGATTACAATCCTAGAAATGGCCGTGTCGTCTCGAAGGAAGAAATTGAAGAAGATATTCGCTTAATGAAGCAGTTCAATATTAACGCCGTTCGAACGAGTCATTATCCGGCTTCGTATTACTTGTACGATCTTTGCGACGAATATGGGATGTACGTGATCGATGAAACCGATCTGGAATGCCACGGTTTTGAGCTGACTGGAAAATATGATTGGATCAGTAACGATTCTGACTGGGAACTGGCCTATGTTTCCAGAATGGTTCGAATGATCGAGCGGGATAAAAATCATCCGTCCATTATCCTTTGGTCACTGGGAAATGAGTCGGCTTTCGGTTGTAATTTTGTGAAGATGACCGAAGTAGCGAAAAAAATGGATCCAACTCGCTTGGTTCACTATGAGGGAGATTTCGATGTAGAAGCTGCGGATATTTACTCAACCATGTATAGCTGGTTGGAGCATCCGACGAAGCAACCATTAATGAGTACGATCATTGAGAAATCAAAAAAGCCGCATATCCTGTGTGAATATGGGCATGCGATGGGGAATGGACCTGGAAACCTGAAGGAATATCAAGATTTGTTTTATGCCCATGATAAACTGCAAGGCGGTCTCATTTGGGAATGGTTTGATCATGGCATTGAATCTTATACTGAGGATGGGAAAAAATATTATCGCTATGGCGGAGACTTTGGCGATGATCCTTCAAATAAAGATTTTTGTATTGACGGGATGCTGATGCCGGATCGCACGCCTTCGCCAAGCTTGTATGAATACAAAAAGGTGATCGAACCGATCCAGACGACAGCGATCGATCTGAACAAAGGAGAAATCGAGCTGTTGAGCCGCTTTGATTTCCAAGACCTGAAAATTTTTGAGCTGCATTTTTCAATTCTTGAGGATGAAACACTGATTGAAGATGGAACGATTTCGCTGCCTTCGATTCCAGCGCGAGAGAAAGCCAAATTAAGCTTGCCATATAACTTGGATCTCGCACCAAAACCTGGCGCAAGCTATTTCTTAAACATTTCCTATCAATTAAAAGCAACAACAGCCTATGCAGGAAAAGGCTACGAATTAGCTTCAGCCAGCTTCGAGCTTCCAATCAAAGCAGCAGGCGTTGAGATTCTGCCAAACGGAAAGTTGCAGGTTAATGAGACACAAACGACATTGAGTATTGAAGGAACAGACTTTATTGTCACGTTTGATACAGTCAGAGGCACGCTGCTAAAATTGGTACGAGACGGTCAAACGATCGTTGAACGAGGACCGAAATTCACCATGTGGCGCGCACCAATCAGTAACGATATGGAAATCATCAATGAGATGAAAAAACAGTATTTCTTGCATTTAGAGCATGAAATTGTCGAATCCTTTGACTGGAAGGAAATCGATCAAGCCGTTCAGATCACCGTTAATACGATCAATTCAACAACAAACAGTGCATGGCATTACAAATGCACCTATAGCTATACGATCTGCGGAAGCGGCGATGTTTTATTCAACCTGGAGGGGACTCCTAGCGGGAAGATCGACTCCGCGCCAAATATGCTGCCGCGCTTAGGTGTATCGATGCATGTGAATAAGGACATGAATCAAGTAAACTATTTAGGGCGGGGACCAAGAGAAAACTACACGGATTCAAAAGAAGCAGGGTATCTGGGTGTCTATCGCTCAACTGTCGAAGAGATGTTTACGAATTATGTTGTTCCTCAAGCTAACGGAAACAGAATGGATACAAGATGGGTAGCGCTGACAGATGATCGCGGGCAGGGATTATTCGCCGCAGATGAAGCAGGCTTCAATTTCAGTACTTCTTATTTTGAAGAGGCCGATCTGGATAACGCTAAACATACCTGTGATCTAAAAGAGCGAGAGTATGTCGTAGTGAATATCGATTACAAGCAAAATGCGCTGGGAAGCTATTCCTGTGGTCAATGGCAGCTGGAAAAATATCGAACAACCTTCGAAAAATTCAACCTGTCCTTCCGCTTAACCGGATTCAATGCGAAGGAAGCCGATGCTCCAGCATTGTCCCATGAGGTTATTAATGTTCCGCTTTAACAAATAAATGAAATACTCCTTTCAAGTTTAGTGACGGTTACTTACCATTGCTAAGCTGAAGGAGTATTTTTTTGGAGCATTTTTAATCAATCATTTCAAGTCTATGATCATTAGTTAGATTCGATAGAAGACTTGACCGATTTGCACTCATATGAAATAATAAACATATGAATATATTTTCATATTTTATTGAGGAGGAATGAAAATGTTGGTACGGATTCTCGCATTCACAGGAGTTACACTGTTTTATCTGATTTACTTATTGAAAGGGTTGCTGCTGAGAAAACAAGGAATCACCGTTAATTTATTAGGAAAAGATGTAAAAAATGAGCAGTATTTTGAAATCGTTTTAAAAATAATGACAGGCGTCGGTGGAGTGCTGCAGTTCCTTGCGCCGATCCTGTTTGAGATCAATCGAACCGTTTGGGTGTATTTGGGTTTAGGTCTGATTTTTGCGGGAGTAGTTCTTTTTTATATCGCGGTCAGGGCGATGGGACTGAATTGGCGTGCCGGGTACAATGAAAAGCAGAGGACTGAATTGGTAACTACTGGAATTTACCGTTTCAGCCGCAATCCGGCCTTTGTGGCATTTGATTTTTTGTATCTTGGTTTGGCAGTGACCTTTCCAAATATACTTGTGATTGCAGTAGCAATGACTGCATTTATTTTGTTTGATAGGCAAATTCGTGGGGAGGAAACTTATCTGGTATCGACTTTTGGCGAGAGCTATCGTCAGTATCAAGCGAAGGTTAGACGGTATTTATAAATGAATCATGAACTCCAAGGGGCAGAATTATAAATCTGCTTTTTGGAGTTTTCTTTATATGCAGAATACTGAGTAATTGAGAAGCATTCAAAAATCAGAGATTTTTTTGAGCTGAATAGATCACATAGAGTGAGCGGAAATATCTTAAAAAGAACTTTGAACCGTTTAATGTGCATAATGTTGAACGGTTTAGATTACGATGATATAGTGATCTCAAGAAATAAGAGAGCGCTGACAAGACTTAAATAGAGGTGTTTTTTAATGGAATTAAAGGAAATTATGTTGAACGATTTAATTATTTTTGATGAAGGAATTCGTTCAAAGAGTGATTTGTTTGATTGTTTAGCTAAGAATCTTGAGGAACAAAATCGCGTAAGCAAGGCTAAAAAGATCATCAAGGATTTATACAAGCGAGAGAAGGAAACGTCTACAGGAATTGAGGATGGTTTTGGGATACCTCATGCAAAAAGCAAATATGTCCTAGAGCCAACGGTTTGTTTTGTTCATACAGGATTAATGGACGATTATACCGGATTGGATGGCAAACCAATCGAATGTGTTTTTGCAATATTAGTCCCGCAAAAGGCTACTGACTTGCACTTAGATATTTTGAGTGGATTTTCTAGAAGACTGATGAACCAGGATTTTCGAGATCGACTAAAGAATGCTAAAACCGCTGCAGAGGTTTTACAGATATTTTAATTTGGTGTTCCTTGAATAGTATTTGGCAAGATAGAGCAAATGAATAAACAAGCGCTTGTTATGAAGAGTACACAGCATTTAAATCGGATTAATTCAATAGTATTTTAAAACGAATAAGGAGGAACAATCATGAATATTGTTGGAATTACTGCTTGTCCTACAGGAATTGCACATACCTACATGTCCGCCGAAAAACTAGAGATAACTGCTACTGGTTTGGGTCATATGGTAAAGATCGAAACGCAAGGAGCAAAAATTGAAAATGAATTGACTATCGAAGAAATCTCACGGGCGGATGCCATTATATTAGCCATTGATAAGGATATCGATATGAGTCGATTTGCTGGAAAAAGGGTTAAAAGAGTCTCTACGGGTCGAGCAATCAAGGAGCCAGAGCTAGTGATAGAAGAAGTACTCAACGATGTGGGTACGATCAAAATCTCAACTTCCAGTAAAAGTGAGGAGAAGTCGCATCAGATTGGTATCTACAATCATTTCATGAATGGTGTGAACTATATGCTGCCATTTGTCATCGCTGGCGGAATTATTATCGCCTTAAGTTTTGCCTTCGGGATCACAGCATCTGATCCGAAATCTGCTGATTATAATGTTTTGGCTGGCGCGTTGTCGACGATTGGAGGGGGAACGGCTTTCGCCATGATGGTACCAGCACTTGGAGCGGGGATCGCTAGTTCAATTGCTGGGAAAGCAGGCTTTGCACCAGGGATCGTTGCAGGTTTACTGGCTGCGAATGGTGGCTCGGGATTCTTAGGCGGGATGATTGGTGGATTATTAGCAGGTTACGCAACGGATTTCTTGGCAAATAAAATCAATATTAAGAAACAATTTGCAGCTATTTATCAATTGATCGTTGTTCCACTGGTTTCTATTTTAGTAATTGGATTAGCGATGGTCTTCTTGATCGATAAGCCAATTGCGTGGGTCTTAGATGCCTTGACTAGCTGGTTGAACGGGCTTGGTAATACTTCAGGTCTGATGTTTGGATTATTGATTGGTGTGATGATGGCGGCTGATATGGGCGGACCAATCAATAAATCGATTTCGACCTTCTCGATTGGTTTGATGTCTGCTGGTGTAAATGCTCCGATCGCCGCATGTATGGCAGCAGGAATGACACCGCCATTAGGTCTAGCATTAGCAACAATCTTATTCAAACATAAGTTTAACAAAGAAGAACGGACATCAGGCCAATCCTGCTGGATATTAGGTGCTTCCTATATTACAGAAGGGGCTATTCCTTTTGCGGTCGCCGATCCTATTCGTGTCATTCCCAGTTTGATGCTGGGCTCTGCAACGGCAGCAGGAATCTCCATGGCTGCGGGTGTCACCTCGATGGCGCCACATGGCGGGATCTGGGTGATGTTAATCCCAAATGTCATGAATAATTTACCGATGTATATTCTAGCGATTGTTGCAGGAACGATTGTGACAGCGGTGACTGTTGGATTGCTGAAAAAACCGATTACAGAAAAGCAAATATCAAATGAAAAATTAACTAATGAGGTGGAAGTCTAATGTTGTATACGATGAAGGATTTATTAAAAGTTGCGAAAGAAAATAAGTTTGCAGTCCCTGCATTTAACATTTGTAGCTATGATATGCTGAAAGCGATCATGGAGGAAGTTGAGGAGCAAAATGCACCTGTCATTTTAGAAATTCATCCGGATGAGATTTCCTATCTAAATGATGAGTTTGTAGCCGCTGTGAAGGATTACGCTCACAAAAGCAAAGTTCCAGTCGTCATCCATATGGATCATGGTGGAACGATCAATGATGTCATGCGAGCGATTCGAAATGGCTATACATCCGTGATGATTGATGCTTCTGTCCAAGACTATGAAGATAATCTAGAAATCACCAAACAGGTAGTGGCGTTGGCTCATGGTGTGAATGTGTCAGTGGAAGCGGAACTAGGAACGATCGGCAATAATGGTTCAGCAGAAGGCGGATCAGCAAACATTATTTATACTGACCCAGATCAGGCTGAGGATTTTGTCGAAAAGACCGGGATTGATACCTTAGCAGTCGCAATTGGTACGGCGCATGGGCTTTATCCAAAAGACCTGACTCCTAAATTGAATATTGAACTGTTGAAGGAACTGAACCAACGGATCGATCTGCCATTTGTCTTGCATGGCGGGTCGGGGAATCCGGATTCAGAAGTCAGCGAAGCAGTGAAATATGGTGTTGCAAAAGTGAACTTGAGCTCAGACCTCAAGAGTGTTTTCTTTGATGCTTTGCGGGATATTTTAAGTAAAAATCCAGCAATGTATGAGCCAAATGAGGTTTATCCCATGGCAAACGAGAAGGTTAAAGAAGTGGTGAGACACAAGTTAAGTGTGTTAAACACTATCGGAAAAGCCGAACTATATTAATTCGAAAAGGCAGTGCTTTCAAAAAACGAAAGCCTGTCTTTCTTTCCTTTTTCTACTTACGTATAATGATTAGAAGATACTATTTCCGAGGAGGCTGCTTTATGCTAAACGCCATTGAAGATCGTCAACAGCAAATCGTTAATTATTTGAAGGTGCATCAATTTGCTCGCGTCATTGATTTGATCGAGCTTGTCAATTACAGCGAGGCCACAGTGAAGAGAGATCTGGTGCTGCTAGAGCAAAGTGGCTTGATCAGACGAACACGCGGTGGTGCGATGATTGTCGATAATAAGAAAATCGATGTTCCTTATTTGATGAAAGTTACCCAATTAAATGAAGAGGACAACAAACAATATATTGCCAATGTGGCCGAGACGTTGATCAAAGACGATATGGTCATTTTTCTCGATTCAAGTACGACTAGCCTTCATTTGGTAAAAAACCTCAGCCGATTTGATGGCTTACAGATTATTACCAATGGTGTACTGACGGCAGCGATGCTGAGTGAATTTACGACGGCCCATGTTTCGGTTTTGGGCGGCTCAATCGTGCCGAAAAGAGCCACTATCAATGGATCAAAAGCCTATAATGATATATTGACGTATAATGCGGATCTGGCGATCATCGGCTGCAGAGGACTAGATTTCGAACATGGCCTGACAGAAACACATGAAGGTGAAGCCTTGATAAAAAAGGCTTTTCGTCGGCAAGCGAATCATTTAGTCGTTTTAGCGACTAGTGATAAATTAGATCACAAATATATGTATCAAGGTGTATCTTGTTATGAGATCGATTATTTGATCACTGATAAACCACTAGAGACAGATAAATTGGAAAAACTGAATCAGCATCATATCAAATGTTTGTATTAAAAGAAGCAGGCTCGCTCAGAATCTGCTTCATTTGCTTAATAAATCATACAATACCTGCGCATTATTATGAGATTCATCTTTTGCCCCATATACTAAGGTTACATCTTCTTGTTCTCGGAGTAGGGCCTCTAGCGTTTCTAGTGCCTCTTTCTGATCTCCGCTTTGCAGCTCCGCCTGATATTTTTTCTTAAAGTCAAAATACTTTTCTGGATCATGATTGAACCATTTTCGCAGCTCGTTGCTTGGTGCGATCGCCTTCAGCCAAAGATCGATCTTTTCTGTTTCCTTGGATTTTCCACGCGGCCATAATCGGTCGACTAGCACCCGGTACCCGTCGGATTCGCTGGCGGGAGTGTACGCTCGTTTGATTTGTAGCATTTCCACACTTCCTTTACTCGTTTATTCTAGCAAGTATGGGAGAATAGGTGAAGAGAAGCGCATTTTTTATATAGAAACTTTATCTGGGGTGTACAGCTAAAGTTCATTTCTGCAAGCAATTCCAAAATTAATTCGTATTTAAAAACAATGGAAACTAACGAATCAGGGTTAGTCTTCATTGTTTTTTTGATCTAGCGGCCCTTTTTCTTACTCGATGGCGCCACGAATCTATCTTTTAATACCACTTACTTTAATTTTAGGGCAGCCTTGTTTTTATTTTTTAAGGGGAGGGGCAGCCTGTATTTTCTCCCTTGCTAAACAGTTACAATCTACTAAAAAGTGATCATTATTTCTCGTAAATACCTTCACAAAAACGTATGATGGAGCAATCGATTTATAAAAAATGAAGGGAAGAATCGAGATGAAAAAGATAGATTGGAATGGGTTAACGAAAGAACAAGTCGCGCGAAAAAGGGATGAATTCGGGCTGAATCAGCTAGAACAAAAAAAGAAGGAGCCGTTTTACCTGAAGATTCTTCATATTATTCTGGAACCGATGTTTCTGCTGTTGATCGTAGCGGCGTTGATTTATTTCTTTTTAGGCGAGCCTAAAGATGGGTTGATCATGCTGGTCTTCGTGGTGGTCATTATCGCCATTGAAGTGATCCAAGAATGGAAAACGGATCAAACCTTGAATGCGTTAAAAGATCTCTCTGCACCAAAAATCAAAGTGATTCGCGAGGGGCAATCAAATGAAATTTTGAGCCAGGAATTGGTTCCAGGAGATTTGATGCTGATTGAAGAAGGGGTCAAAGTTCCGGCTGACGGCTTTGTGATCAAGGCTAATGACCTGAGAATCAACGAGTCTTCTTTGACAGGTGAGGCTGAAGCGGTTTGGAAGACGCTGGCTGAAACGGAAGAATCTACTTCAGAAGACTATTGGCGTGAGGACTACGTTTATACCGGGACGCTGGTGACGACGGGCAGCGGGACGATTTTGGTCGATAAGATAGGGACGAAAACTGAATATGGAAAAATTGGGAAACATTTAGCCTCGGCTGAAGAAGAAGCGACGCCGTTAGATAAACAAATCGGGAAATTAGTCAAAGTCTGTGCCATCATAGCCTTGATTTTCTTGACACTTGTCGCGGTCGTGACCTTTTTCAATGATGCTGATCTGCCATTAAAAGCCCGTTTTGTAGAAAGTATTTTATCCGGCATCACGATTGCGATGGCGATGATTCCTGAAGAGTTTCCGGTTGTTTTGACAGTCTTTCTTTCGATGGGTGCCTGGCGCTTGGCGAAGAAACAGTCATTGATCAGGAAATTGCCAGCTGTTGAAACCATGGGTGCTGTTTCCGTTTTAGCCGTGGATAAAACCGGGACCATCACCGAAAATAAAATGACGGTATCCGAAATATGGGTGACGGCGAATCAAGCGGAAGATCGATTGATCGAAACCATGGGTCTTGCTAGTGAAACTGAGCCGTACGATCCAATGGAAATTGCCATGCTAGAGTACGATGAAGCCCATGGCTGGAGCAAAGAACGATTATTTAACGGACAATTGGTGAAGGAATACCCTTTTACCGATGAACTAAAAATGATGGGGCATGTCTGGGACCGGAATGCTCGAATCGAAATCACGGTCAAAGGGTCACCAGAAAGTGTACTAAACATTTCTGCTGTTGATTCGAAGAAGAGAGCGGAAATCGCGGAGGTGATTGATCGCTTTTCTCACGAAGGCTTGCGAGTGATTGCGGTAGGCGAACAAATCGTCTCGACCGAAGCTGAGGTTCCGAAGACGATTGAAGCGTGCGAGCTGAATTTTCTTGGACTGATTGGTCTGTCTGATCCGCCAAGAAAAGGCGTAGCTGAGGACATTCAGCAGTGTCAGAAAGCCGGCATCAAAGTCGTGATGATTACGGGGGATAACGGTGTGACAGCAGGAGCGATTGCACGAAACGTTGGGATCGCAAATACCGATGAGTTTATCACAGGCGTGGAGATCGATACCCTGACCGCTGAGGAACTAAAAGAAAAAGTCGCCGATATCACGATTTTCTCACGAGTGACTCCTGAGCATAAAATGCGCATCGTCCAAGCGTTCAAGGCAAGAGGTGAAGTCGTTGCAATGACTGGCGATGGGGTGAACGATGCACCGGCTTTAAAATATGCGGATATCGGGATCGCGATGGGCAAAAGAGGTTCTGAAGTATCCAGAGAAGCCGCCGACTTGATTTTAATGGATGATGATTTTTCTACTATTGTAAGTACCGTGAAAGATGGTCGCCGGATCTACGACAATATTAAAAAGGCCATCGGGTATATTTTTGTGATTCACATCCCCATCGCGTTGACCGCGCTTTTCGGTCCGATTCTTGGTATTCCGCAAGCCGCGCTACTGCTTTTACCTGTACATGTGGTGCTGTTGGAATTAGTCATTGACCCAACGTGCTCCGTCGTGTTGGAAAGACAGCCTAGCGAGCCGGATATCATGGACCGGCCGCCTCGTGATCCGAAAGAAAGTATCCTGAGCAGAGGGTTGCTAGTCAAAAGTGTGGTGCAGGGACTGGTTATTTTCGTTGCGTCTTTTCTGGCTTACTATCTTACTTTGCAGCAAAATCCGTCAAATGATGAACTGGCCCGCACTATGGGATTAGCTGTTTTGATCGTAGCCAATCTTTTCCTAGTTCAAGTCAATAGTTCCAATCATCTATTTGGCATCCAGACCTTTATCAAGTTGATCCATGATAAAGTGATCTGGCTGATCCTTGGTGGAACGATGCTCATTTTACTTGCATTGATCTACGCGCCGATAAACAGTTTTTTGGATCTGGCACCATTGTCGTTGACGCAATTAGCGATCTGTGCGGCTTTAGGAATGGTCTCCGTTTGCTGGTATGATTTGATTAAGCTGGCTCGAAGGGTTTTAAAAAAAGAATAACTGGATGCGTCACTTTTTTATTCTCTATTTGCAAAAGCGATCGTGGGTGATAATAAGAGAAAGCTGATCAATGTCCCTTCTCGGACCATCAAAGGTAAATGGAAGGAAAAGGTGAGTATCAGAGCACCTAGAATACAAAGAAGGTCGATGCTGTAGCGATAATATTTGAAGCTGAGGGTCGTCCGTTCGGTCAAAAAGACACAGAATGTCTCGATCGGAAATTTCAACCAGCGGTATTTCAAGACTTTTCCAGTCCCAAAGCCTGCAATGAGCGTCCCTAAAACAAACAGCAGACAATTCAAGAAATACGCATCCAGTGAAAAGAGCGGAAAAATGAAATAGGTGAAGAGATTGATTGTCGAGCCAAAGCAGAGGAGTGCCGCAGCCATGGTGACATAATCCTTTAATTGTCGTTTTTCGTCTAATGCGATACAGCCTATTAAAAACAGGAAGTTCAATCCCGTGGTGATCGTACCAATCTTGATGTGACTAAAGGCAGCAACCGTTGCGTTCAGAGAGTTGAAGCTGCTGACACCGATTCCTGCCTTCAACGTCAAACTGATGCCAAAGGCGCTAAGGAGATAATAAAGAAAGGAAAGAGTTTTCGTTTTTTGATTCGTCATAGTTGTTCCTCCAATAATGAATTGATAGGATAAGTATGCAGGACATAAAAAACGATCAATAGGAGATATAGCCTAGTTATGATGAAAAAAACAACGGATTCCTCTGTGGCGCAGGAGCTTCAGCGATTACACCGAGCTCATTTTACAGGGGATCTATTAAAGCACAGTGTCGTTAGGACGTACGATCGAAATGAACCGCTCCTTCATCAAGGGGCAACGGTGTCTCATTTACTCATCCTTTTAGCAGGAAAAGCTCGCATCGTTCAACAGGAACCTAATGGAAAAACACTGATTTTGCAATTTCTTGAGCCGGGAGATTTGATCGGTGAATTGACTTTGGTACAAGCAGAGGAGGAAGCGAAGGATGTCGTGGCCATTGATACGGTTCGCTGTTTGGCGATTCGTATGCCGGAGGTAGAAAAAATGCTGAGGACCGATCCCGCGTTTTCTGCGTGGATCGCTAAGTACATAGGGGAAAAACTTCTTTTGCGCATGACTCATTTCTCGAATGCGCAAACCTTTGAGCTGAAATATCGTCTTGCGGCATTATTAATCGAAGTGTCGGTGAACGGCCAATATTGCGAAAAAAATACGCAGATCGCCGATTATTTAGGGGTGAGTTATCGTCATTTGACCCACACATTCAAGTATTTACGAGAAGAAGGCTACATTGAAAAGAATAAACGGGGCTATCGAATTGACGTGGAGAAACTGAGGGCGCTGGTGCAGGTGGGAAACGACGCTTAAAAATGTGTGCTTTAGAAAAGTCGCAAAAATAGATTTAAAACGCCATTTGTAGTGTAAAATTACTGTATACAAAAAAGGAGTGAAGGTATGACAACCGTTAACGTAGAGGCGTCTTTTTGGGAAATCTTTCCCGAGGCGCAGATTCATGTATTGATCGTCAAGGGCATTGGAGAAAATAAGGGGAAAGCGTCTGATCTCTTTTTGACACAGTTATTGACCGATGGAAAAGAAGCAGCCCAAGCTTTTCTTACAAATGAGACATTAAGTCAAAATACGGTTATTGCCCAGTGGCGCGAGGCTTTTAGTAAGTTCAAAACTAAAAAAGGTGCACGTTCATCCATCGAAGCACTGCTGAAACGTGTGAGTCAAGATCGTGGATTTCACCCCATCAATCCTTTAGTGGACATTTACAATAGTGTGTCACTCGAATTCGCAGTTCCTTGTGGCGGAGAGGATTTAGAGAAGGTCGTCGGTACGATTCATTTGGGTCAAGCCGCAGGCGGTGAATCTTTTTTACCTTTGGGGGCGGAAGAAGATGCACCAGCGCTACCCGGGGAAATCATTTATGCTGATGAGGAAGGGGCCATTTGCCGTTGCTTAAACTGGCGGGAATCCCAACGAACCATGTTGACAGAAGATACTCATGACGCGATTTTCTTTATGGAATCTGTCAATGAAGAACAGGCTGCACGCGCCGATCAAGCGATGCAGGCATTGAAGCAGCGAATCACGGATTATTTCGCTGTGGAAGGTGTCGATGGGGTCTTGACCGCCGCAAACCCACAAATGGAAGCATAAAAAACCAGCTTTTAAGGATAATTTCCTTAAAAGCTGGTTTTTTGTTTAAAGATATTTTTCTAATCCTGCGGCAATACCGTCTTCATCGCAAGATAGGGTCACATCGTCTGCGATGGCCTTCAGTTCGTCTACCGCATTGCCCATCGCCACACCGATCCCAGCATATTCAATGATCGAACGGTCATTTTGCCCATCGCCGAATGCGATCATGTTATAGGAATGAATACCCATTTCAGGGAATACCGCATTCAAGGCCTTAGCTTTGTCGATTCCTTTATCTGTAAATTCAAAATAGAAAGGAGCAGAAAAGGCAGCCGTCACGGTCTCATCAAAGGGTGCATGGATGGCTTCTGCATGCTCCTGCAAATAGTCTGGCTGAGCAGCGATCAAGATTTTGTTAATAGGGAAGGTGGCAAATGCCGCCAAATCATCTATTTCGCAAAGCTTGAAATTGCCGCCCCGCGATTCATATTGAATAATATTGAAGGGCCCCTCTGGTAAATCAAGCATCCCGTTGTAAACGTCATTTACATAAAGATAGTCATCCTTGTCAATCATTGGCTGTACATTAAATTTTTTCAGATGCTCTAAGATCGCTTGGCTTGTTTCAACAGCCATCGCTTGGTTAAAAATGACCTCCTTTGTTAAGCAATCCGTCACCCGCGCCCCATTGTAGGAGACCAAATACCCTTCATATTTCGTCATTTCTAGTTCTTCTGCCAACCCAAACATCCCTGGAGTCGGTCGCCCCGAAGCCAATATCACTTTAACGCCTTTCTTTTGTGCGTTGATCAATGCTTGTTTTGTTTTTTCAGAGATCTTCTTTTTTGAGTTCAGCAATGTCCCGTCAATGTCTAATACGATCGCTTTAATATCCATTCCACCACGTCCTTTATTGTATTACTTTAAGTCTACTATCGGTACGAAGACGTGTAAATGGTTTCATTTGTAAATGACGATGGAAAATGTTTTTTACGAAATAAAATGAAATTGCTGGCGTTTCAGTAACTCTTCTCAGGATTGTAGGGCATTTAGAAGAAATTAAACCGATCGACACAGATTCCGAAGAATACGCGCCAATCGGTTTTTATTCTAAAAATTTAACGACAGAGCTGTAATGCTTTTTTACCCCATCTTGAATTTCGCTATCTGTTATTAATGTATTTAATTGAGATAACGTAGCAAAAGTAGCAATGGATTTTTTTTCAAATTTCGAACTATCAATCAATGCAACTGTTTGAGAAGCAAGTTCGACCATTCGTTTCTTCAATTCCACTTCATATAAATTGAAATCAGATAATCCTTCTGTGGCAGAGATTGCATAAGCAGAGGTGAAGAGTGTGTCGATGTTTACCTTTTTCAAAATCTCGATACCTAAAGTTCCTTCGACTGCATTCGAACTACCCTTTACGACGCCGCCGATCAATACAACAGTCAAATTCAAGTTTTCTTTCAGAAGTGATGCGGTGCGTAATCCATTTGTCAATACAGTGATCCGCAAATCGGATTGACTGATCAATTTAGCTAACTCATAGCAAGTAGAACTTGCATCTAAAACGATACATTCGCCGTTTGCGATCAAAGGAAAGGCTATATTAGCAATTTCAGCTTTTTTCTCGATGTTTTTTTGCTTTCGTATATCGTAATTTTTATCGATTTTTATTGTTTCGTCTTCTTTCGTTCGCGTAGCGCCTCCGTGCGTACGGATCAACATGTTGTTATCACTCAAATAGTTAAGGTCTGAACGAATGGTTGCTTTAGATACTGCTAGTAGGTCAGTCAAATCATTCACGGAGACAGATTCCCTTTCTTGCAGTAGTACAAGGATCTTTTCCCTTCTTTGGTTCGTATACATAAAAATCCCTCCAGAATCTTTGATTGATTTTAGTATAAACCATTCGGAATAGAAAAACAACAGAAAACAATCATTTTGCTTTCGATTAATTTTCTTTAATTTGATTAAACGAAAGTAAACGAAAATAATAGTTGACAAAACGAAAGTTTGTGGCTATCATGTGGATAAGAAAAGAAAAAGGAGAGAAAAAAATGAAAATTGGACTTGGATCGGATCATAATGCGTTTGAGATGAAACGTGAATTATTGGCATACATTAAAGAAAAAGGATATGAAGTCAAGGATTACGGGTGCTATTCATCTGATGAGGTTGATTATCCAAACATCGCATTTCATGTAGCAAACGGTGTACTGGAGGAAGAAGTTGACCGTGGAATTTTATGCTGTGGTACGGGAATCGGCATGGCTGTAGCAGCAAACAAAGTTCCCGGCATACGAGCAGCACAAGTGCATGATACGTATTCTGCTGAACGAGCACAACTAAGCAACAATGCACAAATCATAACTATGGGATCAAAGGTCATTGGAATCGATGTAGCAAAAAAAATTGTCGACGAATATTTGTCTGTTACTTTTGAAGGAGGAAATTCAGGTAGAAAAATTGAGCAGATTATGGAAAAGGAATCTGAATACTCTAAATAAGAAGGGGGAACAAGCATGAAATTCTTTTTGGACACAGCAAACGTGGAAGAAATTAAACGAATCAATGAATTAGGATTGGTGGATGGAGTAACAACAAACCCAACAATCATTTCAAAAGAAGGACGAGATTTTAAAGAAGTGATTACTGAAATATGCGATTTGATTGAGGGCCCCGTCAGTGCCGAAGTCATTGCATTAGATACAGACACTATGGTGAAAGAAGCGAGAGATATCGCTAATTGGGCAGAAAATGTGGTCGTAAAAATTCCTATGACAGAAGATGGATTACGTGCCGTCAATGTACTATCTAAAGAAGGTATCAAGACAAATGTCACATTAGTTTTTACTGTTGCACAGGGCTTGATGGCCGCTAAAGCTGGTGCAACCTACGTTAGTCCATTTGTCGGTCGATTGGATGATATCGCTACAGACAGTTTGTCACTTATCAGTAATCTAAAAAAAGTGTTGATGGAATATGGTTATCAGACGGAGATCATTGCAGCTAGTATACGCAGTCTGAAACACGTAGAAGATGTTGCAGAATTGGGTTCGGATATTACGACAATACCAGGCGCATTGTTCCCTAAACTTTGGTCACATCCACTGACGGATGCAGGAATTCAAGCTTTCTTGAAAGACTGGGAAGCATTCGAAAAATAAGCGTAAAAGGAGGTAAATCATCATGCGGAAGCCAATTGTTGGGATTAGTTTAAAGCTGTACCAAAACGAAATAGACAATGCCCGAGATTTTGCTCATGCAATCGTTGAAGAAGTGGGAAATGAGAAAAAAATCGAACAATTCATGTGTCCCGGAATGGGCGTGCTATACCCAGTAGCGATGATCCTAAAAGATTCAGAAATAGGATTGGGCGCACAAAATATTGCGCCTGAATCCAATGGGGCTTATACTGGCGAATTTTCAATCGAATCGTTGAAAGATATGAAGGGCAGCTATGCGGAGATCGGACATGTGGAACGACGGACAATTTTCAATGAAACAGATGAAATGATTAATCAAAAAGTTCGCCTAGCCCTGAATTATGATGTCACACCAGTCTTGTGTATTGGTGAAATCATGAAAACAGAGGACTATCAAGAAATCAAGGACTTAATGAAGAAGCAGTTATTTCTTGATTTGTTCCAGCTTGAAGGACAACAAACGGAAAAAGTTATTTTGGCCTATGAACCTGCTTGGGCCGTTGGTCAAACGTGTGCGGCGAGTGCGGTGCATGTGCAGCGAGTGCATGGACTGATTCGCGAATGCATCAAAGAGTTGTTCGATAGAAAGACAGCGGAAAATATTCGCATCATTTATGGTGGTTCTGTATCTCAAGAAAATGTTCAATTGATTGTTTCAGACGACAATGTGGATGGAGTGTTTGTAGGGCGTTTCGGACATAAACCAACACAATATGCATCGATTGTTGACACCGTTAAAAGAGTAAAGGAGGGATAAAATGTTTGGCATTATTCTTGTTTCCCATAGTCAAAAAATTACAGATGGAACAAAAGAGATGATTGAAGAGATGACAGGAACCAGTGATGCGGTAAGAATCATTTCTGCAGGCGGTACTGGAGATGGTCGGCTGGGTACTAATTCCGTTATGATCATGGAGGCGATAGAAGCAAATTCGGATTGTGATCATATTCTTATTTTTTGCGATATTGGAAGCGCTATATTGAGCTCTGAAACGGCTATTGATTTGATTGAGGAAGAAGATTTGCAAGATAAAACGGAAATCATGGATTGTCCATTGGTAGAAGGGGCATTTGCAGCGGCTGTTCAGGCCACTGTTTGTCAGAAGAAAGAAACGATCATCCAAGAGTTGGCCCAATTGTAAGACGTTATTGAATACGAAAGTGAGGAGCGAAAAATGAAATTTTTAAGAAGCATGGTAGGTTATATGGTCGCTGGCACGATAGTCATGTCTGTTTGGAATGAGCTTGGAAGTTTTGGCATCTTTGGGGGGTACTTGGCAGCTGGAATTATTATTGGCCCAATGTGGTTTATGAATCATTACCTTAATCTGACCGGAAACGAAGACGATGCAGCATTCGTGGATATGGGACTTGCAATCGGTGTCTGCGGGATTGCTCGGGACTCTTTCATGCAGGGGGCATCTGTCTTTTCAGACGCTTTACCGACGATTGCATTAGTAATCGTTGGCGCAGTCATCGGTGGGATCGTCGCAGCTGCCTTTGAAAAGAGTGTCGCAAAAGAAGAACAACGAGATGAAAAGGCACCGGAACCGGGAATGACGGAAAAAGAATTGGATCGGTTGGTTGGCGAAGAATAGTATCTAAAAAGAAACGGAGGAAAACAAATGACTTTGGCTTTAGGACTGGCAACAGTATGTGGGGGCTTTTTATTTCCCTTTGTAATTCGTATGGCATGGGGCAAAATGGTGGAGCACTGGGGACCAATCGGTGGTTGGATGGCAGCCTTGTTTATTGTCGGAACCGTTTGGTGTATTAATCACGGCATCTCAACCCCAATGATCGCGCAAACGGGTGCATGGGTCGATCAAGGGTTAGCAGCCGGCGTTGGTGTATGGGTGGCTTCCGCATTGGTTGGAGGAAATGTAAAAAAATCAATTCCTAAAATTCTAGCAGCTGTATCAGGCGGATTATTAGGCGGATTATTATTGTCTTTGTTCTTATAAAAAATAGAAAATAGCATTCAATAAAAATATATGAATAGAAAAAAGGAGAATGAGAAGATGAAGCGTCTTATAAATGATGGCTATGAAGTAGTAGAAGAAATGTTAGAAGGATACGCAGCGGCCAATAAGGATTATGTGACATTAGATTTAGAAAATCGTGTGGTTGTTAGTAAACTTATGAGTAAAGAGCCCCGCGTTCGGGTGATCGTGGGTGGTGGCTCGGGTCATGAACCAATGTTCTTAGGTTATGTCGGAAAGGACTTTGCTGACGCAGCAGTAGTTGGGAATGTGAATACTTCTCCTGCACCGGATGCGTGTTACGAAGCTGTAAAAGCGGTAGATAGCGGTAAAGGCTGCTTATATCTTTACGGAAATTATGCTGGCGATGTAATGAATTTTGATATGGGTGCTGAAATGGCACTAGAGGAAGATGGGATTCGTGTAGAAACGGTTACCACAACAGACGATGTTTATTCCGCAAAAGACAAAAAGGACCGTCGCGGCGTAGCAGGCGACCTACCAGTCTTTAAAGTGGCTGGAAGTGCAGCTGCAAAAGGGTACGATTTGGATCAAGTTAAAGCAGTGACTGAAAAAGCAAACGATAATACCTACTCGTTAGGTGTTGCACTGTCTTCTTCTACGTTACCAGTTACCGGTGATGTTATCTTCCAAATGGATGAAGGGGACATGGAAATTGGTATGGGGATCCATGGAGAGCCGGGAATCGAACGCCGTAAAGTTGAAAAGGCCGATGTAATCATTGACGAGATCATGAAAATTATTCTTGAAGATTCAAAAATTGATGCAGGCGACGAAGTCTATGTCTTGGTCAATGGTTTAGGGGCATTACCTGTAATGGACCAATACGTTTGTTATCGACGTGTTGATCAAATCTTGAATAAAAAAGGAATAAAAATCCATCGGACTGATGTAGGCAATTATGCGACTTCCATGGATATGGCAGGGATGTCTGTTACCTTAGTAAAATTAGACGTTGAGATCAGAGAATTGCTAGATGCACCATGTAATACACCATTTTATAAATTGTAGAAAAAGAATTTCGATGAGAAATTTAGTAACCTTCAGGGAATGTGAATAAGATGTTAACAGAAATTTTTGCAAAGAAAAAATAAAAAGAGGTGTACTCATGAATGAAATAGTGCTGGATAAACAATTTTTCGCGAATAGTTTAGAGAGAATGGCGGAGCTGGCGGAAGAAAATCGGGATTACTGGACCAAGTTGGACTCAGACATTGGTGACGGGGATCACGGAATCAATTTAAGTATTGGCTTTAGAGCAGTGAATGCCAACTTGCAAGACAATTTAGAAAAAGCGGAAGATATTACAGCCTTACTAAAGAAATCGGGTATGGTGCTTTTAAGTAAAGTTGGCGGTGCTTCGGGTCCACTATATGGTAGTTTCTTTATCAAGATGGGCAAAGATGATACTGGAAAATCTGAAGTCTCATTCCCGGAATTTGTCGGTATGTTGAAAAATGGTATTGATGCAGTTCAACAGCGGGGAAAAGCTGAAATAGGCGATAAAACCATGCTTGATGCATTACTACCTGGAATCGATTATTTGACGGAGCATAAAAATGAGGCTGATTCTGTAGCGATAATGGAAGAAGCCGTATCAATTATGAAGCACGGAGCAGAATCGACCGTCCCACTAATTGCAAAAAAAGGAAGGGCAATGAGATTAGGAGAACGTGCAGTTGGACACAAAGATCCTGGCTCCGAATCATCTTGGATGCTGATGAATGTCTTTCTTGAAGAAATGAAAAAATAAATGGATGGAAGATAAGCATGGTTAATTTAGAAGAAAAAGCAATTGAATTGCGACAGTGGGTTATTCGATCGTTGGCTTCGGCTGGTTCAGGACACCCTGGAGGTTCGTTGTCAGCGATTGATATCTTAACGGTACTTTATTATCAAGAAATGGATATTGATTTAAAGTATTATGATCAAAAAAATAGAGATTATTTCGTTCTTTCCAAAGGGCACGCAGCACCAGCCCTATACGCTGTTTTAGCGGATAAGGGGTTCTTTTCGAAAGAAGAACTACTTGGATTGAGAAAATTTGGTTCTCAGTTGCAAGGGCATCCGGATAGACTTAAAACGCGAGGTGTTGACACTTCGAGTGGTTCATTGGGGCAAGGTTTGTCCATCGCGAATGGATTGGCATTGGCTCAACGCATGAATGGCATCGAAAAAAATGTTTATATTTTATTAGGTGATGGTGAATTGCAGGAAGGGCAAGTCTGGGAAGCTGTGATGACTGCAGCTCATTACAAATTGGATCGCGTAATTGCATTTGTAGATAATAATGGGTTGCAGATCGATGGAACGAATGATGAAGTAATGGCTGTAAAAGATATCGGCCAGAAATTCGCTGCGTTCAATTGGCATGTATTGACAGCTGATGGACACGACTTTGATTCATTAACAAAAGCTGTTCAAGAAGTGAAACGCAGGAAAGATGGTCCTTCAGTTATTGTGTGCCGAACACATAAAGGTAAGGGTATTAGCTTCATGGAAGATCAAGTTAGCTGGCATGGAAAAGCGCCTTCTCCAGAAGAGGCTGAAAGAGCATTGGCGGAACTTAAGGAGGCACTCTAGGTGAGAAAAGCAACGAGACAAGCGTATGGAGAAACATTGGTTCAACTAAAAGATCATAAAGACATAGTGGTCTTAGATGCAGATTTATCGGCTGCAACGAAAACGGACATGTTTGCCAAGGCTGCACCAGAAAAGTTTTTTAATATGGGCATTGCAGAAGAAGACATGATTGGAACTGCGGCAGGACTTGCTTTAGGAGGGAAGAGGCCCTTCGCTAGTAGTTTTGCGATTTTCGAAGCAGGTAGAGCGTACGAGCAGATTCGAAATGCAGTTGCTTACCAAAAATTAAACGTAACTATTGCGGCGACACATGCTGGAATTACAGTAGGTGAAGACGGGGGTTCTCATCAGTCCATTGAGGACTTGGCTTTAATGAGAGTGATCCCAGGTATGACTATTCTTAATCCTGCGGATGATTTGGAGACGGAGGCAGCGATGAAAGCGATATTCGAACAGGATGGTCCTGTATATTTACGTCTAGGACGTCTGCCTGTCAAACGAATCCATGATACAAAATCTCCTTTTAAAATAGGAAAAGCAGAAACAATAATAGAAGGAAACTCAGGAACGATTGTTGCTACCGGTTCAATGGTACAAGAAGCCGTGTTGGCAGCGAAAAAATTGGCTGAAATAGGTATTCAAATTCGGGTGTTGAATTATTCGACGATCAAACCGTTAGACGAGTCTCTTCTTATAAAAGCTGCAGCAGAAACTCCTTGGATTATTACAGCTGAGGAGCACAGCGTCATCGGCGGATTGGGTAGTGCCGTAGCGGAATACTTAGCAGAACATTATCCAACTCGAGTAGTTAAAATTGGAATTCAAGATCAATTTGGTCAATCAGGAGATCCTAAATTATTGAAAGATTTTTATGGGCTAACTGCAAAAAATTTAGTAGAAAATGTTAAATTATTGACTAGAAGCTGATTGATTATCATTATAAAAGCACACTTGTGGATTCTTCCACAAGTGTGCTTTTATGTATTTTCACTAAAAGTAGGTCATAGATTTATTCATTTATGAATTAAATAAGAAAAATTTAATAATTTTCAAAGTGTTTTCAGAAAATGTTTGGTCTATATGGATTCATCGTGTCTCTAAACCTTTTTTTAACGAGAATAATTGTTATTTAATATTCTTGAGAATCTGAGAAAAGTGCTTACTATTTAGTAGTCAGTACCTAATGTTGTCTTTGGAGTATATAAAAATGTAATATGACACACATTATTTTAATATTAATATAAAATGAATCTGCTTTTGGTTTTGTTAATAATAGACTAATATCACAAGCGTTATAACTAAATTACCAAATCTTTTAAAAAATAATATAAAAAATGGGCAAACGCTATGATAATATTTAGTTCGTAAAGGAGGTGAGAGAATGTTAAGACGCAAAATTAAAGTAGTCTTATTTTTAATCATTTTACTTCCATATTTCCAAGTTCCTCATGTGAATGCTGAAGAAACCACACAAGAAAGTACGCGTTCCACTGAGCAAACGGAGGTAGGAGATCTAAGTAATAGTATCCAATCTTCTACTGATGAGAGTAAAACAGATGATCGTGTGATGGATTCATCATCTGAAGACATACCGTCAGCAGAAACAAGTTCGACAGCTCCTCGTGATGAAAAGACAGAAAATTCTGATAACTCAACAGATAAAACAGCATCTTCGGAAACGAGTGAGAAGGAACCAGAAGCCAAAAAGGCAAAGATTCGTGCATTAGCAGCAAATGAAGCGGTCGTGGATAACTGGTCAGATTTTGTCAAAGCGATTCGGAATGAAACGATTACTAAGATATCCTTATCCAAAAGCTTTGACAACCCAAGTGCTTCAGATGGGACCTTGTCGACTTACGCCAGAAAAAATGATCTGGAGATCGACGGTCAAGGGCACCGTGTTGATTTCAAAGATTCTTCCATTTATTTAGCTTCACCTCAAAATGCTACGGGTTCTTTTCATATGCATGATATCACCCTAAACCAAAGGTATGGCGGAGCGTATTCTGAAGACATCGTTGGGAACCGTCTAAATTATACTTTTGGAGCAAAATGGAAGTATCGCTTTGGGAATATCACAGCTGAATCTGGGGTACAACGATTAGCGAGGGCTTCACACTCAGAAGTCAGAGTCTATGGCAATATGAACATCAATACCCGTGCTGAAAACTTTTATCTAGGAAGCTTGATCATGGAAGACGGCACGAATTATAAAGGAAACGTCAATTACTATGATTTCTCTGTATTTTGGTACAACGTACGTGCTAGTGCTGGATCAACGGGGGCTTCAAGAGAATTCACGATAGGAAAAAATTGTCATGTTGATGTTGGTCAAACACAAACGACAGGGCGAACCTATCCAGCAGTTTACAGCTATTATTTAGCGCTGACGGTTGGAGAGAACAGTGTATTTAACGTAGACATGCCTGGGAATGCGGTACGTTTTGATGATACTGGTGCGGGAATGACGATCAAAAAAGGCGCAGTTGTCAATCTAACAAGTAAACAATTGGCTGGGTCGATCGTTGCATTTAGTGCCAACAATACGTATTTAAACGCGGAGCCGGGAAGTTTCTTTTATGTAATCGGAACAAGTAATCAACCGTTGATCAATATGGCAGCGAACGGTATAGGAACTGGGAGTGTCAGTCGAACGGGGAACTCCTTCACGTTGAACAGTCCTGCTCAATATGATTTGAGAAACCTGAATAACTCGCAAATCGCGGTTAATGTCGCGTATGGAAGTGAAGCGAACAATACGTTTTCAATTCTAGATTCAGATGTTGATCTTTGGAAGGTTGGCGTGCCTGTTTTAGGGCCGTCAAGTGAAACCTATGCGAAAGTACCGAGTTTGAAAGTTACGGGGAGTGGTTCGAGAGAGGCTGTGACGACATCCGTTGCTGGATTGGACCAATTCAAGCAGGCGAACTATCGCCGAATTTCAGGGATGAACCAAGATCCTAAAATCGAATGGACACCTGTGACAGATGCCGATAAGACAATCAAAGGCCGAGTAATTATTGGTGAAGTACCCGATAACAATGGTTTAGTTGGCGGGGAGATCAAGTATATTCCTGTGTATGCGTCAGAAAACCAGGCGAAGGTGAAACTGACAGATACAAACGGGAATGTCCGAGACAATCTACTGACAGATAAAAATGGCTATGTCTCTTACACAGACACAAGCACACCCGTCAAATTCCAAAAAGCTGGAGAAAATATCTCAGGAATCGCAGAACGCGGACCTTGGATCACACCAACACCAATCACTACCACTGTCATCGATGTCACACCACCAGAACCTGCGAAAGTCGATCATGCGGATGGCATCCAAAGCATTACGAAGCAATTAACAGGAACTGGGGAACCTAACAGTATTATAACATTTACCGTCAATGGTCAACCATCTGGAATTCCTGGGCAACTAGTAGGAGCCGATGGGAAATGGACGATTGATATATCAACGATACAAATTACACGAGGAGATGTCTTACAATTTTTCTTGCAAGACCAGAGCGGTCCGATCACGGCATTAAGCGAGGCGGACCGACCAAGTACGAATAATTCAATTGGTAATATTAATCCTAAAACAGATATGACTTATCGTGACGCAACATTTAAAGCGGGTACAAAGATCACAGTAGTAGGAAGTTTATCATTAGTTTCCGTTCCAAATGGACTGGAATTTGGTAGTAATTCTGTTTCGAACAAATTGGAGACCTATCGTCCAACAGCTACAGGTACTCTTGTAGTCTCCGACACACGAGGCGGAGCAAGAAAGCCTTGGCGATTGACGTTGAGCCAATCTGAAACACTAAAAAATGGGACGATCTCTTTAGAGGATGCTTTATATTATACGTCGACATTAGGTGAAAAACCGATCACCACAGCTTCGCAAATCGTAGAATCCGGATCATTTTCTTCTGATGGCTCCAAGGATATTTCCGCTGGATGGACAGGAAACAACGGCTTCAAGTTGAGTGTCCCCGTTGAAAAGCAACGGGTGGGTGAATATTCAGGAAAACTCTCATGGCAATTAGAAGATGTTCCAGGAAATTAGGTGAGTAGATGAAACGATTAGCTATAAAAAGTTTGCTACTAATAGTGTTGCTGTTTACTGCTGTTCCGGCTTTTGCCGCAGATGCGGAATATGATAGCAATGGGGTTACCGCCTTTTATGGAAAATATGAGTATCCTAAAAAGCCCACAAAAAAAGAGGAATCCCAAAAAGAGGGCGGTTCTGCCGCTATTCCTGAACAGGGCGCTCAGGAATCTGGACATTCAACGACGGGCTATGCCGGCGCGTTACCTTCCTATAAAGGAGAAGGAACGATCATTCCAGCTACAGGGGATACTTCAAATGTGGTCACCTCATTGATCGGCGTTGTCTTGTTAGCATTTGTTTTCTTCAAGCTAAAGGAGGGCGAGAACACTGAAACACATACCATTCGTTAGTATTTTTCTGATGGTCTCGCTTCTATTTATTGGAGGAACGGGCGCACATGCAGAAGATACGAACACACATATGAAGTATCAAAGTGGTGGGGGAACGACAACAAAACCACTTGACCCGCTGCTCCCAGATCCTACAAAGCCAGTTGTTCCTGTTGATCCGACAAATCCAGTTGGACCTCCGGCAGGTACAGGCGGCAGTTTATCTCTTGATTTTTCTTCAAGTATCCAATTCGGGAATCAAGCGATCTCTACGAAGGATGAGACCTATTATGCTCATGCACAAGAATACACTGATTTTGACGGTGTTAAGAAAAAGGGTCCAAACTATGTACAGGTCACAGACGTTCGAGGAACGGGTAGTGGATGGAAGTTAGGAGTCAAACAAAACGGTCAGTTTCAAACTTCTGAATCTCAAAAATTAAGCGGTGCTGAATTGATATTTACTCAAGGTGGAATGATCTCGAATCTTTCAAATGCGTATGCACCTGTTGCAAGCAGCGGATTTTCTTTACCGCTTGATGCGGAGATCAATGTAATAACAGCCGACACAGATAAAGGATTCGGAACATGGCTGTACCGTTTTGGGACCAACGAAGCCACAGGTGGACAAGCGATTCAGTTGAAGGTTCCTGGGAAAACAGTCAAATATGCGAAAAAGTATCAAACAACAGTAACATGGACATTAAAAGATGTTCCTTAAAATAACGGTCGTTTCCGATTTTTATGAATAAAAAAAGTTTGGCAACGACACTAAAAGATGTGAGGAGAAAAAAAGATGAAAAAAGTAAGGTTAATGACCGTTGCGACACTTGCAGCACTATCACTTTCAACAGTCGGCGGTGTTATTTCACATGCAGCAGACACAGATTACACATCAAATGGTGCGGTGGAATTTATTCCAAATCCTGATCCAACAAAACCAGTGGACCCCACTGATCCTGATCCGTCTAAACCGGTCGAACCGGTCGATCCGACAGATCCAAATGGTCCGAATCCAGGAACCGATGGTCCGTTATCCATCGACTATGCGTCATCACTTGATTTTGGTGTAAATAAGATCACCAATAAAGATGAAGTGTACTATGCAAGAGCACAACAATTTAAAGATGGCAGTGCAGCAAAGCCAAACTATGTTCAAGTCTCAGACAACCGTGGAAGTAACGGCGGATGGACGTTGAAGGTAAAACAAAACGGTCAATTCAAAGCGGCAAGCACATTGAATGATACGTTAACGGGCTCAGCGGTTAAATTGGTTAGTCCGACGGTTGCCAGCAATTCGACAGCCGTACATCCTACAGCGGCAGCAACGATTTCCTTAGATCCTGCAGGTGCAGAAAGTCTGGTTATGTCAGCGAAAACAAATCAAGGTGCAGGAACCTACGTCAATCGTTGGGGAACGGCTGAATCAGTAAAAGAAAAAGACAAAGATGGCAAAGAAGTTGATGCAGACGTGACAAAAGCAATCACTTTGGCTGTACCCGGCAGCACCCCTAAAGATGCTGTGAAATACAGTACAACATTGACATGGAGCTTATCTGACGTACCTGGCAATTAATTCAAATAAAAGGAGACTATCACAATGAAAAAATTTGGTTCTTTATTTCTAGCAACAGCTATTTTAGCAAGTATTGGCTTGAGCACAACAACAACTTTTGCGGCAGATGGCGGCAATTACGACACAAACGGGGTCATCACGTTTACACCTAATACAGACCCAACAAATCCAGTCGATCCAACTGATCCAACGAAACCAGTTACGCCAGTCGATCCAACAGACCCAACAGGTCCTAAACCAGGAACGAATGGCCCATTATCGATCGATTATGCATCAAGCTTAGATTTCGGAACACAAAAAATCACCTCAAAAGACGAGGTATACAAAGCAAAAGCGCAAAAATATCTTGATAAAGACAGCAATGAAAAAACTGGTCCTAACTTTGTCCAAGTAACAGATAACCGCGGAACAGAAGCAGGTTGGACATTGCAAGTAAAACAAAACAGCCAGTTCAAAACAGAAGATGCAAAAGAATTGACCGGAGCTGAAGTAACATTTAAGAACGGAAATGTCGTTACAGCATCCGATTCAGCAAAACCTACGGGTAAAGCGACGATTGTTGCCGATCCAACTGGTGAATTACAAGACGTCATGGCTGCAAAAGCAGGCCAAGGTGCAGGAACCTATTTAAATAACTGGGGAACCGATGCAACAACAGGTGCCAACAGCATTGAATTAAGCGTACCTGGTTCAACAACAAAATATGCGAAAAAATATTCAACAACCTTCACGTGGGTACTAACCGACGCACCTGGAAACTAATCATAACTATTTAATTGAAGAAGGGGTGCTTCTTGCATCCCTTTCTTTCAATGAAAGGAAAACTAGACAATGAAGTATAAAAAAATAACATCGCTATGTATCGCTTTTTTTAGTTTATTAATGGGAACAACCGCTGGCTATGCCTCAGAATTTAATTTTGCAGTGACACCAAAAGCCTCAGAAAACCAAATTGATAAAAACAAAACCTACTTTGACTTGATGCTTTCACCAGATCAAAAAGAAACATTGACCGTTGATTTGCGAAACGACACAGATAAAGAAGTTGTCGTGGAAGCACAAATCAACAGCGCCACGACTAACGGTAATGGCGTTGTAGAATACAGCAAGAATACGATCAAACCCGATCCTTCACTAAAATACAACTTAAAAGAGTACGTTGAAGCACCATCGGAGATCACATTAAAACCAAAATCTGCTGCCGAATATAAAGTGAACATACATATGCCGAATGAAAAATTTGACGGTGTTATTGCTGGAGGAATCACGTTCAAAGAAAAACAATCGGAAGAAGCGAAAGCATCATCAGATAACAACGATAAAGGTTTAGCGATCAAAAATGAGTATTCCTATGTCGTGGCTTTATTGATGCGTCAAACAACAGAAAACGGCTCTCCAGATTTGAAATTGAATAACGTCGATCCAAATCAGCGTAATGCACGGAATGTTATTCAGGGAAATCTTCAAAATCCGAATGGGACGTATTTAAATAACTTAGCAACAAAAACAATCATCACCAAAAAGGGAAGTTCTGAAGCACTATATACCGATGAAAAATCAGAAATGCAAATGGCGCCAAATTCGAACTTTAATATATCGGTTCCGTTGAACGGAGAACGTCTGCAAGCTGACGAATATACGATGAAAATCGAAGCTTACGGTCAAAAAGAATCGGATGGCACATTTAAATTCAAAGAAAAAGGTGCGCAAAAAGAAGAGGCTTTTCGTTATCATTGGTCCTTAGAAAAGGACTTCGAGATCAAAGCAGATGTAGCGAAGAAATTGAATGACTCAGATGTCACGATCAAGAAGGATCACACATGGATCTATATTCTGATTGGTGTTTTATTACTATTGTTGATTCTTTTGTTCTTACTATGGCGCAAGAAAAAAAATGACAAAAAAACTGAGGATTAGCTTAATACTGATTTATTGTCTAGCGATTAGTTTCTTATTTTTACCATTCATGAAACAGGCACTGCTTATTTACAGAACGCAAGAAGTGACCATCAAGACAACTTATACGAGTGAAAAGGCGGCTGAAGTCCCCTTAGAGGCAGTTCAGCCGCCAGATCTGGCAGATGTACTCGCCTTTCAGCGAAACCAGACATTTCAAGCATCTGGACAACTCATCATTCCGAAGGTTGACATAGGACTCCCCGTCTTTTCAGGTGTAACGAATCAAGAAATTTTAGTTGGTGCAGGAACCTTGTTTCCAGAACGAACGCCTGAAAATCACAATGTGGTCTTGATTGGTCACCATTTGGGAAAAGAGAGCTTATTATTTGGCAAGCTGCTGAAGGTAGCAATTGGAGATTCTATATTTTTTGAAGATGCAAGCGGCTTTTATCAATATATTGTAAGTGAAACGAAAATTATTGATCAAACAGACCTGCGTTTCTTAGATGATCATGGGACGTCCGAAATCACTCTGATTACTTGTGACAAGCCGACGCAGACGAAGCAACGGTTTATCGTGAAGGGGCAGTTGTTTAAAAAACCAGGTCAAATGACGAAACAAAAAATAGTTCATGATAAACAGGAAATTATTAGGAAAAAGAAACAAAATAATAGGTTATATTGTATAATTGTCGTAGTTTCATTTTTATTTTGTTTATTAGTTGGTATCAAAATAATCACTAAAGTCAGTGATTAAGTTTCGGAAAAGGAGAGTGACAGAATGAAAAAAATGGTCACGCGATCAATGGTGTTCGCGTTGGGTGCATCGATTTTTCTTTTTTCTGAACACGTATTTGGCAATACGGTCATCTATGATCCTTTAGACCCTCAAAATACGATCACTCCAATCACCGAGCAAGAGGTATCTAGCGAAACGAGCGAAAGCGCAAAGATAGATGGGCAAATTGAATTAGAGGAAACAGAGACTACTAGCGCCCAAACGACTTTGGAGACAAAAAATACTTCGGAAAAAGAACAAGAGGAGACACACCAAGAGAATCCAGATCACCTGCATGTTCCGACACCTGAGTGGAAAAAGGAAAATAGACAATCGACAGATTTCCCCCCTGACGATCCCTATCTTCCTATGAAAAAAAGACATCCTGAAAATCAAGTATTGATTCTTAATGAGGCGTTCTTTTCACAAGAACAGGTGGTCACACCTCCAAACGGGGGCGATGGAGGAAGCGGCGCACCAAATGATTTTCCTGATATCGCGCAGAGTGCTTATCTTTTGTCTGGAGTCGTATTGTATGGGGAAGCAAATGGTAAATTAGAGGCGAGAGTGAGTGATCGTTTTGCTAGATAATTTTTTGGCAAAGGAAGAATGGCGGAAGTATCAATTGTTGAAAAAGGTCGAACGAAGCCCTTACTTTGCCTTGACAAAGAAGGAACTGTCCGATGACCTGGAAATGTCAAATTACGTCTTGAAAAGTACGATCGATCAATTGGTTCTTGATTTGGAGCGATTTGGCTTGGCGAAGGAGATCCACCTTTTTGTAGAGGAGCCTTTTGTTCAAGTCGAAAGTACTGGGACGGCGAATTCAGATACCTTGTTGGAAAATTATGTCAAAGAATCGATAAGCTTCAATATTTTATTAGGGGCGAGTTTAGAGAAGTTTAAATCTCTGAATGAATTCTCAGAAAAAGAGACGATCAGTTATCCGATCGCCCACAGCACGTATAAAAAATTGAATCACAATCTTAAGGATTTTGAGCTTCAGATTGATAAAAAGTTTCGGTTAACAGGCAAAAGTGAGAAAAATATTCGACTCTTCTTAACGGAACTCTTTGCACGGATATACAGAGGGCAAGAGGATATTTTTACTTCGTCTGACAGAAGTTTGATTCAAGCCAAGCTTCAGATGTTCGATAGCGCTCATTTTACGGTCCATGAAAAAAACAATTTGATGTACTATTTATATGTGACCAATTTGCGAATCCAGCAGAAAAAGTACATCAGTGAAAAACGAACGGCCAATCTACTAATTGAAAATTTCAGTCAAGAGCTTTCCGATACATTTTTTAGAAGGGTTCCTGACACATTTCGCGAAGCAGAGGTCTACGCGTTTTTTTGCTATTATGCGACCTGTTCGGAATCGTTGGATCAAGAGTTATCACCAGCGGACGATTCTTTGGTTACCGCTTGGAGCCAAGATCTGTTAGTCAGTCTATCGAAAGTATTTCCTAAAATTGCGAATAACCCAGAGAATCAGAAGGCGTTCATGGCACGTAGCCGCTTTTTGCATTTTCAATTACTTGAGACAAGTTTGGCTTATGAAGCCATTCAGCCAGAGATCAACATCATTTATTTTCAACAAAATTATCCCGCGCTTTTGGAATTTTGTGGAACCTATGTGAAAGAAATGCAGCAAACGAATCCTGAGTTATATAGAAAAAAGAAACAGGTATTCTTCCAGTACTTATTTCTAATTTTGGATGCTTTCCCAAAAAATGTGCTGTTAGAAACCATCAAAGTATACGTTGATTTTTCCTTCGGGCATTTGTATAACCAATTTATTATGGAAAATATCGGTTTTTTCCACCAAGTCGGTGCTGAGATCACGACAACTATCACCGAGGCGGACATCCTGCTAACGGACTCCAGAGATCTAGGGAGCCTTTACAAGAAAGAATGCATCGTTTGGTTAGCACCGCCTAGACCGCTGGATTGGGCTAATTTGGGTCAAAAAATTATTCAAAAAAGAGCAGATACTGAGAGAGAGAAATAAGACTAAACAATGACGAACATTGGATTTCTTTTCAGCAAGTAAACGAAAAAACCGCGCAGCGATCGTAGAGTTACTACTACGAGGCTGAGCGGTTTTTTTTGTGGGTCTGTCCAGAAGGCTGCACAACTATTTATAAATCATATTCCAATAGGGATCTTGAACTGCTACTTCATTGATCTTTTCCCAGCCTTCTTTTTCATAGAAGGCAAGAGCGGGTGTGTTTCGTGACAAACACTTTAAGGTCATCGGCAGATGCAAGGACTGCTTGGCCTTTTCTAATAGGAGATGACCAGTGCCTTGTCCTTTGAATCGAGGATCAATGAATAAACAATGGATAAAATTATCTGGAAGATACAAAGAAATAAACCCAATAATTCGTTGGTCGAGCGCAGCAATAAAGACATGTTCTTCTTTGGTATCATGGTCAAAATCTGCTAGATGCATTGATTCTGGATCGCTCCAATAAAAGGCCACTCGGCGACTGTCTAGGTAAAGTTGGCGCAGCGACGGTTTATCCGTTTCTTTCATTTCGCGAATATGGATCATTGAATTCCTGCTTTCTCTTTTAGTTAGGAGTCTAATTGTCTGTCATTTTAAGTTCTAGCGGCTAAACTGTCAACTGTTTGGATAGGTAAGGAGCTTTCATGCGTGAGAATAACGAAAAACTACTACCAAATGCTAAATAAAAAATACTCCTTTAGGCCTATGACGAAAAGAGAAAAAAACGGCATACTATAGTCATAAGAGAAAGAGACCTAGTGAGTGAAACTCGCTACTATAAATCGGGCCCCATCTATTTGGGAGAAAAAAGGAGAACTGATTCAGATGAAAAAAATGACGAAATCAAAAGATAACAAGGTATTGACAGGAACATTGGCAGGGATTGCGGAGTACTTCGGGATTGATCCTACGATTGCACGTGTGGTCTTTGTGTTATCCATCTTCCTTTTAGAAGGTTCGCCAATTATATTGTATCTTCTGTTTGCCTTCTTTATTCCTTCAGCAGACAACAGCGAAAGAGCTTCATATAAGAAAGCATACACTCGACCTGCTGAAAGTCAGCCGAAACAAGCGGATGCGGTGGCAGATGATACATGGAGCGATTTCTAACAACCGGCAGTTTTAAATGAGCAACGAATGAGTTGCTTCTATATAAATACAAAAAAGAAGCGGACCTTCAGAAGGGTTCGCTTCTTTTTTGTTTGAAGGGGAAAGACTCTTTCTTTTTCGCTTGGGAAAAAAATGTCGTTTTATCAGACAAAAGTGGTTCTTTTGAAGGGGAGAAAATGCCGTATTATTTCCTTATCAGCTAAACGAGGTGATCAAAATTGCAGGAATAAAAAAAACAAGCACCTTCACAAAAGATACAGAAAAAACAAATGATAGAAAGAAGACGGTCTTCATGAAAAGCTTACTTGAATTTTGGACAGATATGTTCAAGTGGCAGTACACGGCTTCAAGAAAACAATACTGGCTTCCAACAATCGTATACAGTGTGTTGTTCGACAGCTTATTCTATCGTACAGGCATCGCATTGACAGGCTTTTCTTATCTCACATTAGAAAATGCAAACATGTTTGTACTCAGCCTTGGAGTGGTTTTGTTCATCGCACAACTTTCCCTTACGATTCGTCGGTTACATGACACCAATCATTCCGGTGCCTGGATATTGATGGGATTGATCCCGATCGTTGGTTGGCTCCTCTTGATCTACATGTTATGCCAACCGACCAATGAAGCAGCTGGTGCCAATTATTCAACCTATTTAAATCAATCAACTCGATAAAAGAAGGAGTGGTCATTATGACAAACTATGAAAACAAAGAAATGAAAACTGTAGAAGAAGTAGCTCAAACACTAGAAAAAATGGATAAAAAAATAGCGGAATTGAATTCATTGGATCAACAGCCTAAAAAACACACATTAAAAAAATGGGTGTTAGAAAAAGAAACGCTGCACGAGATCAAACACATTTTGCACGAAGCCAATCGTTATGAAAAATACGACGAAAAAGAAATGGCTGAATTTGAAAAGGAAATGGATTCATTCACTTTTTAATCACTAAAAAAAGAAAGAAGATGACGGTATGAAAAAGAATTTATTAAAAGCAGGAATCAGTTTTGGATTAGTCACACTAGGCATTCTCTATGCGGGTAAAAAAACAGGATTACTCGAAGATGACAGCTCACTGTACGATGAATACGATTCAACAAAAGAAATGAACCACTGAGAGGAGAAGGAAAAATGCAAAAAAAGAAAGCTATTATGATCGGTGCGGGGATCGCCAACATGGCGGCAGCCGTTTACCTTATTCAAGAAGGAAAATGGAACGGAGAAGATATCACGTTCTATTCTTTAGACAATCACGGCTCAAATGATGGTGCGCCTACAGACACTGTCACAGATGAATACTGGAATAAAAATCATCCTATGGAAAATAGAAAAGGGTATGTTGCCCGCGGCGGACGTATGTTGAACTACCGCACGTACGTAGATCTTATGGATTTGTTGAGCCGTATCCCTTCAGCGACCGAACCAGGAATGACAGCGGAAGAAGATACTCGGGATTTCGATTCGAAACATCCGACATTTGACAAAGCACGTTTATTAGAAGGCGAACACGGCATTTTAGATGCTGGAAAATTAGGCTTTAATCATTTGGATCGTAAATTGTTGACCGCGTTGATCGCGATGCCTGATTCAGAAGAGGAAAAACTGGATAATTTAACAATCGAAGACTATTTCAAAGACGATCCCCATATGTTTGAAACGAATTTCTGGTATATGTGGGAAACGACCTTTGCTTTTCGGACAAAGAGCTCCGCGCAGGAATTCCGTCGCTACATGCATCAAATGATTTACGAATTTACGCAAATCGAGCATTTAGTAGGTGTCAATCGGACGCGTTACAACCAATTTGAAAGCATCATGCTGCCGTTGATCCAATATTTGGAAGCGCAAGGCTGTAAGATCGTACTGGATCGTCTTGTGACGGACTTTGATTTTAAACAAACAAAAATGCAGGATGAGATCACTGTAACAGGAATCAAAATGATCAATACGCTGGATGACACCGAACAATACATCTCAGTGGATGAAGACACAGCGGTTCTATTTACGAACGGTTCCATTACAGATTCAGCAACATTAGGCGATTATGATACGCCGGCTCCTGAAGATATGGACTATGGTGCTGCATCAAGCTTATGGAAGAATATTTCAAATGAATTTTATAATCTGGGAAATCCAGACAAATTCTTTGCGGACCGTGATGCCAGCGAATGGGTCAGCTTCACATTGACCTCAAAAGACCATGTGTTGTTGAATGAGATCGTACGTATTACGACGCAGCAGCCGGGAAATGCCTTGAATTCATTTATTTCTACTGAGGCGATCACAGCTTTAGGTCAGAAGGATGTTCGGATGTCGATCGTGGTCCATCATCAACCACATTTCACATCACAAAAAGAAAATGAAACTGTTATTTGGGGGTATTTCCTTTATCCTCGTCGCGAAGGTGAATTCATCAACAAGCCCTACATTGATATGACTGGGAAAGAAATGGCGCAAGAATTGATCGGTCAATTGAGCAAAGTCGACCCTGGTCCAATCAATATTCGCGAAAAAGAAACGGAAATTTTAGAGGGGATCGTGAACTGTATTCCCGTATACATGCCGTATGCGTCTGCCCTGTTCAACAATCGTGCAAAAATCGATCGTCCGAAAGTGATCCCTGAACACTCAACAAACCTAGCCTTTACGGGTGAATTTGTGGAACAACCGTATCAAATGATCTTTACAGAACAAAGTGCGGTCCGTTCAGGTGAAATCGCCGCCTTCCACTTTGCTGGGGTTCCGATGTCTAAGCTTGTAAAAACACCACGCTATGACAAGGACATTCCGACATTGTTAAGAGCCGGCAAAAAAATGTTTGATTAATAGAATGAGAAGGGGGGACAGCGTTCTTTCCCCCTTCACTTTTTGTAAAGATATCACTTGATACATAGAATAGAGAGGAAATGAAGTCATGAAAAAACAACAGCGAAACAGAGAATACCACGTAGCATTAAATACAAAAGAGAATGAATTTATCGTTTACGATTCGTGTGATGCGTCTATCTACGCAACGGGCGTAACGATCGAAGAAGCCATCAAAAACTATACGCATTTAAAAAATCACACCCATTGACGCACGTTTGAAAGGAGTGTCCTATGAAAAATCATGTGAAAAAAACGCTAGAGAGAGTGACCATCCTTATTATGCTGATTGTCTTTTTATTGGTATTTGGGCGAAAAGCGATCATTCGAGAAGATGTTCATCTGACTGCGGAGAGCTTTGTCAAAACCATAGAATTGGATCAAAACAACAAACCGTCTGATTCCAGACCCAAGAAGGAAACAGCAGAGAAGATCCAACGTCTCTCATCCACTGCGTTGCCGCCGAAAGAGAATGAAGAAAATTACTATATTGATTGCACTTGGTCCGACAGCAACAATGAATCCGGAGATCGACCTAAGCAAGTGAGTCTAAACTTGGTTAATGAGGAAGAAACAGAGGTCTATTCTTATACCGTATCAGAAGGAGATGAATGGCTGAAGAAAACAGAGAAACCGCTGGTAACGAGCGATTACAAAGTTTCGGTTGATGTCCCGAAAGGATATGACTGTAGTTGTCAGAAGAAGCAGCGAAAAAATTATTGTCTGATCTCTCTCCTGTTAACACGCATTGAAGGGGAAAATCAGAACGTTGAAGCAGCGAATGCTGATCCAGAATACGAATGAAACGAGTAAAAACGTCAAGCGATGTTTTTACTCTTTTTTTTGCTTTTTCTAAGAATAAAAAAATTGTCCAGTATTCCGACAAGATTCAGAAAAAAACATAAGGTGATTTGAACTAAACTATGTTTATAAAATAACTCGTTTGAGAGGGGAAAAGAAATGGATAAAAAACATATGATGTCTAAATTTGCCTTTTTTTCAATGACAGCTTCACTGTTTATTACGGTGTATGAATACCCGACATTTGCGACAGTTGGCAAGTCGTTGATATTTTTCTTATTGTTATGTGGATTAGGGTGGTTTTTACCGGTCGCGTTGTGTTCTGCGGAATTGGCGACGATCGAAGGGTATCAAGAAGGAGGAATCTACAGTTGGGTAGGAAAACCATTAGGAGAAAAGTATGGGTTTGCGGCCTTGTTTTTTCAATGGTTCCAAGTTACCGTCGGCTTTGTAACGATGATTTATTTTATCGTCGGAACGTTATCTTATGTATTGGAGATCCCAGCGATGAACGATGATCCCGTATTCAAATTTCTCTGTGTGGTAGGTATTTTTTGGCTGCTGACCTTGTTGCAACTAAGAGGAACGGAAACGACGGCCAAGCTGGCGAAGTACGGCTTCAGTATCGGGATCGTTTTGCCCGTGCTTGTTTTATTTATATGCTCGATTCATTACTTTGCGTCAGGGCATCAGGTTTCTCGAAGCTTTACGGAGTCCTCCTTTTTGCCAAGAGGAAAAGATATTGCAGCACTGACTTCTTTCGTGTTGGCCTATATGGGCGTGGAGGCTTCCGCAACACATTTCGCAGATTTGAAAGATGCGAAGCGCGCGTATCCTAAGCTGTTGATGGTCTTGGTCGTAGTAGGGATTCTAATGAGTACGATCGGCGGAAGCATCGTTTCGATGGTATTAAGCGGGAAAATTTCTTCAAACGAAGGTGTGATGGATACAGCGGCACAATTGATTTCTCCGGGATATATCGGGTTAGGTGTAAAACTTATAGGCTTCTTGATTTCTTTTGGGATCTTAGCCCAGGTCAGTTCATGGATCGTTAGTCCTACTGAAGGGTTACAATTTGCTGCAACGAAAGGGTTGCTGCCAAAATCATTGGCAGAAAAAAATAGAAACGATGTCCCTGTGAGAATTTTGATCATCCAAGCCATCGTTGTGACGCTTTGGGCGGCCTTATTAACATTAGGTTCAAGCAGCGGCGGCGGAAATGTCGGCTTTCAAACAGCCATTTCTTTAACAGTCGTGATCTATTTGAGTGCGTATATTTTGTTTTTTATTTCCTATTTTAAGGTATTGAAGAAAAAGAAAGCCTTGAAAAGAGAGTTTGAGATTCCTGGACCTGACTGGGTGAAGCACCTCGTCGCAGGAGCCGGCTTAGTGATCTCGATCGCGGCTGTAGTCACAGCTTTTATCGTTCCGACAACGATCGATAAAGCGGACAGCTCCATTTATTTAATGAGTTTGATTGTAGGTTTTGTTGTTACATTAGCAATTCCATTTCTCTTTTATCATTTTTACGCTGTACCAAACCGTCAGAAAGAAGAAAAAGTAAAGGAGGACTGGCTACGTGAAAATGGTAAAGAGAGAATTTAAAAACTTACTGAAGAATAAAATTTTATTGATCTCAGTGATCGCGATCACTTTTATTCCGATTATTTATACATCGATTTTCGACAAGTCTCTTTGGAATCCTTACGGCGGGATCAAAAACCTGCCAGTAGCAGTAGTAAATGAAGATGAGGACACCGAGCTAATGGGGCAGAAAGTCGCAATAGGCGATCAGGTCGTCGCGAATCTGAAAAAGAATCGGGCACTGGATTGGCATTTTGTTTCTAAGAAAGAGGCTGAAAAAGGGCTGAAAGAGATGGATTACTACATGATCATCACGCTTCCAAAGAACTTCTCCCAATCAGCAGCCAGCATCATCAACAATGATCCTGAAAAGATGGAGATCATTTATACTACCAATGATTCGTATAACTATATAGGAAAAGAAATTTCCGAAGTGGCCGCGAATGAACTGAAGATAAAAATTCGGGATCAGGTCGTCAAGTCTTACGCGAGTGCGGTGGATACGGAAGCCAATAAGATGCTGGCAGGGTTATCTCAGGCGGCGAATGGCTCAAATGAACTGTCCTCCGGGTCCGGTCAGTTGGCGACAGGGATCAAGGCCTACACGAATGGTGTTGGACAAGCCGAGGCGGGGGCTGGAAAGCTATCCAAAGGAACCGCCGAATTGGCGGAATCTGTGCAGCCTTTATCATCAGGTGTGGCACAATTGGATGCAGGTTCTCAGAAAATGAGTCAGGCATTAAACAAAGTGACCGACATGATCCAATCCAATCAGACAAAAATCTCTGAATTGGATGCTGGAGTGGCAACGTTATCGATCGCTGCTGATGACATGGCCAATGCACTGCAAAACTTTGAAAATCAGTTACCCCCTAATGTCCGTACACAACTTTCTGGACAGATAGATGCGGTCTCTGCTCAGATGGAGGCGTTATTGACGAATGCCAGCGAGTTAAACAAATTGTCGATCGACTCTGCGCAATTAGAAAAAGAGGATCAAGAAATCTCACAAAAACTGATGCTTATGACCGAAGGATTGGCTGACGTCAACCAATCGATCGATACTCAAATCAGTGACTTGATCCGAAGCAACGAAGAAATCTCAGACAGCACGAAAGCGGCATTGATAAAAAATCTAAACGCGATCGTTGATGCAAATCTGACCAATTTAGAGAAATCGATGACTGCGAAGGTCGAGGATATAAATAGAAATTTAGTTGTTTTATCAAAAACTGTCGCCGCTTTGGCGCAACAGGCGAATGAGATGAGCGCTGTCACCGAAGGGATGAGCAAGAATGCTGGAAATGTCCAGCAAACATTAAATGAAATAAAAAAAGGGAACCAGCAGGTCGAAGCAGCGTTGTCTGAAGTTCCAGCGTCTGAAAATGCCCAAACGATGGTTCGTCAATTAAAACAAGTCAGCGGCTCATTAAATACGGCAGCCAAAGATATTCCAACCGCGATCGCGGGAGTGGAAGAGTTGGCATCCGGCAGCAATCAGTTGACCGGTGGGCTGAACGAGCTGCAAGGCAAGCTTCCAGAGCTAGACAGCGGTGTCGCACAATTAAATTCGGGCGCAGGACAATTGTCTGACGGTCTCGATGAGCTGACAAGCAAATCACCTGAGCTCGTCTCGGGAATCAATCAATTAAAAGCCGGCGCGGCAGAATTATCTAGCGGATTAGATGCGGGTGTTGCGAAGGCAAAAGATGTAAAAGTGACCCACAAAACGATTGATCAATTCGTTGATCCTACAGGATTGAAGAACAAGCGCTACAGCAAAGTCAATAATTACGGTGAAGCCTTGGCTCCATACATCATGTCCTTGGCACTATTCGTAGGATGTATGCTGTTCAATTTCGTCTATCCAATCAGAAAAACAGCGATGGATGGCCAATCCAGCAAAAATTGGTGGCTAAGCAAAGTAAGTTTGGGATTTGTCGTTTCTAGTTTGATGGCATTGATCCAAGTAACGGTGATGCTGTTGCTGGGATTGCCGGCCTACAGTATTGGCTTGCTTTACATTACGGCACTGATAACTGCATGGAGCTATATGTCGATCGTCATGTTCTTAGCGATGACATTTGATAACCCAGGACGGTTCGCAGCGATGATTCTATTGGTCTTGCAACTTGGAGGGGCTGCCGGAACATTCCCGATCCAAACACAAGGGGCCTTCTTCCAATTGATCCATCCGTACCTGCCGATGTCCTACTCGGTGTATGCCTTTAGAAATGCAATCGCAGGCGGGATCAGTCACCAATTAGTGACGAAGAGCTATACGATCCTACTTGTTTTAGCCGTGCTCTTTATCGCATTGCTGCGTGTCTCTATGAATTATCTGCAAAAAAATCATTTACACGATGTTTCGTTATTGAATGACAATCAAAAGCTGCTGGCGCTAGAACAAAATGACGAGGAACGTTTGTCTACTCAAGTTGCGCAAAATGTAGCGAAAGAAACGAAAGGAAAGGAGGAAAATCCATCATGAAAAAGATAAAAGACTGGGTGAAATCTTATCGGTTTTTGCAGATTTTGACAGGGATCATCTATTTGATCATGGCGTTATTGGCGATGCGTTATACAGATAATACGATCGTCGAGTCTATTCAATTAGTAGGGGTTTTCTCGTTGATAAAAGGCTTCTTCGAGATTATCAATCGCAATAAAATCTCTAAGCGCACGAAACACAATCAGTATTCGGCACTAGTGATCGGGTTTGTAGACTTGATGATCGGTATCGTACTAGTGGTGAATACGTCTCTCAATTTGACGATGCTTTCCATGTTGTTCGGCTTTTGGTTTATCTGTGATTCGGTTATTTCATTCTTTTTACTGGATCTGGCAAAATCGATCGCATTACCGTATTACTACCTTTCGTTGATCGTAGATTTGATTGGCTGTTTGATGGGGCTGTTGCTGCTGATTGGCGGCGGGTCGTTGATCGTCAATACACCATCTTTGATTGGAAATTACTTTTTACTATTTGGCTTTACAAAAATCATCGGCGGCGTTATCAATGTGGAAAATCTCCATTCCGTTCGCTGAACCAATGGTACAAACGGACTACGATGTGTAAAAAACTGAATGAGGGAGCAGGGCGCATTTCTATAGAGATGCGTCTTGTTTTTTCATTCAAATCCAGTGAGAAAAGCCCCGTTATTTATAAAAATATTTTGTCGCGAAATACGACAAGATGCGTTAATTACTTAGGGGGTTTCTGCACTAGAATAAATAGTGTAATAAATAACCAAACAAGGAGAGATTCATTATGTGTACAAGTATTTTTATAACAACAAACGACAAGAAACATCTATTAGCTAGGACGATGGATTTTTCATATCCAATCGATGCGCAACCTCTATATCTTCCAAGAGATTACAGTTGGGCATCTGCCAGCGATGGCAAAAAATGGACCAATCAGTTCGGCTTTTTAGGAACAGGTGCAGACCTTGGAGAAGATTACTTTGTGTGTGACGGCGTGAACGAAGCAGGGCTTTCGGTAGCGGAACTTTACTTGCCGGGAGAGGCCGTTTATCAAGAAAAATCAAATCCTGAAAAGACAAACCTTTGTCCTCATGAATTCATCACATGGATTTTAGGAAACTTTTCTTCGATCGATACATTAAGAGAGGCGATAGAAGATATCAATTTAGTAGATATTGCTGTACCTATCTTAGGATTCGTAACGCCGCTGCATTGGATCATCACAGATACAAACGGCAAGTCCGTTGTTATTGAACCAACCGAGGAAACACTTCATTTTAAAGAAGACCCCGTAAACGTTATGACGAATACGCCTCAATTGGAATGGCATTTAGAAAACTTGAGAAATTATTTGGATGTGCGTCCGAAGCAATATGAATCAAAAGAGTTTGATCATTTCCAAGCGACACCTTTTTCTCAAGGGACAGGAACTTCAGGCTTGCCAGGTGGGTATACACCGCCAGAACGATTCGTCCGGGCAACATTTTTCAAAGAACACATTGAAGATGCGAAGGATGAAGATGAAGGAGTCATGAACGCTTTAAATATCTTGGCCCCTGTGACGATTCCTAAAGGTGTCGTAATAAAAACAACAGGTGAGACCGATTATTCGCAATTCATCAGCATTATGTGCAACGAAAGCAAAACGATCTATTACAAAGATTATGCGAGCAACGGTATTACAAAAGTAGTGATGTCTGACGAACTTTTGAATAACACAGAGGTTCAACGATTTGAGGTAGCGAAAGCACCTAAATATAACTAAACAAAGTGAAGAATTTAGAGGAGGAACGATCATGGATAACATTATTCCATTATTTGGATCAAAACAAGCAAGCGAGAACGTCATTATCGACAAGTTAAATAAGGAACCTGTATCACCAGACTGTGCCTATCGATTGGTGAAGGATCAGTTGATCGATGAAGGGAATGCGCGACAAAACATGGCAACCTTTTGCCAAACATATATGGAACCAGAAGCAACAAAACTGATGGCGGAGACGTTTGAAAAAAACGCGATCGACAAATCAGAATACCCCAGCACGGCAGAGGTCGAGCAAGCGTGTGTCAATATTATTGCGGATCTTTGGAACGCGCCGGATAAAGAAAAAATGATCGGCACATCTACCGTCGGCTCCAGCGAAGCTTGCATGCTAGGCGGAATGGCGATGAAATTCAAATGGCGTGATGAAGCAGTGAAGCGCGGTGTTGATCTAACGAAACAACGTCCGAACTTGGTCATTTCTTCTGGTTATCAAGTCTGCTGGGAAAAATTCTGTGTCTACTGGGACATCGATTTGCGAACGGTACCGATGGATGAAGAACACATGAGTCTGGATGCAGAAAAAGTAATGGACTACGTGGATGAGTATACGATCGGTATCGTAGGGATCTTGGGCATCACTTATACAGGGAAATACGATGACATTCAAGCGTTAGATAAAAAGGTAGAAGCCTTTAATAAAGAAACGGGACGTGAACTCGGTATCCATGTGGATGCGGCAAGCGGCGGCATGTTCGCTCCCTTTGTCACACCAGAATTAGAATGGGATTTCCGATTGAAGAACGTGGTATCCATCAATACATCTGGACACAAGTATGGCTTGGTTTACCCCGGAATTGGTTGGATCATTTGGAAGGATCGAAAAGATTTACCGGAAAAGATGGTCTTCAATGTCAGCTACCTTGGTGGCGAAATGCCGACGATGGCGATCAATTTTTCTCGAAGCGCCAGTCAAATCATTGGGCAATACTATAATTTTTACCGATTTGGATTCGACGGCTATAAAGAGATCCATAAGCGGACCCGTAAAGTTGCGATGAAGGTGTCTGAAGCAATCGAACAAACAGACCTCTTTGACATTTACAACAACGGCGATAATATTCCGATTATTTGCTACAAGCTGAAGGAAGATGCGGACGTGAACTGGAACCTCTATGATTTAGCCGATAGATTACAAATGAGAGGTTGGCAGGTTCCGGCGTATCCGTTACCTGAAGATTTAGATAACATCATCATTCAACGATTTGTCTGTCGCGGCGATTTCGCGATGAATTCTGCCAATGCACTGATCAAAGATATCCATGCGGCGATCAAAGAGCTGAATGCAGCGAATGTCTCGATGCACGCGAATGAAGGAAAACACACACAAGGATTTACCCACTAAAACGTGAAGAAAGAAAGGAAGATTTATAATGAAAAAAATTGCATTGATCACTTATAAAAATAACTCAGATGCCTATGAAGCATTATCGAAATTAAAGACACTATCAAATGGGACCACAGTAGAAATCAAGCAGGCAGCGATCATTGAGAAAAGCTCTGACGAAAATGGGTTCTCCATCAAAGACAGCCTAGACTTTGAAAGCGGCAATCGAATTGCTACAGGCGGGTTGATCGGAGCGATCGTAGGGATTTTAGGCGGCCCATTAGGCGTATTGTGCGGCTGGGTCGTAGGCGATATTGCCGGTATCGGAACAAATTATGTAAAAACAAAAAGAAACAATACGATTTTCGATAAGGTCAGTCAACGTTTGAATCCAGGGGATCAAGGATTGCTTGTTTACATGGATGAAACCAATGAAGAGCTGGTCGACATCATGCTCGTTGATAACTTAGGCGGCGAGATTCGTCGTTACAGCTACCAAAATGTCAAAGAAGACATTCGCCATGCAACGAGCTGCTTGAAAGAAGAAGTCAATAACTAAGACGCGAAAAAAGTACACCTTACTAAGTGAATTTTGGTCACTTGATAGGGCGTACTTTTCTTTCGTTTATTGAAGAAATTGGAGATGTACAGGCTAATCGTACAATCCTTCTAATGTCTCTTCAATCTTTCTTTCGACGACTAGAAAATCTTTTGGCCGCAAAGGCGGTTCTACGACACAAATATTTTCTGGATGGTAGCCATTGATTGAAGGCATGTTGGTGATGACCAAACAATTGTCTTCAGAATTCCCGACCGATTCGACCATCTCTAAATTGTATTTTCCTTCAAAACGACGCTGAAGCATTTTTTTCAGGCGTTCTCTCACTAAAAAGGACATATCTGAATCAATCGCAACAGTTATTTTTGGCTCATAGGCGACCCAGTTTTCAAAAAAGGAAAAAAGCAAGAGGTATCGTTTTACTAAAAGCTCTTCCTCATCAAAAATATCACTATTCGTAGAGGCTTTCATTTCTTTGACGAAGGCGTTCAGCTTTCGAACGAGATTTTTAGGGACATTCGTATCCTCTAAAGAATCATAGCCGTCTAAATCAAAATAGACGCCGGGAAAAATCTTGCTTTGGAGATGGGTACAAAAAAAGTACGTGTAAAAGACATCTAATTTTTCTTCGGGAATACGGAAAAAGTCTTCTTGAAATTTTTCAAAGGCCAAATTTGTTGCCTGAAGAATGTCTGTATTGTTTTTTTTATGATAATTCAGGATACGATCTCTGATCTCAGATGACCGGTACATGCGGTGTTTCATTTGCATGATGACTAAAAGAAACGTCAATTCGTTGTTCTCGAAAATCTGGTAATTGTTCATTCCCTTCACGATCAATTCTTCTTTTCGCAAGGCATGGATGTTGACGTAAGTATCCCAATTTTCGGTGCTGTCGATATAGAATTTTTTCTTGTTTCGAATAAGGCAAATCGCGATAAAATAGGCTATTTGCTTTTTTTGAATGTTGGAATAGGTATAGCCAAAGCCTGCTTCGATCGTAGCGATGGACTGGTATATTTTCTTTTCATCCACGTATTCGAAGGGCCATGGGCTGTTTTTATACATTGCCCAGAGGAAAATATACGTAAAAAAGCGACTGGTTTTTTCTTCACCAGTAAAGGTCAACGAACGAGTATCCACTTTTAGTTTAAAAGAGGCTAAAAGCTGATTGATCGTTATAACAGAATTTTTAATCGAATAAGGGCTGATAAAATTTTTATCTGCGTATTTTTTTAAGGGTTCTGTTTTTAATAAACACAAATCAATCAGTAATTTTAGATTTTCATCGTTACTAACGATATAAAGCTTGAGTTGTTCTATAGAAGAATCTGAGAAATCCATTTTGATTCCTTTGAATTTCTCGTAGTGCATGTGGATGTGCGCATTTTTTTCTTGATTATAGTCTTCAATAATTTCTTCCAAGTAATGAATGTAACGCTGCACACTTCGATCACTGATCTCTAAATTTGTACTGACTTTTTTTACTTCCAGCCAATCTTCTTCAACTTGGAATAACTCAATTAAAGAAAAACAAAATTTACTACGTCTCGCCAACAGTTCATACATTTCTCTCTGCAAGACTTTTCACCTCTCTGCCAATCATTCTTTTCTCTTTGATACTACCAGTTTTGGGCGATTGTTTGAATTGAAAACCATTCAGAGTGTTTATAAGAAGTTTTTTATCCGTTTTGATCAAGGGACGACTGTGGAACTAGTCCTTTCGACCCATGACGAATGCGTAATAATCTTGCATAATAGACCTATAGAACAATTTGTTGAGGAGAGATCAGCATGAATGAACGAGAAAAAATTTTAGAATCCATAAAAAAAGGAATTCTGTCCCCAGAAGAAGGACTGGATTTACTTGAAAGTCTAGGACTATCAGAGGCAGATAAAGGCACTGAAGAAAAATCAGAAGCAGAAACCGACTGTGAGACGGAAGAGGTGTCACAAGCTGAAAAAGTATCAGAGATCGAAGTGGATGCCAGCGAGGATTTGGAACAAACAGACACAGTAAAAGCTGAGGAAGCGGCTGAACAAGAGTCAGATTTGGATCAATTTACTGAACATGAAACTGAACAAGAAAAAAATGAATTGGATCAAAGCTCAGAGCAAGGGGAAGAACCTTCTCCGAATCCCCCGCATTATACGGACAGCGTGTCTAGTATGATCGATGAGTGGGAGAATTCTTCAGAGTCAGTTCAGGAGGAAGCGGACCCCGTGCGATCAAAAATCGACGAGTTCGATCACGCGCTGCAAACAAAAAAAGAGACACTTCGTGAGAAAAAAGACGTATTCAGAGAGCTGAACCTTGAAGCAGAGCTGGGGATTCTTTCAGCTGAAAATCAGCCCATTTATGATCAAATGAAGTCAGAATTAGCGGATCTTGAAGAAGAGATCGACTTATTGACTCGTGAGCGGTTAGCCGTTGATGAAGACTTGTTCGTTACTCTGGAAAGTCCTCATGTTTCAGATCGCTTCTTTGATGTCCCGGAGGATTTTGAAGAACAAAGGTACCAACCCTTCGACCGTCCCAAAGTACAACCAAAGGATTTTAGCAGCCGATTGGGCCAAATGGTCAATAAAGCTGCAAGAACGGTATCGGATACTGTTGCAAATGAATTTGATTGGAAGACAGGCAAACAAAACTATTACGGAACAACGAGAACTCATTTTAATTATCCATTTACATTTGAAGAGATTGATGCCCATTCGCTGGATATTAAATTAGCGAAAGGAAAAGTTATTTTAAAAATGTGGGAAGATGAGGAGATCAAGGATGTAAAGGTGGATGCTTCGGTTGATTTAATCGGTCAAATGGACGAAGTTGACCCCATCGATGCATTTTTGGAACGCAGCCAAATTGAGGCAAACGATTATCGCTTTTTATTCCATGTTCCAAATAAACGGGTTCATGCCACCTTGACCTTCTATTTGCCAAAACGCGCTTACAACGATCTACGTGTCCAGTTATTGACGGGAGATTTGATGATCGAGGACCTTGCGGCGAAAAATGTATCCATCAAAGCAGTCGATGGGACCGTATTGATCAAGGATATTGATGCGTCCACGCTAGAAATCGAGGGCACAACGAATGAAATCGAAATTCGGGACGGGCGCCTTTTAGATACGGTAGTAGAGACGGTGACCGGAACGATCATTTCAAAAGCGGATGCGTCAAAAGCAGAATACTCGCTGATCAACGGGGACATCAAATTGACGATGGGAAATGATGCTCTGAAGAAAATCAATGCACATACAATAAACGGAAATGTTAAAGTTTCCTTGCCTAAAACGATTGGTTTAAAGGGCGTTGCGAAAACCGGAACAGGAACGATCAATTATCGATTTTCAAACTGTGAAACCCTTCAGGAAAGAAATGGGCATTCCCATAAAGTCCTGCGTTTTCAACGACTCGGAGATGAGCCTGCTCAAATCAATGTTTCTTCGAAGGCAGGCAACATTTTCTTGAAGGATTACGACAATTAGAAAGGAGTAATCAAAATGAAGAAAAGACTGGCGAAATCTCAAAAAAATAAAATGTTAACAGGGACGCTTGCGGGAATCGCGGAATATTATGATATTGATCCGACGATCGTGCGCGTACTCTATATCTTTATTAGTATCGTTTTGGTCGGCGCGCCGATCCTTCTCTATATTTTGCTGATGCTCATCATACCAAAAGCAGATACGAAGAAGGATCACGGTCAGAACTATAAAAAACAATCAAAGAAATCTCGGAAGCAGGCAAAAGCTTCTGAAGAGGATGTTTGGAGCGACTTCTGAATCTGTAAGTCAAACTAAAAGAAACAACTTGTATAGGTAGTCTCTGTTTTATAAAATAATCACGACATTTCTTGCTAAACAAGAAATGTCGTTTTTTTTTAGTGTCTATAGCTTTCCGCTTCTGGTGAGAGTTAAGAGAGCGCTTTCGTATTTACTCAAGAAAGTTTAATGGCTAAATTCTAATAAATAAAGAACCGGCTTACCAAAAAGTTTATAAAATAAGAATATTATGGGATGTTTTCCTATTTTTATTCGTGGTTTATAGGAGAAAAGACCTACATAGATTAATAAAAAGATAGTAAAATAGAAGTGTAAAATCACACGTCAATAAAACAATGATAGTTATTTTATGTCTTAATAAAAGAAAAGCTCGTCATTTATAGAGGTATTTCGCGTTGGCTTGGTTCTAATCATAAAAAATCATCATCATTGGTTAAATTGGAGGAGATAATTATGGATTTTCGTCAGGTTTTAGGAACAAGTAACAGACGTAGGTTAGAACTGATCGAATTGCTTTATTATAATCGCGAAGGGTCGTCAAGTGAACAGTTGCTGAGTGAACTGGCGTGTTCGTTACCAATCTTATTAAATGACATCAGTCTCATTAATGATGAGCAGGACAATTTCATCATTGTAAAAGAGAAAGGGTTGTATCATGTAGAGTTAAAGGATGATTTAAGTATCGGAAAACTCTATTCAGAGGCTTTGATAAATTCACCAGAATTTCAAATTGCGGAACAACTGTTGTTTGAAAAATGCGACAACATTGAAGCGTTATCTAAAACATTATTCTTGAGTTTTTCCAATACACAGCGCTATTTGAAAAAAATGGAAGCCGAATTGAACAAAGCAGGAATTGAATTGTTTTACAGGCCGTTGCGTCTGGAGGGCAAGGAGAGTGTGATCCGGCACTTTTATTATCGCTATTTTATTGAAAAGCAGTATACCTTAAGAACGGTGCTGCCAGATATGAAAGACTACCAGTTAAGGGCAATCGAAAAATTCGTAACGGAATTTACCGCGATCAATGGCCTTGAAAAAAAGTATATTTTTCAAAAACGGGTGACTTATAATGTATTTATTAGTTTATGGCGGATCAAAAATGGCCACCCATATCCTAAACATAAGCTTAGAAAGAGCGGGTTGCTGCTGCCTGATAAACGAACGATCCGAGGGTTTCGCGATACTGTTTCGGAGGCTTTTCACCTTGATCTTACAGAGGATGTGCTGCGTGATTGCCTGTGGCTTTCTTTTTCAGACTCAGTGGTCTTCAGCAAGCAGCATAGAGATGCGGCCCTGATGGATAACGTGGATTATAGGCAAATGTTCAGAAAACACCTTGCTTTAGTTGAAACATTCACCGCTTTGATGGGCACCTCTTTTGAAAAAGAACGCTTGTTTGAACTAACCACAGTCTTGATGAATGATGTGTATCTTTATGAAGAAAGCGGTGAATTCTTAGCGATTCTCCGTAAAAGCCGCACCGTATTTTTGAAAATGGTCAGGATCATGCATAAGCACGCGGTGGAGAAGGTGACAAAGATCGTCCGTCAGTTTGTCCAGAGAAATCATTTCTACCAAAAAGAAGATTTTATCACGAATTATGTTTACCTGCTTTTGACGGAGGAGGCAGATAGCTTGGAGCTGCTGGCTTCTCAAGATAGGACGATTCATCTATTATTGATCTCGGATCTATCACCAACAGAAGAAACCTTCATTTCAAAGGTCATCACACAAATTGTCTATGGGAATTTTACGATCCATCATTTTGAAGATGCGTGGGATGGAAACGAAGATGTGTATAAAAAAATTATGGATTATGACGGATTGATCACCACTGGCGCACGGGAAGGATTGCCTAGAGAGTTTCCTCTGATCTCGATGGACCCTTATGTGACTCCGCAAGCAATCGTCGCCATCCAAAATCTCGTTAATGAATTATCAGAAAAAAAGTCTCTCATTAATCAGTAATCAATTACAGAACGAGCCGGTGCCTCTCTTGAAGAAAGGGAGGCACTTGCTAGTAGGTCAAATATAATTTCCTTGATAAGGAGAGGGAGGCAGCTTGTTGAAATCATAGTGTTCAATGCCTGAAATCTGTCTTGTAAAAGCATGGAGTGACTCAGTCAACATAATGTTCACGGTGTCGCCATTGGTTAGCAGGCCAATAACAGGCTTGCTCAACATTTTGGCAATCCCAATTTCATAGGCGGTGCCGGGATCGGTGATTCCATGTTCATAATCCAAAATAGCGACCAGACAATCGGCTGCCTTGATATGACGCATATCTTTCAAGTACGTTTCCCTTGCCCATTCGGGAGTAAAGGACTCATATTCGCATGCTTGGTCCAATCGTGGAGAATGGTATTCTTCCACCGTTGGATTATTTTTTAAGGCGTTTTCCACAGAGCGAATCAATGCCCGTTGTTCTTTAGAGAAGAAGGGACCAGCTAAATAGATATTCATGAAGCAACGACTCCTTCTCCAGCAACTTCGCAGCAAATTTTATCAATCAAGGAGTGATAATCTGCGGAGATCAATAGGTGCTTAGTAGCCTCTGGATCAATAAAGGCTTCATTTGAAGCGTTGATCAGAAACTCAATGAATGAGTAGTAAAATCCGTCAATATCTAGTATTGCAACGGGTTTTGCGGGAATGAGTCCAATTGAACTAGCACTCAATACTTGGGACAGCTCTTCCAACGTTCCCAAGCCGCCAGGCAGGACCAAATAAGCATCTGACTTATTGATCAAAAGCTGTTTTCGTTCATCCAACGTATCCGTAAAAATAAATTCTGTTACATCCTCTCTAGGTACCTCATCCGCAAATAGTCCACGAGGGTAAATTCCAGTGACGTTTCCATTTTTCTTGATCACGCCATCACTTACTGCCCCCATCAATCCACTGATGGAACCTCCGTATACGAGCTCTGCCCCCACGTCTGCAATGTATTCTCCGACCTGTTCTGCAAGCTTCTTATATTTTTCTTCTTTTCCATAGCGTGAGCCGCAAAAGACTGCTAATTTCATAATATAACCACCTATCTTTTTCATCTGAGACTTATCTTAGCGCTAAAAAAAAATGAAAAGAAAGACTAGATATTGTGTTTTCTTTGTGGTATTTTATCAAAATGGCACAATATATTGTATCTTCTTGTGAAGACAGTTTTCTTTTGCATAGTGAAAAGGATGAATAAATGTCTTTTTATTATTTAGAAAATATAAAAAACAATAAATTATAAATAATTAAAATAAACAAAGAAATTTCTAATTAAACAACAACTGTAATTGCAAATTGTGAAAAATATCTTATGATTAAAACATTGTAGGTCGCTGTAGGTTATATTAAAAGGGGAAATTTACCAATGAAAAAAAGAAACATTGCACTTATCATTATGCCGTTATTATTGATTGCTTTTGGAACGGTAGGAAAAAATTATGCAGATAGTTTGATTAATTGGGGTGGAGAAGACAATATCTCAACTATTAATACAAATTTGGATAAACTTAACACATCCTTGAGTAATAAAGAGCAACAGCTTTCTCAACTGTTATCGAGATCAACGGATGTGCAGAATCAATTAACGCAAGCACAAAGAGAAGTAGACAATTATAAACAGCAAATCAATGAATCCAAAAATACTGAAAATCAATTGATTGGTGAAAAAAATAGTTTATTGTCGCAGTTAAATAGTAAAAATGGAGAAATACAAGGTAAACAACAAGAAATTCAAGCAAAACAACAAGAAATAGCTGATAAGTTAAAAGAAATTGACCAGAAAAACCAAGAGATCAATCAGAAAAATCAAGAATGGGGCGCGAGATTGCAAGATGCTCAAAATCAAGTCAGCTCATTGCAATCAACGGCTAACAGCTTAAACAGTCAAGTGACGGCCTTGAATAATGAAAAAAGCTCATTGCAAGCAGAGCTAGACGCAACCAAGCAACAATTAGCGAATTCGAATAAAGAAAATTCTGATTTGAAGGACTATATCGACAAGCTGAAAAAAGCAAATGAAGATGTGAAAAATACTGCGGTAAAATCACAACAGATCGTCAATCAGCATCAGTAATAAAAATGCTTATCCTGTGAGTGACTCCTTAGATAAAAAAACATACGCGCATTTCTTAATATTTGTGTCCTTCTAATAAGGTCGCAGCAGGTAAAAGCCCCTCGGAATTTTTGGATTTCGAAGGGCTTTTGTTTTAGTTTATTTGGTCGATGGGATTCTTCTTCAACGATTGAGGAAGTGAGCGCTAGTGACATCAAAAAAGAGAACTCGCTTTGAGTTCTCTTTGAGATCATCGATTGAATAAAAAAGCAGATAAGAGGTAAAGGATGGCAATGTGAGCCGGATAAAAAATATAAAAGAAGTATTTCATCCCTTTTCCCTTTTGTCCGTTGTAGAGCGAGATCGGAATGATCGCAAACACCATGATCCATTGTGTTGTTCCTAAGAAGAAATAAATGGCTGCGGTGATCGCAATCAATAAGCATTGGATCTTCCGGTTGTTTCTTGAAATATAAAGTAAAGGTATCAATAACACCATGATATTATTTTCTGCTAAAAGCAATGCCGGCAGAAGAGAGGCGATAATCAAAAAGCTGAATCGATGCTGCATCAAATCAGGACTCGAAAGAAGCACTGGAAGCAGCAATGAAAGAAGGATTGGCAATAAAAATAACAAGATGGATGCAATCATTTTTAGCCAATTAGTGTTCTTTTTTCCTTCGATGAACAGGTCGATCGCATACATCATCAGCGTTCCGACAAAAAGGTCCCGAAAAATATTATTCATCAAAACGACTTGATCGTATCCTACGAGTTGCTCCAGCGAGTAAGTAAATAGCGCCATAAGAACCATCGAAATGTAAAGCCGCAGCATATAAGATTTCTTATTATGGGTATGAGAAAACCCCACGACACTGACGAAAAAGAAAAGTGTCGCCACTGGTCGCCCGAACCAATCCAACCAATCGGGTGCGCCGAATGGAACAAACATCTGGTGAACGTGATCAATAACCATTAAAATAATTCCTAAAATTTTTAAATCAAATGTAGAAAATCCTTTTTTTATTATACCCGTATTCAAAAATAGTTCCCCCTAATCCAATAATGATCTTACTTTATCAATTCAGCAGCTTTTCGACCATCCGTTTATATGAATAGAAACGAACGATTTTGTCACAAAAATGTAAAGGTGGCTCAAAGGCTGTCAGTAAGCGTCTTTTTGATAATGAAGAATATTGATAACAGAAAGGGATGAAATTTGTGGGGATTTCATGTACAATGTTCCTTACAATTAGTTATTTTATGGAACAAATTAAGTGAATTGACAGGAATCATACGTCATTTGAATAAATAGTAATGGAATTATCCGAAAAAAATAAAATAAAAACAGGAGTTATTTTATGAGAAAGTCATTTAAGTTGCGTTTGTTTAGTGCCTCCTTGTCTCTATTAAGTGTTGTCGCGTTTGGGTCAACTGGAATCATGACTGTCAAGGCCGCAGATGAAACGGCATCAACAACTAGCAGCTCTGTTCTGAATTCTGAAAGTACGACAGAAGCAACACAAGACAGTGGAAACAAGGAGCCTCTCTCCAATTCTTCAGAAGACAAGGAAACCGTCGTTGAAGCACAGGATTCAGAAGAAAAGAAAGCGTTAGAAGCTGGTTTTACTAAACAGCAGTTTGACCAAATAATGAGTATTCCTGACGTAGAAGAGGCTGCTCAGCCGCGGATGAGCCGTTCAATGGGGCAGCAAAATTCGATTGTCTCCAGCGCCAGAGCGCAAATCGGAAAACCCTATGCATGGGGGGCAGCCGGGCCTAATGCTTTTGACTGCGGAGGGTTAGTGAAGTATGTCTATAAGCAGGCAACGAATACGGATCTTCCAATGGGGACGACCAATCAGGAAAAATACGGAACAGAGGCAAGTTTGGGTTCTTTACAGCCAGGGGATTTGCTTTTTTACGGAAACCGCGGCGCTACTTACCACGTCGGAATCTATGTTGGAAATAATCAAATGATCCATTCACCTCAGCCTGGACAAACAGTGAAGGCCGTGGATATTACTTATTTTTACCCGAATTTTGCTCGAAGAATCGTCAGCTCCAACGGCACAGACCCAAATGTTGCACCAACAACAGACGGGCAAGCGGCCAACGAGCGTTATATTTTTAGAATGTATAACAAAAATGACGGGCAACACCATTACACACAAATCATGAGTGAAGCCAATAACCTGATCAAGGTAGGTTGGAATTATGAAGGCGTTGGGTGGGTGTCGCCAACAACGGGCACGTCTGTATATAGAATGTACAATCCAAACAACGGCAGACACCACTACACACCGTATGTGTATGAACGGGACAACTTGGTCAAAGCAGGCTGGAAATCGGAAGGTGTTTCATGGTATTCAGGAGGAAGCGTTCCGGTGTATCGATTATACAATCCTCATGCGGCGCCAAGGGAAGACAGTCACCACTACACACCGCTGGCATCTGAGCGGGATAGCTTAGTCAAGGTGGGCTGGCGATCGGAGGGTACCGCCTGGTATGCGGCACGAACACTGAAATAAATAGATAAACACTTGCCGCGAATGACGTTGCAAGTGTTTTTTATGAGAGTAAAACATTTCTACATGTAGGATCGAAAAGCAATCGTTTAAGATGATTTGGTCCAACAGAACTAAAGTTCTTTTATACTATAGAAAAGAATATGTGTGAAAGCGGGGAATCACTGTTTGTCTAAAAGAACCCATCAATTAAAAAGTAGGTTAGATCAACTAGACACCGGACTATATAAGCTTTGGCGACAGTTCAAAGCACTGACAATAAATCAGAAGAGACTCGTCCTCGGTGCGGGGATCATTTGCAGTATCGGACTACTCATTTTTATTAATACACACACTGCGAATAATGCAGTCTGGCTGAAAGGTGCGTGGCTTGGTGAGCATGAGCAGTATACTTTTAAAACAAACAATAAAAATTGTCGTTCTTGGACGATTACCTGCAATGATCGAATAGTATTAAAAAATGCGCAAATCGCTACGAACTCTTCTAAAAAGAACATCGTGTTGGCGAGCAGTGGAGAGGATCAAGAGTATCATTTGATCCGATCGGATAGCACACATATGACAATGCAGCTATTCGATCATCAAAAAAAGAGAAAAGAATTCACGTTGACCAAGGATGAATAAAAAAACAGCAACACCTTTTTGTTAAGAAAGAGGTGTTGCTGTTTTTTTGTCTGGTTAAAAATCATTTATTTATCTTTATTTCCAAAAACATATCCCGTTGTCTATAAAAACAGGGTGTTATTTTCTTGCCTGAATACGCTCAAAATGCACATAACAGATATGATACTTCTGATCAGAAAGAATAACAAAAATATGCTAATCTTTAGAGGTTTGGGCAACAGCGATTTATGGGTGGTACGCGAAGTTTTTTATCTACAAAAATAGATGATTACTATAAAAGTGTTTAAACAGGGGAATTCACCTGCTTTTTTTTGTGGAAAAAGGTTCGTGAAATGTGATGCAAACTCATGTTGCACAAAACATGCATATTATTGGATAACAAAGTTTGTGGAAATGAAAACGTTTTTAAAGTAATTTGAGAGTGTAAGGGTGATGAAGATGAACTTAGAAGATAGAAATAACCAAATATTAATGGAACTAATCAATAATCCGCGAATTACCAGTAAAGTTATATATGAAAGGTTCGATCTATCGAGAAGTCAGTTAAATTACGCTTTAAAAAAAATCAATGATTTTCTGGAAGATGGAAAGCTGCCCCAGATCAAGCGAACAAAGAATGGTCATTTTTTAGTTCCTCAGGCAGTGGTATCCATGTTTGGAGGGGGGAAAGAGAAGGAGCACGAAAAAACAGGTCGTTACATTTTTTCAGGTCAAGAGAGGATCTGGGTCATTGAATTGATGATTTTGGCGAAAGAGGAATACCTTTCCCTGGATCATTTTATCGTGGAACTAGAGGTGAGTCGAAATACGATTTTACGAGATTTGAAGAGAATCAATGAAAAAGTAAAAAAAGACCATCTTGAGTTGAAATACAACCGGCAAACGGGGTATTACTTTCACGGCGATGAATGGAACAAGCGGGATCTCTTGTCTCGAGTTTTGATGAATGTAGCGGAGATTTACGACGGCGTGAATTGCATCATTCAATTTTCAAAAATCGATACGACGCTGGTGGAAGTTTTCAAACGCCGTATCAGTCTAGTAGAAGAAAAACTGAACATTCAATTTACGGATGATCGATTAAAGGTATTGCCCCTCTTGATTATTTTAATCATTCGCAGAGCAAAACGAGGGAAACAAATTATCTACAATTTCAAGATCAATGATTTTGAATTGGCGGATACAAAAGAATTTTTAGCTGCGGAACACATTATTTGGGATGTGGAGGAGATAAGCAGAAATGAACGCGTCTATCTCGCGTTGTTGCTGCTTACGACGAATTTATCTCAGGCCAACATCTTATCTGTGAGCGAGATGGACAACTTAAAAGAAGCGTTGCTTGATGTCTTGAACAATTTCGAAAAAGTTTCGGGTCTTACGGTTGATCGAAAAGAAATCTTGCTGGAACGGCTGCTGATTCATATGAGACCGGCATATTACCGCATTAAATATCATTTAAATCTACAAACACGCTTTTATCAAGAAAACAAGGACGCTGATTTATTCTCATTGTTCTATTTAGTAAAAGAATCCAGTGAGCCGTTAATCCAGTTTTTCGGAGAACCCATTCCAGACCCGGAGCTCTTCCTGATCTCCTTGTTTATTGGGAGTCATATCGTGGAGAGTACGGAGATCATTCGGGATGAGAACCGAAAGCGGGCGATCATTGTTTGTCCCAATGGCATTTCGATTTCTTTATTGCTAAGAAATACGTTGCAGAATTTACTGCCGGAAATCGAGTTTGTTGAGCTAGTCTCCGAACGAACATTTTACCGTGAAGAATACGACGTGGACTTTATCTTCTCAGCAATCCCTCTAGAGACTGAAAAATCTGTTTTTGTTGTGAATAATTTCTTGACGGACGAGGAAAAAAGGCAGTTGCGCGCACGGGTTTTACGTTCAGTGACGCTCTCTCAAAATACATTAGTCAACCCTGAGAAAATCATGTCTTTGATCAAAAAGTACACGGTAATCTCCGATGAAGAGAATTTGTATCATGAATTGTTGACTTTGTTTACACCGAAAGGCTTTGAGGTGGTGGAGAAAAAAAGGCTGCACTTGGTCGATGCGTTGAATGAAGACACGATCCAAGTGTTCGATGAGGAAATCGCCTGGCTTGATCTTTTAGACAAACTAGCAAAACCGCTAAATGATCAACAGGTCATCAGCAAAAATTTTGTGAAGGTATTAAAAGAAGAAATGCCTGTATTACCACAATACACGGTACTGCGGAATACGATCGGACTGCCTCATACCATGAGTGAAGCCGGGGCATTGGGGGTAGGGCTCAGTATGGGAATCGTCAAAAAAGGGATCGTGACTGAGGATGGATCGAGGATACACACGGTGATCTTACTTGCTTCGAATGACAAAGACAAACACGTGGATCTGATTTTTGAATTAATGAATTTGGCGGGCTCAGAGCAATTAAAAAAAAATAGAAACAGCAGAATCAATCAATGAAATAAAGCAGCGATTAGTAGATTTTAGTGAAAAATATTGGAGGAACTAGGGAATGGAGAATAATGAGAAACTAAGTTTTTATGTAAAAACTCCTTTGATTTTTGTTCAAGAGTCTTTTTCAACAAGTGATGAGATTTTTAAACACGTTTATGAAAAGGCTTTAGAAATGGGGTGGGTCAGGCAAGACTTCCTTGAGCGAATAGAGCAGCGGGAAGCGACATTTCCAACAGGACTCCAACTGGAGACTTTCGGAGCGGCTATCCCCCATACGGATGCGGAATGTATACTGACGGAATTTGTGGCAGTAGTGACCAACAAACAGCCAGTCACATTCACCAGTATGGAGGACATCAATCAAAAAGTCCCTGCCGATATCGTGTTCATCTTGGGGTTGAATCAACCTCATGCGCAACTAGAGATGCTGCAATCATTAATGAAATTATTACAAGATAACACGATTTTAGAGGAAGTTCTATCAGCATCAAATTCGGAACAATTGCTTCATGCAATCAAAAAAAACGAGAAATAAAAGGGGAAGATTATTATGAGAAAAGTTAAAGTATTGGTCGCTTGCGGCGCAGGAATCGCCACTTCAACAGTGGTCATGAAACGAATTGAAGATTTGATGAAAGACAACCATATCGACGCGGATGTTCAACAAATCAAAATCGCTGAGGCAGTTTCTAAGCAGGAAGGCGCCGACATGTTGATCTCAACCACTATTCTACCAACGCAATATAAAATTCCGGCGATCACAGCGTTGGGTTACATCAGTGGTGTAGGTGCCGATAAGCTGGATGAAAAAATTCTCGAGATGGTTCGTTCTGTCGGAGAATAACTTACGTTAAAAATAGTGGCCGCTATTTGTAATAACTATTATAGGAGGAATTATTTGAATGAAAGCTATTAATGATGTTGTACAGTACATCCTGAATTTAGGACCTACTGTCATGCTGCCCATTATGATCCTAATCATCGCACTTATTTTTAGAGTTCCATTTGGGAAAGCATTAAGATCTGGGTTAACGATAGGAATTGGTTTTGTCGGTATCAATTTGGTTATTGGACTGTTATCAGATAACTTAGGACCAGCCGCTCAAGCAATGGTCGAACGCTTTGGGTTCCACTTAACAGTAATCGATACAGGCTGGCCTTCTGCTGCCTCTGCTGCGTGGGCGTCACCAGTATCTGCTGTGCTGATCCCTATCTGTTTGGTTGTAAACGTTATCTTATTACTTCTTAAAGTAACAAAAACACTAGATATCGATTTATGGAACTATTGGCATTTTATCGCTGCTGGTGCAACAGGATACATCGTAACGAATGGAAATTGGTGGTTTGCTATCCTATGTGCCGTGTTATATGAAGTTGCTTGTTTGATCATTGCAGATAAGACGGCGCCATTAGTGGCTAAGTTTTATGGCTTAGAAGGAGTGAGCTTGCCGACAGGCTCGACCGCTGCGTTTGGTTTGATTGGGATTCCGATCGGTATTGTGATCAGTAAAATCCCTGGAATCAACAAATTGCAAGCAGATCCCGATTCGATCCAAAAACGGTTTGGTATTTTTGGTGAACCAATGATGATGGGGATCATTATCGGTGCGGCGATTGCTGCATTGGGCGGCTATGACATTGGCGGTATTTTAAAAATGGGAATCAATATGGGCGCAGTGATGTTCTTGATGCCACGGATGGTAAAAATTCTGATGGAAGGCTTGATCCCTATTTCAGAATCTGTTCGGGACTTTTTACAAGAGCACTATGGAGACAGAGAAATCTATCTTGGGCTAGACGCGGCAGTGACTACTGGACATCCAGCCAACTTGGCAACAGGATTGCTTTTAGTACCGATCACGTTGTTTATCGCTGTTATTTTACCTGGGAATAAGGTTCTGCCATTTGGGGACTTGGCAACAATCCCATTTTATGTGTCATTGATCGTTGCACATCGTAAAGGAAACATTATCCAATCTGTATTGACAGGAACAGTTGTTATTGCTTTGGCACTGTTCATGGCAACGAACTTTGCGCCAGTCCATACTGAAATGATGCGCGGCGTGTATGAATTCCCTAAAGGAGCGACGCAAGTATCGACACTTGATATGGGTGGGAACTTCTTGAACTGGGTTATTTTAAAATTCTCTCAATTAGTTTCTGGAATCCTTTAATTTTTATAGTTTGTACGAATTAAGGGACTCTAAAAGAGTTCCTTAATTTTTTGAAAGGAAGGACATTTGTATGAAAGCTGCGTTGTTAAAAGGATTAAATCAATTTGAAATCGAAGAAATCAAAAAGCCAATACCGTTGGATCATGAGGTCTTGGTAAAGGTAAAGGCCGCTGGAATCTGCGGATCAGACATCCATAAAATGCAAAATGAGTGGAAATATGGCTTGCCGATGGTTATGGGACATGAATTTGCAGGCGTGATCGAAGCTGTAGGGTCTGGGGTAAAACAAGTCTCCATAGGGGATCGTGTAGCTATTGCTCCTTTAATCCCTTGCCATGAATGTACCTATTGTAAATCAGGAAAGTATCAATTATGTGAACATTACACCATGATCGGTTCGCATCATTATGGCGGGTTTGAAGAATACGTAGCTGTTCCTGAAGAGAATGTCATCAATATTGGAGAAATCCTTTCGTTCGAGGAAGGAGCGATGATCGAACCGCTGGCAGTGGCGGCCCATGGCGTGATGGGGCTAGAGCCAAAAATTGGGGATACCGTAGCAGTATTCGGGCTAGGAACGATTGGAATATTGACCGTTCAATGGCTCCGTTTAACGGGAGTTAAAAAAATCATCGGGATTGATATCGATCCGAATAAGCTTGTCGAAGCGAAGAAATATGGCGTTACCGATACGATCAATTCTTTGGAAGAACCGTTGGAAGAACGGATTGCTGAATGGACAGATGAGATGGGTGTCGATATCGCGATCGAATGTGCCGGTTCCAAAATTACAGAAGAACAGTGTTTGTTGATTACCAAAAAAGGCGGAAAAATCGGTTATCAGGGAATCGCCTATTCAGATGTGCTGCTGCATCAACGGGCCTTTGAAAACATTTTTAGACGGGAATATACGATACAAGGATTTTGGAATTCTTATTCCGCCCCATTCCCTGGGAAAGAATGGCTACATTCGGCAACCTTTATCGAACAAGGAAAAATTCAGTTAAAGGACTTGATCTCACATCGCTTTGAGCTGGAAGACATTCAAAAAGCTTTTGACCTCACAGTGAACCGTGAAGAATCCTACAATAAAGTAATGATTTTTCCTGAAAGCAGAGAGGAGGAAACAAAATGATGAAGGGCGTCTCAAAACAAGCACCCGGTTATGACCAAATGGCATTTATCGACTTGCCAGTACCTGAAGCCACAGCGGACAAGGTACTCATTAAAGTCGCCTACACTGGAATTTGCGGGTCGGATATCCATACATTTAAAGGGGAATACAAAAATCCCACCACGCCCGTTGTATTGGGCCATGAATTTTCTGGAGAAGTTGTTGCAGTCGGCGAGCAGGTGACCAAGGTAAACGTTGGCGATCGTGTTACGAGTGAAACGACGTTTTATGTCTGCAACGAATGCGACTACTGTAAAGAAAAACAATACAATCTTTGTCCTCACCGCAAAGGCATCGGCACCCAGCAAAACGGCTCGATGGCGAATTATGTTTTGGCTCGGGAAGAAAGCATCCATGTTTTACCGGATCATTTGAGCTACGAAGGTGCAGCGATGAGTGAACCGTTGGCGTGCTGTGTGCATGCGATGTACCAAAAGAGCCAGCTAGAATTGAAGGACACGATCATTATTATGGGGCCTGGACCTATTGGTCTGTTCCTATTACAAATCGCCAAAGAAATTGGCGCATTCGTCATCATGACGGGGATCACCAAAGATGCTCATCGCTTAGAATTGGCGAAAAAATTGGGCGCGGATGTGATCGTTGATACGATGACTGAAGATTTGGCTAAGGTTGTTACTGACGTGACAAATGGCTACGGTGTCGACAAAGTCTACGACGCTTCTGGAGCGGTGCCGGCAGTCAATGCCAGCTTGCCGTTGATTCGCAAGCAAGGACAATTCATCCAAGTGGGCTTGTTCGCCAATAAAATGGTGGAGCTGGACACCGAATCGATCATTCAGCGAGAAATCGAATACATCGGCAGCCGTTCGCAAAATCCGTACGATTGGCCGATCGCGATCCATCTGCTTGCCAAAGGCGCCATTAACATCGACGAGATGATCACGAAGAAATTCCCACTGACTGAATGGCGCGAAGCCTTCGACAAGGTCATGGAAGGCAACGAGATCAAAGTGATGATCGAGTCCAATCCGGGAGAATTTTAGAACGAGATTTCAAGGAGGACAGTATGGAAAATTGGTTGCATTTGGACGATAAGGTCATGATAGTCACAGGCGGTTCTTCAGGGATCGGGAAAAGTATCGTAAATTCTTTGTTAGAAAAAAATGCACGAGTGATCAATTTTGATCTCAAGACTACCGATTCCTTTGATAATGAAAACTATTTCTTCTATAAAGTAGATGTATCTAAAAAAACTGAAGTGGAGGATCAGGTCGCTAAAGTTTATCGCACGTTTGGAAAAATCGACGGTCTTGTGAACAACGCGGGAATCGCTTTGCCCGGAATGTTAGTGAATCCAGATGGGTCAGGAAACTATGAGCTAACGGAGGAATTGTTTGATCGAACGATTGCCGTCAATCAAAAGAGTGTCTTTTTATTAAGTCAAGCAGCGGCACGTGTCATGATCCCTCAGCGATCAGGCGTCATCGTGAACCTGTCTACTGAAAGCGCCAGAGAAGGGTCCATTGGTCAAGGCTTTTATGTAGGGACCAAAGGGGCGATCAATAGTATGACGTGTACGTGGGCTAAGGAATTAGGTCCATACAATATTCGTGTGTTGGGCGTGGCCCCCGGAATCATGGAAGAAACAGATCTGCGCTCAGAGAGTTACGAAGAAACACTCGCATTCATTCGTGGGATAACTGTCGAAGAATTAAGACAGGGCTATGAGCAGGCAGCAACTATTCCAATGGGCAGAGCAGGAAGACTTAGCGAAGTTGCGGATGTCGTTGCATTTTATTTATCAGATCATGCAAGCTACTTAAGTGGTATCATCACAAATGTGGCTGGCGGAAAATCAAGAGGGTGAGGGTGGAAAATGGAGTACATGTTGGATACCGTTTGCTTAGAAAGTATTGAAAAATATCTGGATATCGTCCCTATAAAGGGAGTGACCTCAACACCAAGTATCATAAAGAGAGAGGGTAAAATTGACTTTTTCTCTCATATGAAAAGAACATTAGATGTGATTGGCGGTGATCGCACCTTGCATATGCAGGTGGTAGCAAAGGACACTGTGGGAATGATGGAGGATGCTAAAAAGATTTGGCGCATTCTCGGGGAGGACGTTTTTGTTAAAATCCCTGCATCTAAAGCTGGGTTGAGTGCATTGACACGCTTGAAAAAAGACAATGCTGAATGTCGGATCACGACCTCAGCGGTGTATACAAAATTACACGCGTTTATGGCGTTGGAGGCGGGAGCCGATTATGTCGCTATTTATACCAATCGTTCTGAAGCGCTCGGAATCGATCCGTTTGAGACGATTCATTCTGCGAAGAGGTATATGATAAGCCAATCCCTGCAAGGAAAAATAATGGCCTCTAGTATCAAAAGTACGACACAAATCACAGACGCGATAGAAGCAGGCGCGGATGCAGTCACATTTTCTCCGGCGATTTTAGAAGAGTTTTTTCATTTTGCGGCGACAAAAAAAGCGATCGATGATTTTACCGATGATTGGATAAGCCTGTTTCAAACAAAAACGATTTGACCTGATTTTTAAGGTGCTATTTCGAACATTCGAAAGAGCGCCTTTTTGTCATGAGCGGGTATAAAAGAGGAGCTGCGTATTCCTCGCATCTTTATTCTCAACTAATTTAGAGCAGCTTGAATAAGGAGTGCGTGTGGAAAACAAGAAATCAAGTTCTTTCGATAATTGCAAATAAACGGGAATGTCTTTGCTGAAGGGATTCATGGGGCTTTTTCCCAAAATACTGTCGTTTTTGAAGGCTCAAAAAAATGATTTTTCCTTCTTTCTATGGTAGTTTCAAAGAAAGAACCGTTAGTTTATAAGGAGGGGTTTGGATGCAAGCTGTGGTATGGTTTCGCCGCGATTTGAGAATACAAGACAATAAAGCGCTCTATCACGCATTTCAGGATTTATCAGAGGAAGATGAATTGGTGTTGCTGTTTCAAGTGAATCCAGAACAATTCCTAGAGGACAGCTCAAACCATGAAGCTTTTTTCGCTAGTGTGGCGCATTTTAAGAAAACGATCGACAAAAAAGCTCATTTGCACATCCAATATGGGGAACCATTGGACTTATTCAAGCGATTGAAGGAGACAATGCCAGAATGGGGAAGAATTTATTTTAATGAAGATACCTCTGGATATGGAGCGGAAAGAGACGAGCAGGCAAAGAAATTTTTCAAAGAAAACGACATTGACTATTACCGTTTTCAAGATCATTACCTGCATGGTGCTAAAGAAATCAAAAACCAACAGGGAAATGCCTATAAGGTTTTTACACCTTATTACAATCAATGGAAGGAACGTGCCAAAGAGACACCCGTCAATGTTCGTTTCAAGGCAGATGCGGTCTATTCAAAAATGCTTTTTCAAGAGGATGAAAAGAAATTTGAAAAGCTGATCGGAAAATTAAAAAAACAAACTAAAGTTGGCGAAGAAGCAGCAAAACGGCAATTGAAGAAGTTTGTGACGGACTTTGTTTCAAATTACGAAAACGCGCGAGATATTCCGAGTTTGGATCAAACCAGCCATCTGTCACGTTATCTGCGAACAGGAGAACTAGGAATTCGCACGGTGTGGCAGGCATTACAAGAGGAGAAGCCTTCTCAAAGTCGAAAAACGTTTGAAAAAGAATTATGCTGGCGTGAATTTTATAACATGATCTACACAAATTCTCCTCGTCAAAAAAAGGAGCCCATTCAAGAACAATTTCGTTTTATCAAGTGGAAAAATAACAAAGAATTGTTTGAAAAATGGCAAACAGGAAAGACAGGCTTTCCAATCGTGGATGCCGCGATGCGCCAGTTGAATGAAACAGGCTGGATGCACAACCGTCTGCGAATGATCACAGCCTCCTTCTTGACTAAAGATTTATTGATCGATTGGCGTTGGGGAGAGAAGTACTTCCAGCAAAAGCTGATCGATTATGATCCTGCCAGCAACATCGGCGGTTGGCAGTGGGCGGCCTCCACAGGAACAGACGCGGTGCCGTATTTCCGAATTTTTAATCCAACAACACAATCGCAAAAATTTGATTCTAAAGGTGCATTTATTCGAGAGTTTATCCCAGAGCTAAAAAATGTGCCGGATAAGCTGATCCATCAACCCGAAAAAATGACGAAAGAGGAACAGGAACAATATGGAGTTATTTTGGATAAGGACTATCCGAGTCCGTTGGTGAATCATAAAGAACGTCGGAAAAAAGCACTCTCCTTATACGAATCCAGTAAGGAGTACGCGCGAGAGGTGGAACAATACGAAGAGAGAGATTGAGAAAAGTCGTATTCAGTAACGGAAATGCCAAGAAAATAGGATGAGTCTGCTCCTTGCTGTCAGTTTTTTTAAGACTGATAGAAGGGAGTGGATTTTTTGTTGTGGATTTGGAAATCAGAAGTAGAGGCTCGACTGCGAATCAAAATAAAAGTTAAAAAAAATTCAAGCATTTGCATTCTTTTGTGAATTTAAGGTTATTTATTATTATGTCAGTCGTTCTTTTATATTTTCCTTTTGATTATACGAATAGTCGTTTTATTCAGTTCAAATAACTAAATAGCAACAAGCCAGAGTTGTCTAAATTATAAGTACAATTGTTAAAACCTCCAATCATAAAGGGATTTAGACTGAAAGGAACACTTGATTAAAAAAATAAAATATTTTCATGCGAAGGAATTTGTGATATGATTAGCAAAAAATAAAAATAGTGCAATAAATGGATAGAGTTGTATTAAGTATATCTATTTGTTTTTTATAGTAAGGTGAGCGCATGAGAGAAGAAATTAAACAAGCCGACGTTATTGTTGTAAAGGTCGGAACAAGTTTGTTGGTGTCTCCAGAAACGGGAATCATCGAAACCGCCATTGAACAGTTATCTAATGTATTGACTGAGCTGATGGCGATGGGGAAAAAACCTATTTTGGTCTCTTCGGGTGCTGTGGGGATCGGTCTTACACAGCTGGGAAATGTTTCGAAGCAGACGGCTGCCGCTGTTGGACAAGGGATACTGACAGGCCTTTATGAGGAAGCCTTTAGAAATCAAGATCAGAAAATCGCGCAATTGCTGCTGGATCGGAAGGTCTTTGAAGGGGACGAAAGTCAAAAGGCCTTTGCTCGAACGATAGAAGAGCTGCTGGCAGGACAAATTTTGCCTATTATTAATGAGAATGATGCAGTAACGATCGACGGGCCAGAGTATAAAACGAAATTTGAAGACAATGATGAATTGTCATTACTTGTTGCAGAAGCTGTCCAAGCCGATTTGTTGGTTATGCTGACGGACGTGAATGGGTTATACGCAGAAAATCCTGCTGTTAATGAAGAGGCAAAAATGTTTCGTCATTTGTGCGAGATCGATGAACGATTTATCGCGGAAACAGACGAACTTCCGACCGGAAAGCTCAGTCGCGGAGGGATTCGCAGTAAATTAAAGACTGCAACAGGGGCTTTGGCTGCGAATATCTCAATGGTCTTAGCGAACGGGCAAAGTCCGTATGTCTTGTTTGATATATTGGCTGGACGAGAAGTCGGCACGCTATTCAAGAAATAGCGTGAGAAGTGTCTGGTGGAAAAAGAAAGCATAGAGAGAAATATCAGAAAATTGCAAAATTTGCGTTGATGCACCCTTTCTGATTTTTTCGAACGAATAATGGCTAAATTCAGCTTCGGCTGGTTAATAGATAGAGGGAGGAAGAGTTTTACATGGAATTAGTTAAATTAATAGGTATTTTGATCGTTATTATTGGTTTTGCATTGAAATGGGACTCTATTTTGATTATTTTAGTCGCGGCAGTCGTGACGGCAATTACGGGTGGTCTAGGCGTGGACGGCTTGTTGAACACACTGGGAACCAGCTTTGTCTCGAACCGTTCGATGGCGATCTTTATTTTGATTATGTTGGTAACCGGTACATTAGAGCGAAATGGCTTGAAAGAGTCAGCGGCCAAATTGATCGGGAAAATAAAAAATGCGTCGGCAGGGGCGGTTATTGGGGCATACGGTATCATGCGCTCGATCTTTGCGGCCTTCAATATCAGTTTCGGAGGCGTGGCAGGGTTTGTCCGTCCGATCATTATGCCAATGATGATTGGTTCCATCGAAGCAAAAGGACAAGAACCGGATGAAGAATACGTGGAAGAGCTAAAGGGAATGTCTTCAGGAATGGAGAATATCGCCTGGTTCTTCTGCCAAGTGTTATTTGTCGGCGGACCGGGAGCATTGCTGGTTCAAGCGACACTGAAAGATTTAGGGTACGAAACGAGCTTGCTTGATCTTGCAAAAGTAGAGATTCCAGTCGCGTTGTTTGCGGTTATCGTAGCGATCGTTTATTACTTCTTAAAGGATCGCAAGCTTTACAAAAAATACTACGGCAGCAAGAAATAGGGAGGAAAAAGGATGTCATTTTTTCTAAGTCAAGACGTATTATTATCTGAAAAATTACTCGAGATCATCTATATGGTCATGGGCGCAGTAGCGATTTATACAGGAATCAAAAACGCCCGCGATAAAGACAATGCAACCCCCATCGGCACCGCAATTTTCTGGTGTGCGTTAGGGATCGTAATGATGTTCGGTCGCTGGATTCCACCGATGATCAACGGGGTATTGGTGATCATCATGACCTTGCCGCCGATTTTCAAAAAGGTGAGCAAGGGCAAGGAAAGTGCACCAACAGAAGCAGTCACGAAGAAAATGGCTGATAAGATCGGCATGAAAATCTTCATTCCAGCGTTATCAATGGGGATCTTCGCCATTATTTTCGCGGTATTCACACAACTGGGTGCCTTGGTCGGCGTCGGTGTTGGGGTATTGGTCGCGATCGTTATTTTGATGGTGTATTCACGATCTAACAAACCTAAGATTTTCTTGGACGATGCAGAGCGTATGTTATCTACAGTCGGTCCATTGAGCATGCTGCCGATGTTACTGGCAAGTTTAGGGGCTATTTTTACAGCAGCAGGCGTTGGCGAAGTCATCTCTGAGCTGGTGGCGAAAGTTATTCCAAAGGGAAATGTGAATCTTGGGATCATTGTCTTTGCGATCGGGATGATGTTGTTTACAATGATCATGGGGAACGCGTTTGCGGCGATCACGGTCATGACTGTCGGTATCGGGGCACCTTTTGTCTTAGCCTACGGTGCTGATCCAGTGTTGATCGGCATGGTTGCTTTGACTTGCGGGTACTGCGGAACGTTATGTACACCGATGGCAGCGAACTTCAATATTGTACCAGTGGCGATGCTAGAGATGAAGGACCGCTTTGGCGTGATCAAAAATCAAGCGTTGCTTGCGGTGGTCTTCTTAGTGTTCCAAATTGGCTATATGATTCTATTTAAATAGTAGAAAAGGAAAGGTGAGTCTAATGAAAGTATTAATTACCGGGTTTGATCCTTTTGGTGGCGCGGCCATCAATCCAGCGTATGAAGCAGTAAAATTATTGCCAGATACGATCGAGGGAGCAGAGATCCATAAATTAGAGATTCCAACGGTCTTTGAAAAAGATGGCGAAGTCTTAGCCAAAGCGATAGACGAACAACAACCAGATATCGTGATCTGTGTTGGTCAAGCAGGCGGACGTTCGGATATTTCTATTGAGAAAGTAGCGATCAACTTGATGGAGGCGCGCATCCCAGATAATGAGCAGCAGCAGCCATTAAACCAAGTTATTCATGAGGATGGCGAAACCGCCTACTTTGCGACGATCCCAGTCAAGGCGATGGTGAGCAACGTGAAAGAAGCGGGGATTCCTTCCAGTGTTTCTTATACGGCGGGCACATTCGTCTGCAATGATATCATGTACCGTTTGTTATATTTAGCCGAGAAAAAAGAACAAACAATCAAGGGTGGATTCATCCATGTGCCGTATTTACCAGAACAAGTCGTGGATTTACCTGTTGGTACACCAAGCTTACCCGTTGAAACGATAGCCAAAGGCTTAGAGGCTGCAGTAGCTGCCGCAATCACGACAGATGAAGATCAACAGGTCGCAATGGGAACAATCATGTAATTTTAAAACGAGTAAGATCAAGCATCGGGCTGCCCGTGTTTGATCTTTTTTTATGGAGAAAATTTAGAAAATAGGAGAGTCATCGGAACTGGATCGAAAAAACGCAACGAGTCATAGGAACAGTTTCCACGACTCGTTGCGCTTATTTTAATTGGTGACGATTTCCCAAAAACGATCAAGTGTAGCCAATTGGGTCATTTGCCGATTGCATTGATTGCTGTCGGTGCAGATGTAATTTCCCTTTTTTGTATAGGTTCCATCGCCAGAAGTTTTTGTAGTAGCTAAGAAGAAGCTCACTGTACTGATTTGATTGCAAATGGCACAGTGCCCTTTTTGAACATCCGAGCTGAAGCTGCCGTATACTCCTGTGAAGCGGTTGTCGATCTTTCGAATCAAATACTTACGATTCGTGCCGCTATCAGTCCAACCTAAATAGCTCAACTCACGAAAATCCATTGCTTCCAAATCTGGATAGTTCATTTTTTTTACTTTTCGAAAGGCCTTCTCCATTTGTTTGGTAGAGGGCGTGTCCATCGCTTGGACAAAGGCTTTTAGTTCTTCAAAATATTTTTCAAAGGTTTCCCGAGTCATTCCGGTATCAAGAAATTTTTCCCAATACGCGGCTAATCGAGGGTCACGGCCGAAGAATTCTTCGGTCTTTCCTTGTATCAATGTCTGTAGCGTCACGATCGTCTGCTTGTCATTGACAGAATGGTAGGCGCTGACCAACTCACCAATCTGTTGTTTGCAGTACCAATAATCAGATGGGCGCAATAATAGTTGTTTGTTCGTCATGATTTTCCTCGTTTCTTGTCTTTGAGGAAAAGAGCTTTCCATCAAAGAACGAATAATTAAATACAGGGTCGTCGTTCTTTGTGCGTACGATACAAGATGATTCTGTCATCAAGACCGCCTCCTAGCTTCTAAATAGTGTTGGGTGTTCGTCATGCATTATAGTCGGAAATGACTTCCTTCACAAGAATTCACGAAGAACACTTTTGATAGAATAAAGCATTCCATACGTTTCTACAAGTCTTTTTACTCTCAACGAAACTTAGTTGATAAAGTAAACTAAATTGTGTATACTTCAACTAGTTGATAAAGTAAACTAGTTGAAGAGAATAGGAGGACGGGATGGATACGCAGGAAGTAAGGAAATTCAATCGTTATTACACGAGAATCTTAGGCGTCTTCGATCAAAAAGTATTTGATCTGGATTATTCCATGATCGAAATGCGGATTTTGGGAGAGATCGGTCGTCATCCTAATGTCACGGCCAATGATCTGACGAAATGTCTAAATATTAAAAAGAGCTATTTGAGTCGGAAATTGAGTAAATTAGAACGAAACAGCTATATTTATAAAGAGAAGAGTTCTGAAGATAGCCGAAGCATGCATCTTTTCCTCACGGAAGAGGGCACGGCGTTGAATCGTTATGTCGAAGCGCAGTCGGATCAAAAAATGCAGGAGCTGTTAGCACCTCTAAATAATGAGGAGCAGCAGCAATTGGTTCAGGCTATGAAAACGATCGAAAAAATTTTGTATCAAGTCGTTCCTAATGAGTTAGAAGAATAAAAAGGAGTTGTCCAACATGTCAGAAGTAAAAATCGTACCGTTTGAAGAAAAATACACACAAGAAATCGTGGATCTGATCATTCCTATTCAGCGAGAAGAGTTTAACATCCAGCTTACCGTTGAGGATCAGCCAGATCTGTTAACGATCCAAGAAGAATATATCAATACGGGAGGCAACTTTTGGGTCGCGCTGTTTGATGATAAGGTGATCGGGACGATCGCGCTTGTACGATTAGAAAATCACTGCGGAGCAATCAAAAAGATGTTTGTCACAAAAGATTTCCGAGGAGAAAAACAGATCGGTCGAAAATTATTGGATACTTTGGTGAACTACTGTAAAGAACAAGGCTATGAGCGGCTTTATTTAGGTACGGTAGAGGTGTTGAAGGCGGCTCAAAAATTTTATAAAAAGAACGGCTTTGAGTTGATCGATAAAACAGAGATGCCAAAAGATTATCATTTGATGGATGTCGATAGCGTTTTTTTCATGAGAAAATTAACTGAAAACTAATACTGCAAAGACCTAATCCCTTCGATTTGTTGATTGGGTCTTTGTTTTTATATGGAATTAAGTGATAAAAATATCGCAAAAGAAATATGTGCTATGAATCTTAACTCAGCTTCAAAAGCAACTAACGGTCTCTGATAATTAAAGCTACCTTTATATAGTAGAAAAAAGAATATTTAGCCTCGGAATTCAATTGAAAAAGGGGAGTCTCTCTTATATTCCCTCCGAGAAACTGCTACACTTAAAAAAGTAGGACAGGTAGAGATGGAAAAAGGAGGAGCAGGGATGAGTGTACTGGCATCGCCCATTAGGGTAGGGAATCTTGAAATCAACAATCGCTTGGTGTTACCGCCAATGGCCACAGCAAAATCTACCGAGAATGGAGAAGTGACAGATGCACTTTGCGCGTACTATGCTGAAAAAAGTGCAGGAGGATCACTCGGATTGATCATCACGGAGCATAGCTTTGTCCATCCCCGCGGACAAGCGAGTGCTGGACAATTATCTATTGCGAAAGACAGTGATATTGTGGGCTTGAAGAAATTGACCACAGTCATTCATCAAAATCAGACAAAAGCATTCGCGCAAATCAGTCATGCAGGGGGATTAGCTAAACAGGCGATTATCGGAGCAGAACCCTTAAGCGCAAGTGCAACCGTGTTTCCTAAAGTCTCGCGGGCGGAAGGAATTCCGAAGCAAATGACGGTGAAGGAGATTCAACACGTAATCAGTGCATTTGTTGCGGCAGCAGTAAGAGCAAAAGAAGCAGGTTTCGATGGCGTGGAGCTTCACTCGGCACACGGGTACCTGCTAAATCAGTTCTATTCTCCATTGATCAACAAACGAAGAGATGCCTATCGCGGCGATCAAATCAGCGGTAGAATCAAGCTTCATTTAGAAATTATCCGCGGGATTCAAAAACAGGTCGGTATGGACTTTCCTATTGCTGTTCGATTGGGTGCGAGTGATTATTTACCTGGTGGAACTTCGATTGAAGACAGTGTGATTGCCGCAAAGGCGTTTGAGGAAGCTGGAGTTTGTTTGATAGATGTTTCCGGCGGGTTTAGTTTTTATACGCACCCCCACACGAAAAAAGAAGGCTACTTTTGTGATCTATCAGAAGTCCTCAAGAAAAGTGTACACATTCCTGTTATACTTACTGGGGGCGTGGTGACGGCTTCCGCTGCAGAAGATCTTCTAGTAAGTAATAAAGCAGATATGATTGGCGTTGGGCGCGCGATATTGAAGGATTCAAATTGGGCGAGCGAAGCACTCGCGGCATTGGAGTAGTCACGATTATTTTTTTATCCTATAGGTCGAAAAAGAAATGAGTAAAGAAAGAAGCGTTTAAATGAAAGAGTACAGTGTGCGGTTAATCAAGTTGGTAGTTGGGTTGTTCTTATTTGCGTTGGGGTCCTTTTTGACCATTCAGGCCAATATCGGGCTGGCATCTTGGGAAGCCTTCAGTATTGGGATTGCTAATCTGACGAATCAAACCTATGGAAATATTCTGATCATCAGTGGGTTTGCCATTTTAGTCATCGATGTTGCGTTAAAGGAAAGAATTGGGGTCGGTACGATTTTAAATACCATTTTGATCGGTACCTTCGCGGATATGATTCAAGCTATGGGGATCATCCCGCAAATGACTCATTTTTTACCGGGGGTCGTGATGCTGCTGTTGGGGCAAATCGCCATTTGTGTAGGCAGTTATTTTTACATTGGTGCGTCCCTTGGCTGCGGTCCCAGAGATGCCTTGATGGTAGCTTTCGGGAAGCGAATGCCCAATGTTCCCATCGGTCTCGTTCGAGGAATCATCGAAGGAACGGTCTTGTTGATCGGCTGGCTATTAGGAGCGAAGGTCGGGATCGGGACTGTTATTTCAGTCTTCGGTATCGGCTTTATCCTGGAAACCACATTCAAGATTTTTCATTTTGACGTGACAAATGTCGCCCACGAGAGTGTTGTGGATACGGTGAAGGGACTGCATGGACAGGAATTTTAACTTAAATAAACGGTTTTTCGACACACTCAGCAGTGATTGGCTGGGTGTTTTTTTGTTCTCTTAATTTTTACAAAAAGTTATTTAAAGATTATGAGAGAGGAAGAGAGTGTGTGAGGAGAGAATTACTTTTGAGGGGTTTATAGTCATAAGAATCGATAATTGCGCTTTTTTTGTTCAAAATCTCTATTTATTTTTTTATATACCGTTTGGTTGTAAGCAAATTATTGTTAAAAAAAAATAAAGTAAGTTATGCTTATTTATGAAAGCGAGGAAGAAAAGTGGTGCGACCATTTTTAAAAAATACGAGATAGTTATTTTATAATGATTGCCCAAGAACAATTCATATCAACTCTTTAAGGAGGCGCATTATGAATCGTGGAATAAAAGCAATCGGTATTCTTTTCTCTGTGTTGTTGATGTCAGTATTATTGATGGTAATCGCAATCAGTTCTCCCTATTTGACTCTTCCTTTCGGTATCCGACGAAACAATTTCTTAATGACAACGTTGTCCAACGATTATTTTCGTCAGTATCTCTTTTGGTTAGCTTTAGTATTCGCTGTAGTAGTACTGATTTTTATCTTGTTCCTTATTTTTTATCCAAAGGGAAAACAGACGTTTGTTTTGAAAGAAAACAAAGGCCGTTTATCCTTTAGCAAACAAGCGATAGAAGGATTTGTCCGTTCCAAGATCGAAGGAGTTGGGTTCGTGGACTCACCGCAAGTCAAGGTTCGTGCAACCAAGAACAAGATCAAGGTCAAAGTAAAAGGCAATTTAAATCGAACGTCTGCCCACATCGGAAAAACAGGAACGTTGATGGAAGACATTCAAAAGGAATTGCAGGAAATTTTAGGTAGCCGTGAACAGGTCAAAGTAGATGTCGCTTATACATCATTTGAAGAACATCAGACGACTGAAAATCAGTCACGCGTGAAATAGGAGGGAGCACATGAAAGATTTATTTAATAACTACAAACTCCCAATTATTTTTGGCGGATTGGGACTCATTTTAGCGATTCTGTTTGTATCCATTGGTTTTTTTAAAACGTTGGTGATCATTGTGTTAACAGGATTAGGTGTAGCGCTAGGCTATTACTTTGAACAAACGGGTCTACTTGATGAATTTATGTATAAAAGAAAGAACAAATGAAGCTATCTATGCTTTTCTAAGTGTACTTGGAAGGCATGAAAGATAAATATAATTATATTATAGGAGGAATTGTACATGGTAGAAAATTTTGAAAAGAAAAATTTAAACGAGAAGGCAGAAGCTTCGACACCGACTCATTCAAATCCCACACATAACAATCATGAGTCTGATGAAGTCAAAGGGGAAGTTTCGTACGACGACAAAGTGATTCAAAAAATCATTGGTGTCGCAATCGAACAAATCGATGGCTTGTTAACAGTTGATGGCGGCTTTTTCTCAAACGTTGCGGGCAAATTAGTAAACACAGATAACGTGACTGCAGGTATCGAAACAGAAGTCGGCAAGAAGCAAGTAGCTGTGGATATGGACGTTGTGGTGGAATATGGAAAAGATATCACTGAAGTAGCCAACAAGATCAAACGAGTGGTTCGTGATGAAGTCGGCAAAATGACACATTTAGATGTTATTGAAGTGAATATTCACGTTGTTGATATCAAAACAAAAGAAGAGTTTGAACAAGATAGTGAAACAGTACAGGACAAAGTAACAAGTGCTGCTAAAACAACAGGCGAATTCGCCTCAGAACAAACAGAAAAAGCAAAAGACGCAGCAGGACGCGGAACAGATAAAGCAAAAGAAAAAATCGATGAAAACCGCGAACCGCGTGTCGAGTAATAAATAAAAAATAGTCACTAAAAATAGGAGGAATTAATCATGGGTTTATTATGGTCATTAATTATTGGAGCAGTTATCGGAGCGATCGCCGGAGCAATTACAGGTAGAGGAAACAGCATGGGCTGGATCGCCAACATTATCGCAGGTTTAGTAGGTTCTGCTTTAGGACAAGCATTATTAGGTTCTTGGGGCCCTTCATTAGCCGGCATGGCTCTAGTCCCATCGATCATTGGTGCGGTCATTTTAGTACTGATCGTGTCATTCTTCTTAGGCAGATCAAAATAACGAATCGTTCTAATCAATAGAAAAAACTTTTTAAGTATTCGACTCCAGTCTCGTAATGAGAGTGGAGTTTTTTTCTTTGCTTTAAAAAAATACTCAAATCATTTATCTATTTTCATTAAATAGTTTTTTTTCGTTGGAATACCGCTAGTCAACGGACTAAGTATCTTTTATACTATGAATGAAAGCGGTTGAGTCGAGCGGCTTGCAAAACGTAGTGTTAGGGGGGAACTGATGACGATCAATTATGAAAAAATACAACAGAGCTATGGGGATTACCGAACGGCACGCGTGATTTGGATCACGACATTAAAGGACGAACACCTTCTCAAATGTGATGTTCTCGATAAAGATGGAACGTTACTCTATCGCGTCATTGAACCGCCAGAAAGTGACAATTATGAACTTGCGGACGAAGGAAAATTAACAAAGGATCAAGTGCTGGAGATCGGAAGGCTCATGGAAACAAATAATCCTCTCTATGAATGGGATCAAGAGGATATGGAGGACACGATCCTGATGCTGGGGAGCTTTGGAAAAGAGATGTCGATACAACAATGGATGGCAAAGACCAGCTTTAAAAATCAAGAAACGATGCTGACCTATGTTGTTTATTCTGGTGAATCCCTTGAGGAAAGTCAGCCCTACATTGAGCATTTAGATAAGAAGTTAACAGAAGACGAGATTATCGAGCAACACCTGCTTCAAAAAATACAGCAGGATGAAGAAATCGGCAGCATGGAGGTGACCATTGCCAGATCAGGCATGGTCAGCAGTTACTTTCTTACATTTGAGACGGAACGTGGATAAAAAAAGAGCCCGCTTATGCGCGCTCTTTTTTTGTCGAGTAGAGGGAGTTAGGCCGTTTCATTTACCTAGCTATTGCGAATTACAAACACTTGTCAGCAACTCGTCTGTCACGGCTTCAATAAATTCTGGGATCGATTGCGGTTGGACTAACTAAAAAATCTGATTTCGTGAGGGATAGCTCATCAATGATCAATGCCTCCAACGCCTCGGCAGAAAGAGTAGTGTTCACTCTGTAGATTTTAGTGCCGTAATTCGTCCACTCTGCCTCGTAAACCAAGCCGCCGACACCGCGAATATCGGGCTTGCCGTTATAAAAAAGAACCATGAAATCAAAAATATAGTGTCCTTCACGTGTAATCCTAAAATTCTTCTCGCTTCGATCTATTTTTCGTCCGACCTATTCATATAAGGCGATGGGTTCTCGTCCCCACACATCAGGTTTCTTTTCATCGATGTTATTACTGAGAGCTTTTTTCTTGAAAAACATAACGATCACTCCATTCTTAGAATAACTAATTGATGATGCCTTTTTGGGATACTGTGTTTGGATACTATCAATTATACTGAAAAAAGTCTACAGATAGTGAAATTCGTCTTTTGGAACAAGTGACGGGTAAAAAAACAAGAGTGCTTTCTGATAACTAAGGAGAATAATTAATCGTACAAAAAATAGATTTTCCTCTTGCCTTGAAGTGAACTCCAAGGTGTATGCTTGATTCATCAGGAGGGATTTAGAATGAGAGAAAGCAAAGTAATCGTAATTACAGGAGCTTCCAGCGGCATCGGAGAAGCGAGTGCCAAGCTGCTTGCAGCACATGGGAATCGCGTCGTTCTGGGTGCTCGCCGGGAATCTAAACTAAGGGAAATCGTTGAGGATATCCGAAATAATGCTGGAAAGGCTATTTATCAGGAAACAGATGTCACGGATAATCGGCAGGTCGAGGCCCTTGTTCAGTTGGCGGTGGATACCTTTGGAAGGGTCGATGTATTGATCAACAGTGCAGGGATCATGCCTCATTCCCCATTAAAGGATAAGCGGATCAAGGATTGGGATCAGATGATCGATAGTAATATTAAAGGAACGCTTTATGGGATCGGAGCGGTGCTGCCTTTTATGAATGCACAAAAAAGCGGCCAGATCATCAACATTTCTTCGGTGGCTGGTCATTATGCTCATGCTGGCGGTGCCGTGTATTCTGCGACAAAATGGGCCGTTCGTGCCATCAGTGAGTTTTTGCGGGAGGAAGTGGCGCAGGATGAATCGAATGTTCGGGTCACGATCGTTTCGCCGGGCGCGATCAATACTAATTTATTATCTTCGGTCACTGATCCGACTTTGAAGAAAAACTACGAAACATTTTATGATCATTTTGGCATCTCTGTGGATCGTGTAGCGACAACGATCCAACAAGCCATCGACTTGCCTGACGACGCGGCGTGGAACGAAATTATTATTCGCCCGACAAAACAGGTACAATAGAGGAGGAGCAGCAATGGACAACGTTACATTAAACAACGGTGTGAAGATGCCGATTTTAGGATTTGGTGTTTATCAGATCTCGGACCTTGAAGAATGTGAAGAGATCGTCTATCAGGCGATCACTCAGGGGTATCGTTTGATCGATACCGCGGCAGCTTATGGAAACGAAGAAGCCGTCGGAAAAGCGATCAAACGCAGTGGGGTTCCTCGTGAAGAATTGTTTCTCACGACGAAATTATGGATCAGTGATGCGACGTATGAGGGAACGAAAAAAGCGTTTCAGCGATCGTTGGAACGGCTAGACTTGGAGTATGTGGACCTTTATTTGATTCACCAACCATTGAATGATGTCTATGGTGCCTGGCGTGCGATGGAGGAGCTATATAAAGAAGGCAAAATCAAAGCGATTGGTGTAGCGAACTTTTATCCAGATCGTTTGATTGATTTAGCAGCCTTCAACGAGATCACTCCGGCGGTCAATCAAATCGAAGTCAATCCCTTCTTCCAAAGAGCAGCCGATCAAAAGGCAATGGTCGAAAAGGGTGTGCAGGTAGAAGGTTGGGCACCTTTTGCGGAAGGTAAAAATAACTTGTTTCAAAATGAGCTGCTGCAACAAATCGGGGATCAATATGGCAAATCTGTCACACAAGTCATCTTGCGCTGGCATATTCAACGAGGCATCGTGGCAATTCCAAAATCTGCGAATGTCGCTCGGATGCAGCAAAATTTTGACGTGTTTGATTTTGAATTATCAGCAGAGGACATGGATAAAATAACGACATTGGATCAGCAGAAATCCAGTTTCTTTGATCATCGTGAGCCGGAAGCTGTGGAGAATTTGATAAGTTTAGTAAGAACCACTGAGTGAGAAAGGAGAGAAGACATGAATATCAAAGAAGTCAGTGAAAAGTATGAGCTTTCGGCAGACACCTTGCGTTATTACGAACGAATCGGGGTGATCCCGCCGATTACTCGTGATAAAAATGGGTATCGGGATTTTTCTGAGAAGGATTTGAACTGGGTGTATTTCGCCAAAGTTTTACGCAATGCGGGGGTGTCGATCGAAGGATTGATCGATTATGCCAGTCTTTCTCGCGAAGGCGGCGAAACCTTGGGCGCAAGAAAGGCGATTTTGCAGGAGCATTTGGATGAGGCGGAAGCGAAAATCAGTGCATTAGAAGAAGCGCGGGATTATTTGAAATACAAACTAGATAATTTTGATACTCATATGGTCACTTATGAAAAGGAAAAACTCCAAATCAATAACGAGTTAAAGGAAGAGTGAGGATGCAGCCAACCTGGGAAGGTGGAAAAAAAATGAAAAAACGATTTGGGATTTTAGCAGCGATAGTTGCGGTTGCCACGTTGTCGGCTTGCGGCAATACGGAGAATCAGTCTCAAGATTCAAGTTCTACTGGAAATAAGTCAGAAGATTCGGCTCCTGTTGCTCCAGCGCCAGAGAAATTTAGGAAGTCATTGGTGGTTTATTTTTCAGTGCCGGAAACAGATGATCCTGAAAATATGACCCAAGAAGAGGAAAACAGCGCGGTCGTGATCGGTGGGAAAGTTCTAGGCAATACACAATATGTGGCGCAAACGATCCAAGAACGAGTTGGAGGGGACATTTTCCGAATTGAACCTGACAAAGCGTATCCTACAGATCATGAAGAATTAGTGGATCTGGCTAGTAAGGAACAAGAGGAGGGGGCACGACCAGCATTAAAAGAAAAAATCGAAACGATGGATCAGTACGAAACAATTTTTCTCGGCTATCCAAACTGGTGGGGGGACATGCCCATGATCCTTTACAGTTTCTTAGACGAAACAGATCTCGCCGGGAAGACCATCATCCCTTTTAATACTCATGGCGGCAGTGGTTTTTCCTCTACGATCGATTCGATCAAGAAAGAAGAGCCCAGCGCCAAAGTAATCGAAGACGGCTATTCCGTCAATCGTGATGAGGCCGCCGACAGTAAAGAAGCGGTGATTAAATGGTTGAATGACTTAAACATTTAAAGAGGCTAGGGCGCTGCGAATAACACTTGCAGCGGTCAGCTATTAAGGAAATGGAGTGAAAAAATGAAAACGATCTATTTGATGCGTCACGGGGAGACGTTATTTAATCAACAGAAAAAAATACAAGGGTGGTGTGACTCGCCTTTAACAGAGCTTGGCAAGAAGCAGGCGCTGATCGCGCGGGATTATTTTGTCAGAAACAAGATTGAGCTGGATAGTGCCTATGCCTCTACCTCGGAAAGAGCCTGTGATACGTTGGAGCTGGTGACAGATATGCCTTATAAACGGGTCAAAGGATTGAAGGAATGGTATTTTGGCGATTTAGAGGCAGAGCATGAATATTTGAATCCACCCTTGCCCTACGGTGATTTTTTCACTAAATTTGGCGGGGAAGGGGAAAAGGACTTTCGTGCACGAGTGGCACAGACGGTTCTTGAACTGGCTCGGGAAGATCAGGGGAAAACGATTTTGATGGTTTCTCACGGAGCATCTTGTCGGCAATTTATGCGGGAATGGGAACACAAAACCAAGATAGATCTACAAGGGAGAATCGCAAATTGCTGTATTCTGAAATTCGCCTTTGAAGAGGATCAGTTTGAGTTGCTGGAAATAATCAATCACGATTTTTCACTCATTGTGTAAAGAAAAAGACGAATTTACTTTACGTTTGTTAAGTAAATTCGTCTTTTTCTTTTGATTTGGAAAGTTCTGAGAGTGTTCCTGTTTCGATCCAGGCATTTTTCTTTTTGAATTCTGTCAGATTTTGTTGGAAGTTTTTGGCATATAAAAGGGAAAAAAGGGTATCTAAGAGATACTCAAACGCCACCTGTGACGAAAAGGTGCTGACTTTTATAAAATCCTTCTCTTCTTGGGTAAATACGAGTGCCCGAGTCGCAAGTGGAATCAGATGTGAACGGCTGTTCCCCGTCAACAGCAGTGAAGGAATGTTTTCATTCAAGAAATGTTTCATCATCCGTTCGTACTGCGGCACATTTGCCCGGTAGGTAATAAAAATGGCGCAATCCTTGCTCGTAAGACTGGCAGCGTGCCATTCTTCATCGGCATATTCATCTGCGAGAATCAAAAATTTATTGATCTTGATCAACTTGTTTTGAAAGCTGCGTGCGCGAATTTGGGAATCCCCCTGTGCAAATAGAAAAATTCGATCGGCGTTCGCTAATAGATTTGCTGCATCATCCAAAGCCGGTTCATCGAGCTGAGCGTAGGTCCGTTGCACAGTGTTGATCGTCAAATCTGCCAGCTTTTTAGCGATTTCTTTTGTAGAATCTTGTGCTGTAAAAGGGAAATTAGCATCTACTGGATCAGCCCGATAAAGGTCACTGTGGGCTACCTCAGAGATTGCCACGCGGAAATCCCGAAATCCTTCATACCCCATTTTTTTCGCCAGACGAATCACTGAAGAATGGGAGGTGTACGTGTCTTTGGCCAAATCAGCGACATTGATGGCCGGGATCGTTGGCAAATGCTGCAGGATATAATCCGCAATCCGTTTTTCCGTAGTGGTCAAGTCATTTTGCAGCCGCAACTTATCGATTAATAACATGGGTGTCACCTTCTCCTTTGTCACTCCATTTATTTTGGAGGGTACTCTTAACAGGTATCATAACGTATTTTGTTGGTTTCCAGAAGAATTCTCTCTAGTTTGTAAAAATTTCTGGTAGAAATGTTCAGAAATCGAAGCAGTTTTCGCGAATGCGTGAATAAAACGACCTGTTTTGCTGAAAAGGCTTCTCAATAAACGGGTTTCTTCTATAATAAAGGTAACAACAAAAAATTTGGAGGGATCTACACATGCTGACGATTGCCTATATCGGAAACGGAAAAAGTACAAATCGGTATCACTTGCCATTTTCTACGAAACTACCAGAAAAAATCACCGTCAAAACAATCTACTCGCCAAGTGGGCGGATCACTTGGGAGAAAAATCCCGGCACGACGTATACATCGGACATCACTGACATCTACAATGACCCAGAGATTCAATTGGTCGTGGTGACAACGCCCAGTCCGCTGCATTTCAAATTAGGCAAAGAAGCGTTGGAGCACGGAAAAAATGTCCTGATTGAAAAACCTTTTACAGAAACCTCTGACGAAGCCAAGGAATTGTACAGATTGGCGGAGAAAAAAGGATTATTTGTCCAATGTTATCAAAATCGCCGTTATGATTCCGACTTTTTAACCGTTCAAAAAGTAATCGAAAGTGGTGTGTTAGGGGATCTTTTAGAAGTCGAGATGCACTACGATTACTTCCGTCCAGAAGTACCAGAGAGTGTTGAAACCTTCTCTATTGGAACGAGCTACCTGTATGGGCATGCGTGCCACACGCTGGATCAAGTGATCTCGTATTTTGGTCGCCCGGATGACGTCCACTATGAGGTTCGCCAGCTTTTAGGCGACGATCGGATGAATGATTACTTTGATTTGGATTTGTTTTATGGTCGTATGAAGGTTTCAGTGAAATCGAGCTATTTCCGTCTAAAGGAACGTCCTAGCTTTGTAGTCTATGGCAAGAAAGGTGTCTTTGTGAAGGAGACCAAAGACCGCCAAGAAGAACACTTGAAAATGTTCTATATTCCAGAAAACAAAGATTTTGGGATTGATTTACCGGAGCATTACGGGACATTGACGTACATGGACGAGGAAGGGACCTACCATGAAGAAAAGGTCGTTTCTGAAATTGGCGACTATAGCCGCGTCTACGAGGATATTTATGACACGCTGATCAACGGGAAACCTAAAGTTGTCAAAGATGAGGAGACACTGCTGCAAATCGAGATGCTGGAAAAGGGTATCCAACCACTCACACGATAAAGAAAGCGAGGAAAAAACATGAATTTAGCCATTTTTGGTTCTGGGAAAATCGTGCAAGAATTTTTATCGATCACGAAAGATTTATCGGAGATTCAATTAAAGGCGATTTTAGGAACAAAAAGAAGCCAAGAAAAAACGGAAAAATTAGCTGAGGAATACGGAATCGATGCCGCCTACACGGATATTGAAGAATGCTTAAAAAGCGACGCCTTCGACACGGTGTATGTAGCGGTGCCAAACCACCTTCACTACAGTTTTGCAAAAAAGGCCTTGGAGGCAGGAAAGCACGTGATTTGCGAGAAGCCCTTTACTTTGAAGTATGGGGAATTAGTGGAATTGGAAACCCTCGCATCAGAAAAAGAGGTAGTATTAGTAGAGGCGATCACCAACCAATATTTGAAAAACTACCAAGGAATCAAAGAAGCGAGCCAGAAAATCGGCGCATTGAAAATCATCGAATGCAACTACTCGCAATATTCCTCGCGCTATGATGCCTTCAAAGAAGGAACGATTTTGCCAGCCTTCGATCCGAAAAAGGGCGGCGGCGCCTTGATGGATATCAATATCTACAACATTCATTTAGTGGTGGGACTGCTTGGTAAACCAAAAGACGTTCGCTACTTAGCCAACATCGAACGAGACATTGATACGTCTGGCATGCTGCTGCTGGATTATGGCGATGTGAAAGTTGTTTGTATTGGTGCGAAGGATTCACAAGCGACCATTCGCTCAACCATTCAAGGGACAGAAGGATCGGTCGTGGTGAATGGACCGACGAACACGTTAGACAGCTATACGACAGAAAAACTTTCAGGAGAAAAAGAGACCTTTGATCACAAAGATCATCCACACCGCATGTTTGATGAGTTTAAACTCTTTAGCCAAGTGATCGATAAAAATGATCAAGCATTTGTAAAAAAACAATTAGAGCATAGCAAAATCGTAATGGCCATCGTTGAAGCCGCGATCAACGATGCTGGAATCGTCTTGGGAGAATAACAAATAAACCGCACAGGATTTTACTCCGTGCGGTTTTATTTATTATTGTCCCCAATAAAATAACCCGTAATAGAATAAATAGCCCCATCCAAACATCCCGTGGAAGAAGGCCCAAAAAAGACTGTGCCATTTTCTATAAGAAACGATAAATGCAAGGATATTTCCTAATCCGATTGCTGAATTCATTGGTCACCTCAAATTTTTCTTATTTAAATAACGTATAATGAATAGAGAATAGTATTATATAAAGAATCGTGTTGTATAGATTACGTGTCGTTTGGATAACAAAAAAAGAAGAATCTGGCGCTTAGATTTCACCGTAAAAAGAGCGTTCTAGGAAAAGCAATTTTTTCAAGAACGTTCTCTATACTAAAAAGGATAAAGACAAATTGAAAAAAAGGCAATCTTTTTAATAAAACGCTTGCCTTAAAGTGGACTTCAACGTGTATGGTATAGAAAAGAAAGGTGTGGAGACGAATGGATTATGTGAAGTTGGGAAATACAGGATTGGATATTTCAAGAATTTGTTTAGGTTCTATGAGTTTTGGCGATCCGAAGAATTGGATTCATGAGTGGGTATTGGAAGAAGAAGAGAGTCGTCCCTTGATCAAGAGAGCGCTGGAGTTAGGGATCAACTTTTTCGACACTGCTAACGTCTATTCATTAGGAAGAAGCGAAGAGATTCTCGGGAAAGCATTGAAGGATTTTGCGACGCGTGAGGAAATCGTTCTGGCGACAAAGGTTCATCAAAAAATGTTTGATGGGCCAAATGGGCAAGGGCTGTCACGAAAACATATCATGGCGCAAATTGATCAGAGTTTGCAACGGCTTCAGACAGACTATGTTGATCTTTATATCATTCATCGTTGGGACGAAAATACGCCGATCGAAGAAACGATGGAAGCACTACATGATGTAGTGAAATCGGGCAAGGCTCGTTATATTGGCGCATCCGCGATGTTTGCGTATCAATTTCAACAGGCAAATCATGTGGCTGAAAAAAATGGCTGGACAAAATTCGTATCGATGCAGAATCATCTGAATTTGATCTATCGGGAAGAAGAGCGGGAGATGATCCCTTATTGCCGCTCAGAAAAAATCGCGTTGACGCCCTACAGTCCGATGGCCTCTGGACGGTTGCTCCGTGACCGCGCTCAAGTGACGAAACGCAGCACAACAGATACCGCACAAAAAGCAAAATATGACGAAACAGCGGAAAAGGATCAGGTGATCATTGATCGTGTCGCTGAATTAGCAGAAAAATATGAAACGAACCGGGTCAATATCGCACTCGGCTGGGTGCTGCAAAAAAATCCCGTCGCAGCACCAATAATCGGAGCGACTAAAATGAAGCATATCGAGACGGCTGTTGGTGCAGTGGATTTCAAGCTCTCAGAAGAAGATGTCCGTTATTTGGAAGAACCGTATGTTCCTCATCGAGTCGTAGGACATAGCTAAAATCGAAGAAAAGCACTAATCGTTTTACAAATAATCAATAAAAAAGGGCGTATATCAGAAATGCGGATGCTATTATGCAAAGCTCCCTTTATTCCGAACCTTAAGACTGATAGAATTGAACGAATAGGATGGTTATTATAGAGTGAAACGGCAAAACTTAAAAAAGGAGCGGTGACTATGAATATTTCAGAAGTGGCTGCGAAGTTTCATATGACGCCAGCGACGATCCGTTACTATGAGAAGCAAGGGCTGCTTCCGCCGATCACCCGAAACGAGTTGGGTATTCGAGACTTTCAGGAAGAGGATATTAAGTGGGTCGAATTTATTAAGTACATGCGCGATTCTGGCCTATCCATCGAGTCATTGGCGAGGTATTCAACCCTCTATCAACAGGGCGATGCGACGTTATTGGAACGGAAGGAAATCTTGATTCAGGAGCACGAAAAATTGGTTGAGAAGCAGAAGCTGATCCATGCGACGATTGCTCGCTTAGAACAGAAATTGGATAATTACGATCACATGATTCAAGTCTGTGAACCGCAATTTTCACGAAATCATAAGATTTTTGGGATAGACCGTGTAACCAGATAGAATCTGAAATTGTACAAAACGTTATTTTAAAATGATGGGGGATAAAATGGGAAAAGTAGTGTTTTTGGATATTGATGGTACCTTGTGCAATGAAAGCGGACGTGTTCCAGAAAGTGCAAAAGAGGCGATCCAGCAAGCCTATGAACAGGGGAATCAGTTTTATTTATGTACGGGAAGGTCAAAAGCTGAGATTCCTGACGATGTGCTTGCACTGCCGATCAGCGGCATTATCGGTGCTGGCGGAGGCTATTGCGAAGTGGAAGAAGAAGTTATTTTACACCGTGTATTTGATGCGGCTGAGCTGAACAAACTGATCCAGTTCTTAGAGGCGCATCAGGTAGAATATTACCTTGAATCGAATCAAGGATTATTTGCGAGTGCCAACTTGAGAAAGCTGCTCATTCAGCTTACGTTGGGAGAAACGGCGGAGGATTCACCAGAAGGGCAAGCAAAAATCCAATCGGTCAAATGGTTTTTAGATTTGCTGATTGAAGATCCCAGCAAAATCGACTATGAAGACGTGAACAAAGTGTCTTTTGTGAATCAATCGATTCCTTATGAAGTCATTCATGAGGAATACGACGGTGATTTCCAAATGCTGAGAAGTACCGTTTCGGCCTTTGGTCCTGACAGCGGGGAGATCGGGCTGAAGAACATCAATAAACGAACAGCTATCGAAACGCTCCTGCAGCATATTCAACGGGAAAAGGCTGAATGTATCGCCTTTGGAGATGGCGTGAATGACATCGACATGTTTGAAGCCGTGGCCCTGGGAATCGCAATGGGCAATGCAAAAGAGGAACTAAAAGCTGTCGCGGATGAGGTCACGCTGTCTCATGATGAGGGCGGTATCGCCTATATGCTTGAGAAGCTGGACCTTATCAACGCGTAAGCTTTTTAATCCTCTAGGCTAATCTGCTATAGTGAAAGAAAAGTAAAAAGGCGGAAGTTATGGAAATCAGACTTTTACGATATTTTTGGGCTGTTGCACAGGAAGGAAACATCTCTCGTGCTGCTCGGATCTTAAATATCACCCAACCTACATTGAGTCGTCAAATCAAGGAGCTGGAAGAAACGGTCGGTGCACCGCTTTTTCATCGTGAAAAGAATCGGTTGAGTTTGACAAAAGATGGGTATTTTTTGAAGGAACGAGCCGAGGAAATCTTGGCGTTGGATGAGAAGCTGGAACAAGCCTTTTCTGCTCAACGAAAGGAGCAACTAAGCGGAACGATCGCCATTGGTTGTGTAGAAGCGGACAATTCAGACACCGTGGCTATGCTTTTGGAGGAGCTGGTCAGCGACTATCCTCAGATTCAGTTCAATCTAGTTACTGGAACGAGTGATGATATTTCTGATCGCCTAGAAAAAGGAATTCTAGATCTAGCAGTTTTGCTGGAGCCGATTGATTTGAGGGAAGTGGAGACCCTTCTGTTGCCTCGGGAAGAGCGATGGGGAATCCTCGTTTCTAGAGAATTATTTATCGCGAAAAAGGACGTACTGACTCCTGAAGATATCAAAGGGCTGCCGTTGTTATGCTCAAGTCGTCCAGAGGTCCAAAGGCTACTTGCAAAATGGTCGGGAAGTCCGTTTGAGCAACTGAATGTTGTTGGAAATTTCAATTTGATATTCAATGTTTTGCCTTTGGTGGATCATAAAGTCGGGGCAGCGCTAACCGTTGAGGGGGCGATTTCTGATCGGAAATTAGAAGAATCCGTCTTTATCCCGTTGTATCCCACAGTCAAAACAAACTGTGTATTGGTTTGGAAAAAGCGTCTGCAAACGCCGGCTGTACAAGAATTGATCAACCGCTTCAAGTATGCTTTTCAGCTATAGTAGTATGCTGATATAAGCATTAGATAGTAGGAACAATGAGCTGTATTCTGAATGTATTCAGAATATCGCTCATTTTTTTTTATGAAGGAGGCAATTAGATGAAAAAGAGAACACTTGGTCAACAGAAGTTGGAGGTATCAGAATTAGGGTATGGCTGTATGGGGCTGAATCACCATCGTGGACCTGCCAAAGAGCCAAAGGAAATGGCGCGCGTTGTGCAAGAAGCCTTTCACCAAGGCGTCACAATGTTCGATACCGCAGAAGTGTATGGTCCCTACACAAATGAAATTCTCGTGGGAGAAGCTGTCAAAGATTTTCGAAAAGACATCGTCCTCGCTACGAAAGGGGGATTTAAGATCGACGGGCAATCCAATTTTCCCGACAGCAGTAAAAAAACGTTAAGAGCCTCTTTGGAAGGGTCACTTAAGCGGCTGCAGACCGACTATATCGATTTGTACTATATTCACCGAGTGGACCCCCATACTCCTATTGAAGAGGTGGCGGAAACCATCCAGCAATTTAGAAAAGAAGGCAAAATTCGCCATTGGGGGTTGTCTGAGGCAAGCGGAGATACGATCAGAAAAGCCCATGCCATCGAGCCTCTAACAGCAATTCAAAGTGAGTACTCGATCTGGTGGCGCGCGTTAGAAACGGATATTTTTCCGATTCTGGAAGAATTAGGGATAGGTTTATTGGCCTATAGCCCATTAGGAAGAGGCTTTTTGACCGGAACAATGACGAAAGAATCTATTGCTAATGAAAACGACAACCGTGCAGAGCTGCCGCGCTTTACTCAAGAGGCAATGGCGGCCAACCAAGGGGTTCTTGACCTGATCCATGAAATCGCCAAAAAGAAAGAAGCCACTTCTGCTCAAATCGCGATTGCTTGGATCTTAGCACAAAGAGAGTGGATCGTTCCGATTCCGGGCACCACAAACAGCAACCGATTAACTGAAAATAACCAGGCGAGTACGATTGCCTTTACGAAAGAAGAATTAAGCCAGATGAATCAAGCCGTGGCTGCGTTGACGATCGTTGGCGATCGCTATCCGCAATCAGAGAAGGAACGGACTGGAAAATAGAAGGTCTATGACTTTAATCAATAGTGAAGGACTATTTGAAGGAGGCTGTGCGATGACTTCAATAATAATTTTTTTCTCTCGAGCAGGAGAAAACTATATTGATGGTAAGAAAAAAATGATTTCGGTCGGAAACACCGAACGATTGGCCAGGATAATCAGTGAGCAGACACAACTAGCCGCGTATTCGATCCGTCCTATTGTTCCCTATCCAGTTAATTATGAGGAAGCCGTGGAGCAGGCAAGACTAGAAAAGTTACAAGCTCAACGAGTGGACTATCAGAAGGACCCGATCGATTTAGAAAAAATTAAGACCGTTTTTCTTGGTTTTCCTAATTGGTGGGGAACCTATCCGCGGATCATTCAGACTTTTTTAGCAGATCATGAGTGGAAAGACAAAGTGATCTATCCCTTTTGTACGCATGAAGGCAGTGCTTTTGGTTCAAGTCTGGAGGAGCTGTCTCTTGTCTGCAGCGGTGCGGAGATCAAAACCGGGTTAGCGATTCGCGGATCAAAGAGTGAACGCGCAGATACTGCGATAAAAAATTGGTTGCTTTCTTATTCGAAACAACAATCATGAAACAGGAGGAAAAAAGAATGGTAAAACATAAAGAAGTTGAAAATGGCGTGATTTTTCCCGTTGGCGAAAAGAACGAAGCGTATGCGGAATTTTTTGTCGGTCAAAGCTATCTCCATCCACTGATCGCTGATCCGACGGTTGACGTAGGTGTTGCAAACGTGACCTTTGAACCAGGTTGCCGCAATAACTGGCACATTCATCACGAGGGCTATCAATTATTGTTAGTTACTGGGGGAGAAGGCTGGTACCAAGAAGAAGTCAAAGAAGCACGTCGTCTAAGTGCAGGAGATGTGGTCATCACCCATGATGGGGTCAAGCATTGGCATGGCGCCGCAAAAGACAGTTGGTTTGAGCATATCGCTATTACAGCAGGCACGCCCGAATGGTTAGAGCCTGTATCGGATGACTGGTATGACCAACTAAAATAAGAACTTGAATAAATAAAGTAAACCCAAATTGCAAAAAAAGTTTACCTTAAAGATAGGAGCATAGCAAATGGAAAAACAAACAGCAGGAAGAGAATGATTAGGTGAATTTGCCCCGCAGTTTGCAGCGTTGAATGACGATGTATTATTTGGAGAAGTATGGGCTAAGGAAGACGAGCTTTCCGCCCATGACCGCAGTATGATCACCTGTTCAGCCTTGTTGGCGATGGGGGCACCTCAATTAGAAGCACATCTAAAAATAGCAAAGAAAAATGGCGTGACAAAAAAAGAAATCGTCGCATTGATCACACATCTCGCATTTTATGCGGGGTGGCCAAAGGCGTGGAGTGCGTTCGCGTTAGCAGAAGATATTTTTTAACAGAATTGAGGGATAAAATGAATAAAACTATAGAAGGAAAAGTTGTGGTGATCACAGGGGCCTCCTCTGGAATTGGGGAAGCTACTGCAAGAATGCTGGTTAATGAAGGGGCGAAGGTGGTATTGGGCGCCCGGAGAGAAGAAAAGTTGCAGCAATTAGTAAAAGAATTCGGAGAAACGAGTGTTTACGCTACTACAGATGTACGGAAATCTGAAGAAGTCGAAGCTCTAGTTGACTTAGCGGTAAAAACTTTTGGAAAAGTGGATGTATTATTTGCGAATGCTGGAATCATGCCGGCTAGCAATATGAGCGAGCTAAAAACAGAAGAATGGAACGACATGATCGATTGCAATATCAAAGGAGTTTTAAATGGTTTAGCCGCGGTGCTTCCTCATTTTACCAAGCAAAAATCTGGGCATGTATTAGCCACAAGCTCAATTGCAGGGTTAAAAGTCTTTCCAGGAAACGCTGTTTATACCGGGACAAAATTTGCGGTACGAGCGATCATGGAAGGCTTCCGAATGGAGTCTGCGTTGGAAAAAACGAATATTCGCACTACAACGCTTTATCCAGGAGCCATCTCAACGGAATTATTGTCTACGATTTCTACACAAGAAGTCAAACAAGGGATGGAAGAGTTTTATCAAATCGCCATCACTCCTGAAGCAGTAGCGAAAACCGTCCTGTTTGCTATTCAGCAGCCAGACGAGGTGGCTATCACAGAAATGACCATTTTGCCAAGTGTGCAGGCGTAGAAAAAAGAAAATGCAGTACCTGAATGTTTAAGCCATTCAGGTACTGTATTTTTTTGTGTGCTCTTCATTTATTGACTTGATACAATCTGTTATTTTATGATTAACGTTCGATTATTTATTGTTTAGATAGCAGAAGAAAAGGCAACGGAACGGCTCTTTTTTCATGAGCAATCAGGTATCTTAAAGTAGAAAAGAGTCGTTGATAAAAAAATAAACGCTTCTGAATGACGCATAAAATAACGGATTTAAGTAAGGCTCTTTATAAGAAGAAAAACATCTTTTTTAGGTTGCGCTTACATTGTTGCCAAAAAACATTGCAAAAATCTCTACTTATCAAGAAAAATAAAGGGTTATATACTCACCTTAGACGAGAGGAAGATATAAATGAAGGATCGAACAGTTAATATATTACGTATTTTTATAACTTCTGATTATCCTGTCACTTTGGCAAAGCTGGAGGAAGAATTTCATACAAGCACCCGAACCATCCGAAATGAGTTGCGAGAAATCAATCAATTTTTGGTGGAAAAACACTTTTCAGAAATCAAAAATCTGAGAAAAAGAGGGTATCGACTGGTTTTATCTTCAGAGGAAAAGAAGTCCCTGTTGTCTCACTTAGGTGCGACAGAGGAGACGCAATATTTGGATCGCGAAAATCGGATGTTTGATTTGATTCTTTCTTTTTCATTGAGCAGGAAGCCCGTCTTCTTGTATCAAAAAGAAGAGGATTATCAAATTTCGAAAAGTACGCTGGATGAAGACATGCGTCGGGTCAGGAACATGCTTGCGGAATATGGGATCGAGGTACTGAGTGTCGCGAAGCAAGGCATCGTATTGAAGGGGGCAGAGCGGTCGATTCGAACGATGATATATGAGGTCATCAATCGTTCTGTAGGTGTTATTTCTCCGCAGTCTGAGCAAGAATTTTCGGTTAATCGAAGGATTTTGTCCAGTTATCTTTCGGAAGAATTGTTTGAAAAGCTGGATCACTTGTATGCGTCGTCTGTGAATTTGGAAGAAGACGCGATTTATCGTAATCAGATGCTGGTCTTTACCGCCGTTTGGCTGAATCGTTATTTACGAGAAGACCTTATCGCAAGTTCTGCGTGGGAGGCACCGGATACTCCTCAAAGTGAGATTCGAGATTTTGTAACAGCAATCTGCGAGACTTTTCAGCTCTCCCCTCCAGAAGTGGAGATCAAATACATTGTTTTTATGCTGAATACCTTCAATTCGCGGGACATGAACAATTCGATCGAATGGGTTCAAGCGCAATTGTTGTCGATCCAGTTGATGCAGTTTGTTGAGGAAAAAACCAAAATTCCTTTTTCCAGAAAAGAAGAATCCTTACAGGAAGGCCTCTACAAGCATTTAGTCGGCATGATCAATCGAGTGAAGAGCAATATCCAGATCGTCAATCCGCTGAAAGAAACGGTCAAAAAAAATTACTGCAATATATATGCAGCGATCCAACAATTTACTCCGGCTATCGAACAAGTAACGAAGAAAACGTTGAGTGAGGACGAGCTTGCCTTTCTCACCATTCATTTTTCGACTTCGGTCAGTTCGATCAACCAAGACCTCCACTACATCTATAAAGCAGTAGTGATCTGCAACCACGGGGTAGCGACTGGCAAGCTGTTGTCTGAAAATTTGAAAGAGTTATTTAATATCGAAGTGTTGGCCGTATTGAGCTCTAGAGAAGTAGCGTTGATTGAAAAATTGGATGTGGATTTGATCTTTAGTACGGTGGCGATTCGTTATTCAGAAAAGCCGGTTTTAGAGTTAGAACCCATTATTAAAGAAGAAAGCAAACGCCGAATTACGGCATTCTTAACAGAAAATCAAAAACTTAAACGTTTGGTCAATCATCAAGATTCGACACATCTATTTTCAGCACTGATCGAGACCGTTGAGAAGAGCGGGGGAAAAGTGACTGAAGGTATTTACAAAGAATTGGAAACGCTTTTTGATCAAAACCATTTAACGATAAACAAGAAGGAGATTCAGCCGATGTTAGAAGATGTTTTAATAGACAGCAACATTTTATTGAATGAGCAGGTGAAGACTTGGGAGGAATCTATCCAGCGAGTGTCGGAACCGTTGATTAATGAGCGGGTGATCGAGCCAAGGTATGTCACGGCGATGATCGACTCAGTAAAGGAGTATGGTCCGTATATCGTAATCGGGAAGTACATCGCATTGGCCCACGCGCGGCCGGAAGACGGGGTCAACCGCTTAGGCGTGAGTGTTGCTACGATCAATGAACCGATCGCATTCGGAAATGAAGAGAACGATCCCGTGAAAATCATCTTTTGTCTGGCTGCGGTGGACTCCTACTCTCACTTAAATATCATGAAGAGTCTGATCGCTCTGATCAATGATGAAGAGAAGATAGATCGTTTAAGCAAAGAAACGGATGTCGATCGTTTCAAGGAAATTTTATTTAGTTAACGGAATTATGCATAGTTCAATAGATAAAAAAGAATGGAGAGAAAGAAAATGGGAAAACAAGTGTCAATTTTATTCGTATGCGGAGCAGGATTAGGAAGCAGCTTTGCGGCTCAAATGGCGGCTGAGGATGTGTTGAATGCACATGGGGTCGATGCAAAGCTGGATCACGTGGATATTTCCACAGCAGCTTCTTCACGTTCGGACATCATCATCACTGCACAAAATTTCAAGTCACAATTTGAAAAATTCTCGATCAACGAAGAGCAAACAGCCATTGTCTATTTAAAAAATATTGTGTCCAAACCAGAAATCGAAGAGAAACTACTACCGATCTTAGAAGCAAAAGGCGCTTTATAAAGCCATTCTAAAAGACAATACAATAAAACGAATAAGGATGCCAGTTCCACTGATCAAAGGTTTAAACGGCTAATTATCATTTGAAGACTAGTGGAATGGTATACGGCATGAGAATCAAACTCATTTTTCGATTTTAAGAAAAATGAATACTATAAAACGAATAAGGATGCCAGTTTCACTGATCAAAGGTTTAAACGGCTAATTATCATTTGAAGACTAGTGGAATGGTATACGGCATGAGAATCAAACTCATTTTTCGATTTTAAGAAAAATGAATACTATAAAACGAATAAGGATGCCAGTTCCACTGATCAAAGGTTTAAACGGCCAATTATCATTTGAAGACTAGTGGAATGGTATACGGCATGAGAATCAAACTCATTTTTCGATTTTAAGAAAAATGAATACTATAAAACGAATAAGGAGCGAAACAAATGGGAGTTGTTAATTTTATTATTGAAAATATTTTGACACAAGCATCCATCACCATTGCACTGATTGCGATGCTAGGGCTGGTTTTGCAGAAAAAATCTGCGGGGCAAGTCCTATCGGGAACCTTAAAGACATTGCTTGGCTTCCAAGTACTAAGTGCGGGTTCGAGTATTATCGTTGGAAGCCTTACGTATTTTGGTGAAATCTTTACGGCTGGATTTCATATGCAAGGGATCATCCCTTCAATCGAGGCGATCAACGGGCAAGCGATGAACGAATTGGGGTTAGGGCGCGACATAGCATTGACTTTTCTAGGTATTTTTATTGTGAATATTCTGATCGCGCGCTTTACCAAATGGAAATACATCTTCTTAACGGGTCAAGCGATTCTATGGATGGCAACGATGACGACTGTTTTTGGCTACTTTTCTGGCTTGAGAGGTCTAGTTCTGATCGTTGTTGGAAGTATCGTCGGTGCGATTTTTGCAGTCGCGATGCCGGCGATCGCGCAACCGATCATTCGTAAGATCACAGGGTCAAATGATATCGCATTAGGTCATTTTTGTACGATTGGTTATATGTTTGAGGCTGGGGTCGCTTATATTTTCGGTGAACGAGGCGAGAACAAAAAATCCATCGAAGATATCAATCTACCAAAATCTTTTGAATTCTTACAGGATACGTATCTGTCTGTCATGGTCGTGATGGTGCCGCTATATATCGTCACTGCCGCTTTCGCCGGACCAGGAGTTGGCGACCACGGTGCGCAGCATTACTTGATGTTTGCCTTCTTACAAGCGATCCAATTTGTAGTTGGTGTTTATGTTTTGCTATCAGGAGTCCGTTTATTATTGGGTGAGATCGTACCGGCTTTCCGAGGAATTGCGATGAAGCTAGTACCCAACGCGATTCCAGCATTGGACTGCCCAGTATTTTTCCCTTACTCACCAAATGCGGTGATCTTAGGTTTTATTACGACGACGATTGGTACGATCATCGCCATGTTTATCTTGCCGACCTTTGGTTTAGCAATGATTCTACCGGGAATGCTGACGAACTTCTTCGCAGGAGGAACAGCGGGGATCTTCGGAAATGCAGTCGGAGGTCGTCGAGGCGCGATCATCGGGGGGATTGCTCACGGCTTTTTCATCACCCTTTTACCAGCACTTTTAGTAACGATCTTCAATCAGATGGGCTTCGTCAATGCCACTGCGACGGATGTAGATACCGTTGCGGCCGCACTGCTTTATGCATGGATTCT